>JAMPDR010000007.1 GCA_023665555.1 Ruminococcus sp.
ATTTTCAAAAATATCTTTATTTTTATGTATAATAGTGCTATAATGTAAATGAAAGAAGGATAAGATAATTATATAAAAAGTCAGCAAAAACTCCCCTGTATTCAGGGTTGATTATAGAAAGGAGATGACGTTATGAAAATAACAGTTATCGGCAGAAGATGCACACCAAGAGATTCATTTAAAGAAAGAGCCGCAAAACGACTTGAAAAAGTCGAAAGATTTTTCGGCAGCGAGTCTGAGGCGAAAATTACGGCAACGATTGAAAGAAACGAAACAATTGTTGAAGTGACGATTTTCCATGACGGAATGTTCTTCCGCGCACAGGAAAGGGCGATCAACATGAACGATGCACTTGACAGATGCGTTGATTCGCTTGTGCGTCAAATTCGCAAAAACAAAACAAGGGTTGAAAAACGTTTGCGTCAGGGCGCATTTGAACCTTTTGAAGCAATTGATAAGATTGAATCTGAAGATGAATACAGCGTTGTACGTTCAAAGGAAATTCCTCTAAAGCCGCAGAGTGTTGATGAAGCGATTCTTCAGATGAACCTGCTTGACCATCAGTTCTATATGTTCTTCAACAGTGCAAATGAGAAAATTTGTGTTGTTTATGCAAGAAAAGACGGCGGTTACGGCTTAATTATTCCTGAAACCGATTGATTTTATTTGAGTTTTATGTTAAAATTCTTTAACTGCTAAAGTTATATATTCAGCGGCAGATTAGTCTGCCGCTGATGTTTTGTCAAAAGAAAGGAGTGTGGAAAATGCAAATAAATTTTGTTATTCCGTGTTTACTTGGACTTGAAAAACTTATTGCTGATGAAATGAAAGCCATCGGAGCAGAGAATGTTGCTGCTGAAAACGGCAGAGTGCTTTTCAGCGGTGATGAACATATCCTTGCAAGAGCCAACATTTGCTCTCGTTATGCAGAGAGAATTCAAATTCTTGTCGGCTCATTTGAGGCTCGCAGTTTTGAAGAACTTTTCCAGGGAACTAAGGCTCTTCCGTGGGAGGAGTGGATCGGTGCGTATGATGCATTCCCCGTTAAGGGCTATTCAATCAATTCAACACTTTTCTCAGTCAGTGACTGTCAGTCTATTATCAAAAAGGCTGTTGTTGAAAGACTCAAGTCAAAATATAATATTTCATGGTTTGATGAAACAGGACCTACATATCAAATTCAGTTTTCAATCATGAAAGACAAAGTAAGCCTTTTGATCGATACATCCGGAATGGGACTTCACAAGCGCGGATATCGCCTTGAAGCAGGCGGTGCTCCTATTAAAGAAACACTTGCCGCATCTCTTTGCTGTCTTGCAAGGCTTCGTGATTATCATACTCTGTATGATCCGATGTGCGGTTCGGGTACTATCCTGATTGAGGGCGCAATGCTTGCAAATAATATCGCTCCGGGACTTCATCGCCATTTTTCGGCTGAACGCTGGCAGAATATTCCGGAAAGTGTTTGGAATGAAGAAAGAGAACGTGCAAAATCGCTTGAAAACACCGAAAGCAGATTCGTTGCATATGGTTCTGACATTGACGAAAAATCACTTGAATTTGCAAAAGCTAATGCTGTCAGAGCAGGTGTTGACAAATATATCACTTTTGAAAAAAGAGATATCTGTGCATTTAATCCGAAAAGCGAAAAAGGCACTGTAATTTGCAATCCGCCTTACGGTGAAAGATTGCTTGATTTGAAAGAGGCAGAGAGGCTTTATAAGGTGATGGGTGAACGTTTTGTTTCCCGTCACGGTTGGGCATATTATGTAATCAGTCCATCTGAAGATTTTGAAGTGTTTTTTGGCAAAAAGGCTGATAAGCGCAGAAAGTTATATAACGGTATGATCAAGTGTCAGCTGTTTATGTATTTCAAATAAGGCGGCCGATATGGGAGAAATCATAGTTCATCCAATACCGCCGCTGTATCATGAGAATTCGGACACTCTTATACTCGGCTCATTTCCGTCAATCAAATCACGTGAGGGCGAATTTTTCTATCATCATCCGCAGAACAGATTTTGGAAAGTGATCGCCGCAGTAACCGATTCATCCGTTCCTGTTACAATCGAAGAAAAGAGAGAACTGATTTTAAATAACGACCTTGCACTTTGGGACAGTATAGGGCAATGTGAAATTGTTGGTTCGCAGGACAGTTCAATTCGCAATGTTAAGCCGAATGATATTGGTAAAATTCTCAAGGAAACAAAGATAACACGTATTTTCTGCAACGGCGCAACTTCGTATCAGTATTATCAGAAATTGATTTATCCGAATACGAGTATTGAAGCAGTCAAACTGCCATCAACAAGTCCTGCAAATGCAATGTGGTCTATTGAAAGACTCATTAATGCTTGGACGGTTATAAAAAAGTTGAAAAGTGAATAAATAAAAAGTGGCTGTCACATTGGCAGTCACTTATTCTATAGTTACATTTTAAAGTTTAAAATCTTCTTCACTGAAATCGGTGGAGATTTTTATTTTTGTCGGTACACGCTTCAAAGGGTCATATTTGAATTTTTTGCATGAATCATCAGGATTTGTAATGCCCTTATATTTGCACAAAATTACTGAGTTATCCTTTGGCACATGACCGTTTTTGCAAAGTGCACATCCGGGGACATAGTCTTTATCATTAAGCAGTTTCTGCCTCAACAAAATCACCTCCGTTATCTCATTCATTGTATCATATAACAGCGGCAATTTCAACAAATTTTTTATTTTAACAGAACATCTCTGTCAATATGGTGTTTCTTGATGTTTTTAATTTTTTCAATTTTGAAGTTACCTCCGAAAAGCAATATCAAGCACATAAAAAACATGCCGATTGAAACCGAAATGCATGCCGAAGATGATGCGCTGACATTCTGAACATTTGACAAAAATACCGATTCTTCAATCGGGAAGAAATATAACAGTGTCTGACATACAATCACAGCAATTGCACCGCTTATTATTCTGCCTGTGATGAAGTATTTAAGTTTCATTTGCAGCTTTATAACACTCGCCATAACTTGAAAATGAGCACATATTCCGCTCCAACCGATAATTCCCGCAATAATCGGTATCGGAACCATGCCGCTTGCCGCCTTGCATCCATTAGTTATTTCAAGAACACAGCTGAGAAACAGCTTTGTTCCGCTTGAGAAATCGAACACTTCAATAAGCTGTTCAAGTGATGAGAAAATTATCACCCAACTGCAGATTGCAATCATGCCCGAACTGCTTTGCGAAACAGCCTCAACAAGTGCAGGAACAGTTTTTGGTTTAACTTGACTGATTTTATCAAGCTTTTTGCAGTTATTTTCATCTGAAATAAATCGTGTCAAAAATCCGAGCACCATTGAAGCTGAAAATTGCGAAACAAAAAGAATTACACCGGCTTTAGATGAACCGAGCATATAGTGCCCGACTGAACTTATTACAAAAGCAGGCCCCGGATTTATGCAGAACAAGAGTAATCGTTGTCCCTGATCCTTTGTCAGCTGTCCGCTTTCATAAAGTTGTTTCACCATTTTCGCCCCAATGGGAAGTCCGCCAATGTTTGACAGCAGTATTACCGCCGAACTTACTCCCGGCTGTCTGAAAATAAGATATGTTATCTTTTCAAACAAAGCGCCGATTTTATCACAAAGTCCGCTTTCCGCAAAAAAAGATGATAATACCATAAACGGAAACAAAGAGGGTATGACGGTTTTTACGCACAGATTAATACCTGAAACAACTCCTTCACCCGATTGTGACGGAAACCTCAAAAGTAAAAAAGCAATCGTAAACACAACAAGTGAAATCGTAAGATAGGTAAATGCGATTCTGCTGTTTTTCAAGTGTTCACTTTTAATAAATTTATTAATTCTCATTTCAACCACCGTTAAATGATATGTTTTAAAATTGCGGCTTATTATTAATAAACAATCGAAGTTTCTCATAAAATTTAAGGAAGTTATGATTGATTTGCGAGGTAAGCTATGAAACAAAGAGCGCGAAAACCGACTGATGTATTTTTGGAGCATAACCCGGACAGCGGATTCCAATTGCCGCATATTGAGTTCAATTCAAATTGCTGTGCCTGTGTTGAGGGATGCAAGGGCATTATTGAATATGACGGAAACGTGGTGAGAATAAACTGCGGACACATACTTGTTAAGTTTTGCGGAGATAACTTGAGTATACGTGCACTGTCAACTGACAGAATTTCTGTTAACGGAATCATTTTGTCTGTTGAATTTTGTTCATGAGGTGATTTAACGTGTTTATTATTAATTTGTTTCGCCGCCTTTTCGGATACGTAACATTTTGCGCAAGCGGCGGTTTCGGTGAACGATTTATAAATCTGTGTGCGACACAGGGCATTTATATAAGAAATATTGAAGTAAATGAAAACTCAATCATTGCAGATACAAAAATCAAAAACTATAAAAAACTACGCCATATTGCAAAAAAGTCAGGTATGAAAATTAAGGCGGTTCACAAGTATGGTATGCCTTTTTTCATTAACCGCCACAAAAACAGAATCGGACTTGTTATCGGTGCTGCTTTTTTTGTGATATTTATGAGCACAATGTCGCTTTTTATCTGGAACATTGAAACAACAGGCGGAGAAAAAATAAGTTCTGATGAAATTCTTCAAACGGTTTATGATTTGGGACTTAAGAGAGGTGCTCTTTCTTCAGATATTGACGAAAGCGAAGTTGTTCGTTTGGCAATGATGAAACTAAGCGGCAAACTCTCATGGATGGCTGTTAACATTAAAGGTTGCCGTGCAGTTGTTGAAGTACGAGATTATGAGCCGAAACCGGAGGATGAAACTTATACAGAACCAAGTAATATCGTTGCAGATTTTGACGGCTTGATTTTATCCATGGATATATATAATGGAAAAAAGGCGAACTATGAGGGCAACGGAGTGGAAAAAGGCGATTTACTGATTAGCGGTATTATTGAAAATCGTGATACTTCTTCGCAGTTTCTCGAAGCCAGGGGAGAGATACTGGCTCTTCACAATGACACGTACCAAACCAAAACTGCCGCTAAAGCAGAGATAAAACAATATCAGAAAATTAACACAGTAAAAGTGCTCAACTTTTTCTTTTTGAAAATACCTTTGGGATTTTTCTCAGGTGAAGATAATTATGATGAATACACATCGGAAAAATATCTGAACTATGGTTCTTTCGAACTTCCTTTCGGAATTACTGCCAAAACAAGAGCCTATTATGAAGTGAAAGAGAATACCTATCCGAATCTTTCGTCAATTGCTTTTGATGAATATACATGTGAAACATATGAAAAATATAAAAACACTTTGATTACATCATCGAAAATTAAAGTTTCAATGAAAAATAATATGTTATCAGTTTCGGGAAACAATGAATGTATAGACTTTATGGGTGAAAAGCAGAAAATTGAAATGCAGCAATGAGAAATTTTATGACATTTTTTATTAAAACTATTCACAATTTCAAAAAATATGTTATAATAAAATTAATTATGGGGCAGTTTGATTCTGTTTGTCATATATAGTTAAATATCCTCGTTTTGCAGGATTTTATGACTTAATGGAGTTTGCAGAAATTCTGTAATAACTCGGCAATGGTTTATTTTCATGATGTATTCCGCATCTTCGGAGGTGTTGATATTTGTTTGAGCATATTATTAATATTGAACGCATGGAATATGCGGTCAGCTTATTCGGCTCATTTGATGAAAATATAATACTTATTGAAAAAGAGTTTAACGTTAAAGTAATAAGCCGTGGCTCTGAATTAAAAATACAGGGTGAAGCGGAGAATGTTGCTTTAGCGGAAAAGGCCGTTAACGGTTTACTTGCGCTTGTTAACAAAGGCGAAACTCTCAACGAACAAAATGTGCGCTATGTGTTGTCTCTTGTTCGTGAGGGCGATGAGGACAAGCTGCCTGCAATGTCTTCAGACTGTGTGTGTATCACTTCAAAGGGTAAGCCGGTTAAAGCAAAAACACTCGGTCAGAAAAAATATATCGAAGCAATCAGAAACAATACTATTGTTTTAGGTATCGGTCCTGCCGGTACGGGCAAGACTTATCTTGCTGTTGCCCTGGCAGTCAGCGCATTTCGTGCCAAAGAGGTAAACAGAATAATTCTCACAAGACCGGCTGTTGAAGCAGGTGAAAAACTCGGATTTTTGCCCGGCGACTTACAGCAAAAAGTCGATCCTTATCTCAGGCCGCTTTATGATGCATTGTTCGACATGCTTGGTGCTGAAAACTTTCAGCGATATCAGGAACGCGGAAGCATTGAAGTTGCACCGCTTGCATATATGAGAGGCCGAACTCTTGATGACAGCTTTATTATCCTTGATGAAGCACAGAACACAACTCCGGAACAGATGAAAATGTTTCTCACAAGACTTGGTTTTAATTCAAAAATCGTTGTAACAGGTGATATCACTCAAATAGATTTGCCTGACGGAAAGCGTTCAGGACTTGTTGATGTAATCAAAATACTAAAAAATGTTGACGATATTGAAACAATTAAATTTTCTGAAAAAGATGTTGTTCGTCACAGATTGGTTCAGGATATCATAAAGGCATATGAAAAATATGAGGAGGCAAGGAAAAGAAAATGAAAGATAAAATCAAAGTTGTAATTACCAATGATCAGAATGCAGTAAAAATTCCTACAGGTGTACGTATGCTCATCAGACGTTGCTGTAATGCCGTTCTCATTAACGAGAATTTTAAAGGTCCGACAGAAATCAGCGTTACAATTGTTGATGATGAGCAGATACATAAATTAAACAAGGAATATCGAAACGTTGACCGCTCAACAGATGTGTTGTCTTTTCCGCTCGGTGTTGACGGTGTTTATGACGTTAACAATGATACAGGCGCTCAGCTTTTGGGTGATATTGTTATTTCAATTGAGCACGCAGTGAAGCAGGCTGAACTTTACGGTCATTCTCTCAACAGAGAAATCGGCTTTCTTACAGTTCACTCAATGTTGCATCTTCTCGGCTATGACCATGAAGCGGGCGGTCTTGAACTGGTTCGTATGCGCGAAAAAGAAGAAGCGGTTCTTACCCAACTCGGACTTGTCAGAAGCGGCAGTTACTATACAATGGAAGAATAAGCATAATTTGATATGGAACATTATAAAAAGTTATTCAAAGGTTTTTTCTATGCATTTCGCGGCATAGGAGCAACAATAAAAACCGAAAGAAACATGCGTATTCATCTTACGTGTATAGTATATATGTTTTCGATTCTTGGTTTGACCGATTGGTTCACGCTGAACCGCGGCGATTGGTGTGCATTGCTTATTGCTTGTGCTTTGGTTCTGTCCGGTGAACTTTTTAATACGGCAATTGAGAATGCGATTGATATGATGACTAGTGAATATAACGAATTTGCAAAAAAGGCTAAAGATGCGGCATCCGGAGCGGTGCTTGTCAGCGCGATATTTGCCGTTGCTGTTGGTTTGGCAGTATTATTCCAACCGCAAGCATTTCGGTTGATGTATCAGTATTTCAGCAGTCACATTCTTTCATTTGTATTGTTTGTGCTGAGCATTATCCCTGCAACCCTGTTTATATTTTTCGGTCTACCATCTAAAAATAGCAAATAATTTTAATATGCGGGTGAGAGCGTTCTAAAGGAACAATCTTACCCGCATATTTTATTAATCAACTTTTCTCACAACTGCAATCGGTGTGGACTGCGACGATTGCCCCAGAGGGTTGTCCGTGAACACCTGCTTGCAAAATTCAACGCTTATTTCTTCATCACTTCTGCCAAGCACCTCTACACCGATGTCATTCGCATCGATAATAACTACCTTGCAGCCGAGTTTTTTCTCTAACTTTTCAGCAACTTTATCAGGATCTTTCGGTGCAAGCTTTGCATAATGATTATACGGCGGAATTGTGCAGTCACATGGGCCGTCAATTGCTCTTGCCTTTGTGCCGGCAATTTTGTAAAACACACCTCTGACACCGAACGGCTTTGTGACAGCAGAGCAAACCGCAGCAAGCATCATTTTCGGAACACCGACATCGCGAAGAGCCAATTCCATTGTCCACGGAGAGCCAAGCCCGATACCGTAAGGTGACTTGTAAACAAACTTACACATTATTTTTGCAAGAGGCGAGGGATGAATATCGTCAATGTCGAAGGCTCGTCCTTGGCAGATTGCAATAACCTTTTCGCTGATAAAAACGAAGTCGTTGCTTGATGGCCTTTGCGGCAGATATTGGTCGATAATATCATTAATGTTTTCACCGCTCATTATAACGTGTGTTCTGACAGGGTAGCGTGAGTAAGTTCCGAAGTCAGTTGTGATGTTAAGATTTTTGTTTTCATTAGGTTTAAGTGAATTGAATTCCATGGTAGTGTCCTTTCATGTATAAATATTTAATTTTAGACTGTCGATAAAGGCACATGAACGTGCACAAGAAATAAGTGAGAATAAAGATATTCATTTAAATGATAATATCTGCCATCTAATTCAGCTACACAGTATTGAACTGTGTAGCTGAATCTTGTGCACTTGCCGTTTTTTCTCCCTCTCGCAGTACCTTTGTACGGCTTCGGGTCGAAGAAAACGGCATCCTGTACCTTTCTCGGCAGTCTCACAGCGTGTCGAAAAATACTTTTTCGACACGCTGATTTAATTTTTTTGCATTTTTTGTAAAACGGTTATTGACAAAGTTATTTTTCGGTGGTAAAATCAAATTAACAATTGAAACAGAAAACCTGTGATTAAGAGTAGTATCCTTTATGCACTGATTTTAAGAGAGTCGGCAATGGTGTGAATCCGATAATCGGTCTTTTGGTGAATGGACTTATGAGGGCGGTCGAAAGCGTTTTGCAAGTAGTAACCGACGGGAGCCGTACCCGTTATCAATTCGGGTTGCATTGACGTGCAATTAAGAGCGGATGGATTTATTCATCAATTTGGGTGGTACCGCAGGATTCAGTCTTGTCCCATGTTTGTGGGATAGGACTTTTTTATTTTAATTGTTCATAATGCTTGCCGACGAATCATATTTGTTGACGAGTGTTAAGATAAATATTTTGCAAAGGAGCAAAAATCATGAAAAACTCAATCAAAAAACTGATCGCAATCGCACTGTGTGCAGTTCTCGTGTTCTCATTTGCCGCTTGTTCGGGCAGTAATGACACACCTGCAACTGACGAAACAACAACTTTAGCAGGTGCTGCTGATGGCAAACAGCTCAAAATCGGCATCATCCAGTACATGTCACATGCATCGCTTGATAACTGCTATAACGGTATCATAAGCGCACTTGAAAAAAGCGGACTTAATTATACCGTTGACCGTCAGATAGGCTCAAATGCTTCCGCTGATGCTGACTGTGCATCTTATGCTAAAACAATGGTTGCTCAGAAGTATGACCTTATTTATGCAATTGCAACACCGGCTGCAACTGCTGCATATGCTGCAACAGACGGCACTGAAATCCCGGTTATCTTCTGTGCGGTTTCAGATCCGGTTGCCGCAAAACTTGTTGAATCAATGGAAAAACCCGGCGGACTTTGCACAGGCACATCTGATGTTCTTGACCTTGACGCACAGGTTGATCTTATTCAGGCAATGCAGCCTGATGTAAAATCAATCGGTATCCTTTACACAACAAGTGAGCCCAACTCAATCACACAGCTTTCAACCCTTAAAGATATCTGCGATAAGCGCGGACTCACTGTTGAATCAACAGGTGTTCAGAACGATGCTGATATCCCGGCAGCAGCATCAGCACTTGCAGCAAAGGTTGACTGCATTAACAACTTCACGGATAATATGGTTGTAAATAATCTTCCGCTTGTTCTTGAAGCTGCAAAAGCTGAAAACATCCCTGTTTACGGTTCAGAGGTTGAACAGGTTAAGAAGGGCTGCCTTGCAGCTGCATCAATCGATTATGTTGCACTTGGAGAAGTAACAGGTCAGATGGGTATTGATGTTCTCGGCGGTGCTGACATCACAACCATGGCAATCAAAACAATTTCCGAAGCCACTCCTATTATCAACACAGAAGTTCTTGAATCTCTCAAAATTGAAATGCCGAGCGCATATTCAGAGGCTGAAACAGTAACAGCTATTACTGCTGAATAATTGTTTCTGACAAGCGATATTCTTGAAGTTTTTATATCGCTTTAAATCTGCGAAAGGAAACGGTGCTGACTGCTGATTTTTTCATGCAGTCAGTGCCGCATGATGAACTATGAATTCTGTTCTTTCCTGCATCGAGGTCTTTCTGACGGACGGCCTGATGTATTCATTGCTTGCAATGGGATTTTACATCTCATTTAGTATACTCGATTTTCCTGATCTTTCTGTCGAAGGAACGGTGCTGCTCGGAGGAGTTTCATATTCTCTTTTGGTTTGTGCAGGGCTGAATCCGTGGCTTGCAATTATAATTGCGTTTATCTGCGGTGCTGCCGCAGGCTCTGTCACAGGTATTCTTCACGTTAAGCTGAAGATTCGTCCTTTGCTTTGCGGTATCCTTGTTTCAACTGCATTGATATCAGTTAACCTTGTTGTTGCGGTTGTCGGCATGGGCGGCACATTTAAAGGTGACGGTGCATTGAGTACTGTTTCCTTTGCAAGAACTGATCAAACTGTTCTGCGCGCTTTTCCTGCTAATCTGATACCTGACAACGTTAAAGGTATAAGTTTGAGAGGTTTAATTGTATTTTTGGTTTTGGCTATTGTGTTTAAACTTATACTGGACTGGTATTTGAAAACCAAAAATGGGCTTCTTCTTAGAGCAACAGGAAACAACGCACAGTTCGTTTCAATGCTTGCTCAGGATCCGGGAAAAAGCAAAATAATCGGTCTTGCAATTGCAAACGGATATGCCGCCGTTGCAGGCGCCCTTATCGCAACATCAAGAGGCAATGCAAACCAGGGTATGGGTATCGGCATGGTTGTAATTGGTCTTGCAAGCGTTATTATCGGACTTTCAGTGTTTGGTAAAATTCGCTTCATTAAGCCTACCACTATGTGCATTTTCGGCTCAATTATATATCAGGCATGTCTTGCAATAGCAACATATCTTGGCGTGCCGTCGGCATATAATAAGCTGATTATGGCGGTTTTGTTCACAATAGCACTTGTCGGAAGCAATGCTCTTAAGAAGGGAGAAAGCAGAGTATGATTGAATTTGTTGATATTCTTAAAAAATTCAATGTCGGCACTCCTGACGAAACAACATTGTTTGATGGATTTAACCTGAAGGTTAAAAAGGGCGAGTTTGTTTCCGTTATCGGCTCGAACGGCAGCGGTAAAACGACTATGCTTAATCTTCTTTGCGGTTCACTTCCGGTAGATAGCGGAAAAATTCTTCTTGCAGGAAATGACATCACAAAGCTTTCGGAGTTTGCGAGAGCCAAAAGAATCGGAAGAGTTTTCCAAGATCCGCAAAAGGGAAGTGCCGCAAACTTGACAATACTTGAAAACATGGCTCTTGCCGATAACAAAAATAAGCGTTTCGGATTGAAATCAGCGATAAGCAAAAAACGAATCGATTTTTATCGTAGTCTGCTTGAAGAATGTGAAATGGGACTTGAAAATCGTCTTGATGTCCGTGTTGGCTCACTTTCGGGCGGACAAAGGCAGGCTTTGGCACTTGTTATTGCCAACATGAGCGACATTGATATTCTCATTCTTGATGAGCACACAGCCGCACTTGACCCGAAATCGTCTGAGCGAATCATGGTTCTGACTGATAAGTTTGTCAGGGAGCGAGAAGTTACGGCACTGATGGTTACTCATAATCTTCGTTTTGCTGTTGAGTATGGAACGAGGCTTATTATGATGGATAAAGGCCATATCGTTCTTGACAAGGCAGGCGAAGAAAAGAGCAATGTTTCAATCGACGAGATACTTGGTTTGTTCAATCAAATCAGTATCGAGTGCGGAAACTGATTTAATAATTTAACGTGTCCTGCTTTGGGCACGTTTTTTCATCTCCTTTCATTGTTGATGGCCCAATCATATTTCATTTGTATTACAATTCGGTGACATTACAGTGACTGAACAGTTATATTACGTATCTTTAATTTTAAAAAATATGCGGGAAAGCATTGTACTTTCGGTAAATGCTTTCCCGTATATTTTATTTTAGAAGCTTTTCAAAAAATGCTTCGCTTGATTTTCCGGATGGTCTGTTGAATCTTCCGAGATTGAACAAGCAGTCTTTGTTTCCTTTTTTGATTACATTGATTCGTTCTTCGCAGAGCATAGTACATTTGAATCCGAGTGATTTAACAATGCTGAGCGTTGAACTTGAGTATGAACCATAAGGATAAACTGCCGCTGTGGCAGTGATACCTGAGTTATTTTTAAGTAACGTTTGCATTTTTGTTAGATCAGCTGTCAGTTTTTCTGTGTATTCCTTCTCACTTTCACCGTTGAGCCGTGAAATTCCCTTGCGCTCCCCCTTTTCTGAATGATGCATATCATAGCTGTGATTCTGAACTTCAAATTCATCGCTCATATTTATTTCTCTTAACTCATCCCATGTCATATAAGCATAGTTGATGTTGGTGTCACCGTTTTGTGTATATAGTTCTGTTATGACACCTACAGGCGACAGTACGGCTTTCATCTTTTTCTCTTTCAGCAACGGCCATGCCAGCTTGTATACGCTTTGAAAGCCATCGTCAAAAGTTATCATGATTATTTTATCAGGTAAGTCTATTTTACCGTTTGAAAAATCAATTAAATCCTGAACATCAACGGTTGTATATCCGCATTTAGCAATATAATCCAAGTCTGATTTGAGTTCGCTTGTTTTTATTACATATCTGCCTGCACGTGACTCTTTTTCAGTAACATGATGATACATCACAACAGGTAAGTTGATTCCGCCGCTTGATGATGTAAAGGTTGTTTTGGGTTCGGCACGGACTGCCATTACAAATGAAATGCAAATTATGACAGTAACAACAACAAGTAAGTGGATTTTTCTGATTCTTATAATCACAGGCGATCATCTCCGTATAAATATATATGCTCAATCAACCCGGGTCATGCAGTAGAATTTGATGCTTTTATCAATATTTACATGCATAATTAAAATAAAGCAGGTGTTGATTTAAATTGAGTTTTGTGATATTATGATACGCAGTATTACCGATTAAACATTATTAACGATGGTGATATTCTGATTAAGGTTAATGTAAGGAATGATTAAATGTCAGAGAACTTGATATATACTGCTTTGCCGGCGGTGGCTCTTAGAGGCCTTGTTATGTTTCCGGGGATGCGTCTGCACTTTGAAATAGGCAGAGAAAAGTCGGTCACTGCAATTCGTGCAGCTGTTAAGAACGACCAAAAAGTTTTTCTCGTGACTCAGAGAAACGCCTCGGAAGATGACCCGAAACCGGAAGGACTGTTCGGAATGGGTGTTATTGCTGAAATTAAACAGGTGATAAAAAATCCGAATAGTAAAAATATAAGAGTTGTTGTTGAAGGAATGTGTCGCGCAAGAATTGTTGATGTTATCGGACACGAAAGCTATTTTGTTGTTGATGTTCAAGAGCAGCAGTCACTTGAAATAGGTCTTTCACGTGCTGAGTATGCCGATGCAATGCTTCGCACAACAAAGCAAATTTTTGCAAGATATGTTGAAGTGACTGCAAAAATCGTGCCGGAGGTATCAAATGAAGTCGTTTTGAATGATGACCCTGATGCTGTTGCTGATTTTATTGCAGGAAACGCACTTCAAGATTGTTATGACAGGCAGGAACTTCTTGAACAGCTTGATCCTGTCACAAGGCTTGAGATTCTTTGTTCAATGCTCGTTCGGGAAATTGATGTATTCTCAATTGAACAAAAAATCGAAGAGCGTGTTCAAACGCAAATTGATGAAAACCAAAATGAATATTATCTTCGTGAAAAAATGCGAGCCATCGCAATTGAACTTGGCGAGGGTGAGGATACATTAACTGAAATTGAAGAATATAAAGCAAAAATCCTTGATGCATGCTTTGAGCAGGATACGGAGCAAAAGCTGCTTAAGGAATGTGATAAACTTGCAAAAATGCAGAGCAATTCAGTTGATGCAAATGTAATCCGAACCTACCTTGATACATGCCTGAGTTTGCCGTGGAATAAATTTACTAAGGATAATCTAATGCTTGATAGAGCGAGAAAAGTCCTCGATGAAGATCATTATGGTATGGAAAAGATCAAACAGCGTTTCATTGAGATGCTTGCTGTTCAGTCGCTCACATCATCAATTGCAGGTCAGATTATTTGTCTTGTAGGCCCTCCGGGTGTGGGTAAAACATCAATTGTGCGTTCGATTGCCAGAGCCATGGGCAGAAAATATGTTAGAATGTCCCTTGGCGGTGTGCGCGATGAAGCTGAAATCAGAGGTCACAGAAAAACCTATGTGGGTGCAATGCCGGGCAGACTTATCACTTCAATCAAGCAGGCCGGTACCTTTAATCCTATTATCCTGCTTGATGAAATTGATAAGCTTGGCAGTGACTATAAAGGTGATCCGTCATCTGCACTTCTTGAGGCTCTTGACCCTGAACAAAATAATGCTTTTACAGATCACTATATTGAATTTCCTGTTGATTTGAGCAAGGTTATTTTTATAACTACTGCCAATGACAGCAGTATGATTCCATCTGCTCTTTATGACAGAATGGAAGTTATAGATTTAACCAGCTATACACTTGAAGATAAATTAATGATTGCAAAAAAACATTTTGTCAAAAAGCAGCGTGTAATGCATGGACTTAACGGAAACAATATTCGTTTTTCCGATGATTCACTGAAGTTTTTGATTGATGGTTATACACGTGAAGCCGGTGTAAGACGACTTGAACAGTTAATTGCTTCGATTTGCAGAAAATCCGCCGTTATGATAAGTGACGGTGAAACAGAAAAGATAAGTGTAAACCGCGCTGTGATTCAGAAAATGCTCGGACCGGTCAAATTTAAGTCTGATGAGGTTTCAAAGAAAGATCTTATCGGTGTAGTTAACGGACTTGCGTGGACGAGTGTTGGCGGCGAAATGCTTCAGGTAGAAACCGTAGTAATGGACGGAAATGGCAAACTTGAACTTACAGGTTCTCTCGGAGATGTTATGAAGGAATCTGCAAAAGCGGCGCACAGTTTTATCAGAAGTGTTGCCGATAAGTATGATATCGACAAAGATGTCTTTAAGAACAAAGATATCCACATCCACGTTCCGCAAGGGGCTGTTCCGAAAGACGGTCCTTCGGCAGGAGTTACAATTTCAACTGCTCTGCTTTCGGCGCTGACAGGCAGACCGGTTAAGCAAAGCGTGGCAATGACAGGTGAAATTTCGCTTACAGGCAGAGTTATGCCTATTGGCGGGCTTAAAGAAAAATCAATGGCGGCATTTAAATCAGGAATACGCACAGTTATAATTCCTAAGGATAATGAAAGTGATCTGTGGGAAGTTGACGAGGCTGTGAAAAGTAATGTTGAATTCATTGCAGTAACAAGACTTGAGGACGTATTTGCATTGGCTCTTCACGATGCAGATGAAAAGAAATCTATTAATAAGCGCCGCACTCATGTGAAAATTGAAACAAAGAACCAAAGCGGAGAGGTTATAGCACAATAAAAGCAGTTGAGAATATTATGGTTCATTTCAGCAGCAGGAAAGGTGGTACTTTTATGAGATTTGACAATGCAGTTTTTGAAACATCCTACGGAACGGTTGATCAGTTGACAGAGTCAACACTTCCGGAAATTGCCTTTTCGGGACGTTCAAACGTTGGAAAATCATCGCTTTTGAACAGACTTCTCGGAAGAAAATCACTTGCAAGAGTCAGTTCCACACCGGGAAAAACAGTTACAATAAATATGTTCAAACTAGATGCTTGCCGCTTTGTTGATCTGCCGGGTTATGGCTATGCAAAGGTATCCAACAGCGAAAAGCTGCGTTGGGCGAATCTAATGGAGTCATATTTCAGTTCCGGTCGTGATATCAGGCTTGTTGTTCAGCTGATTGACATGCGTCATGCGCCTACTGCACAGGATATTGAAATGATTGAATATATGAGAGCAAACAACATTCCGTTTATTGTTGCTATGACAAAATGCGACAAATTGAACAAAACCGAGCGTATGAATCAGCTTATGTCGATTTGCGAAGTACTGACTAAATACGGAAATATAAGTGCAGTGCCGTTTTCGGCAACAATAGGCGAGGGTGCAGACGAAATAAGATGTTTGATTGAAAATGCCGTAAACGGATAAGCGCAGTAGTGCGTCCGAAAGTGATGCGATAAAGGAGTGATAACTGTGAAAGAAATTTTTGCAAAAAAAATGAAGTCTAATCCGATAATTGCAGCGGTTAAGGACATAAATAATATTGACGATGCAATCAATTCGGAGTGTGAGATAATATTCTTGCTATGCGGAAATATATTCAATTTGGAAGAGATTGTTAAAAAAGTCCGCGAAAAAGGCAAACTGATTTTTATTCATGTTGATTTGATTGATGGTTTCTCGCGTGACGCAACGGCACTGAAATATATTCATGAAAAAATCAAACCTGATGGAATTATTTCAACAAAAAATAATCAGCTGAAAACAGCAAAGGAACTTGGTATGCTGACTGTTCAGCGCCTTTTCATCATTGATTCGCTTTCGATTGATTCCACTGTTAAATCATCATCAATCGTTAATCCCGATGCAATTGAAATTATGCCCGGAATTATGCCGCGAATTACAAAGCAGTTGAGCACAAAACTTGCGGTTCCTGTTATCGTCGGCGGACTCATCAGTGAAAAAAGCGATATAATAAATGCTGTTGAAAACGGCGCGCTCGGAATTTCAACTTCAAGCAAGGCAATTTGGAGTATGAATTTAAAATCTTAATGAATAAAAATCTTTTTTCAACCGATAATATATAGGAACCTCTGATTAAAGTGATGGCACACAATTCTGTGAAGGAATTTATGCCGTTTTACAGTTGATTTTTGGCTGAATCTGACAAAATCCTTTCACCGATTTGTGAATCATGATTCAATCAGAGTTTCCGAATAAAAGGAGTTGAAATAAGATGTTGGATAAGATTGCTCTGACTCTCACAATCATCGGCGGCATAAACTGGGGTCTTGTCGGACTTTTCAGATTTGACCTTGTTGCATGGATTTTCGGCGGACAGACAGCGATTATCAGCCGTATCATTTATACGGTCATCGCTCTTGCAAGCATTTGGTGCATCTCCATGCTTTTCCAGGAAAAAGCAGTTGCAAAAAGTACAAGCAACAGCAACCGTAACGATGAAGCAGCCTGAGGATTCTCTGATTTAATCTATGGTGCATACCTTTTATTACTCAGAGTTTCCTAAACGTTTTATAGAAAAAGATATAGCAGCAAGTTCATTTAACACTTGCTGCTATGTTTTTGTTTGTTTTATTTATGGCTTACACCTTGAACATGCGCTGTATCCTTTGGACTTTGCGTCTGAAATTGATATTGCGGTTTTCGAACTTGAAAGATATGAGCATCCGTCGCGATGATATTTTTTACCTGATGCGGTGATGTAAACAGTTGAGAACGAATCATTCTCTGTCGAAGCATCTGACTGATTCTTAGTATCATTGGTCTGTGCTGAAACTGATATATCACCCAACTTACTGTATGTATAATTGCCGTCAGATTCAAGCGTGATGATACCTATGACATTCTCAATTAGTCCCAAATCATTGATCTCACCATAGACAGCGAAGTTATCGGATGAAAGAAACACAATTCCCGTATTATCATCGCAAGCGATTGTGAACCATGAATAGTTGTCAGAAGTTATCCTTGAATTATAACATGTTAAAAGTTCATGAGCAGTGATTTCTTTCAGTTTCTGTTTTGTGATAGAAATGCGCGCATATTTTACCGATGTTCCGTTGTTGCTGAGAGTATAGGATTCTATAACCGCATCAGATATTGATGCATTTTTATTGAATCGACTGACGCTTTCTGCTTGGGTTGTTTCATTAGCTGTCACATTGTTGAACGCAGGCAATGTTTCGTCTTTGATTGCTTGCGTTTCAACAGCAGTAACACCAAGTTCTGATTCTGATGCGCTTTCTTCGGCAGTGTTTCTTGCTTTGACAAGTTTAATTGAAGTGAAAACCGAAAAGCATGTGAGCAGAACACATATCAACAGAACAATAATCCGTGTAAGTGAGAAATCTTTGATAGCCTTAACAGGATTCTTTCCGCATACAGGACATATCTTGGCATCATCCTCAATCACGGCATTGCATTTTTCGCAAACCATAATCTTTCTTAATCCTTAACAAGGGATTGAAGTCCTGCGGCAAGACCTGCAACGGATTGAATCTCTGAAGGAATGATAATTTTTGTTGCTTGACCGTCAGCAACTTTTTCAAGTGATTCAAGTGAGCGAAGAGCAATAACTTCTTTAGCCGGAGCGGCTTCATTAAGAAGTCTGATACCTTCAGCTTGTGCCTGCTGAATTGCGAGAATTGCCTTAGCCTCACCGTCAGCTTCGCGGATTTTTTGCTCGCGAACGGCATCAGCTTGAAGAATGGCGGCTTCCTTATCTGCCTGAGCGGCAAGGATTTTAGCTTCTTTCTGACCTTGTGCAACAAGAATTTTACTTTCCTTATCACCTTCCGCTCTGAGGATAGCTTCACGGCGCTCACGCTCAGCCTTCATCTGCTTTTCCATGGCATCCTGAATTTCTCTCGGCGGAAGAATATTTTTAAGTTCAACTCTGTTAACTTTGATTCCCCACGGATCTGTTGCTTCGTCAAGGATGCCCCTGATTTTTGCATTGATAGTATCGCGTGATGTGAGAGTGTGGTCAAGTTCAAGTTCACCGATGATGTTACGAAGTGTTGTTGCTGTAAGATTTTCAATTGCCGAAAGCGGATGCTCAACACCGTAAGTATAAAGTTTCGGGTCTGTAATCTGGAAGAACACAACTGTATCGATCTGCATAGTTACGTTATCCTTGGTGATAACCGGCTGCGGTTTGAAGTCAACAACTTGTTCTTTGAGCGATACGATCTTAGCAACGCGTTCAAAAATGGGAATCTTTACATGAAGACCTGTCTGCCATGTTGCCTGAAAAGCACCGAGCCTTTCAATAACATAAGCCTTTGACTGCGGAACGATTTTGATATTAAGCGCAACGATAATAACTGCGATAAGTATGAGTGCGATTAAGACATAAAATAAACCTGCCATAATGTTTTCCTCCTTAATTGTCGATCTTTCTGACCATTAGTTTGACTCCCTCGATCGATTCTATTATAACAAGGGAATCTTTTGTGATTTTACTGCCGTCGATGCTTCTTGCCGTCCATGTAACCCCTTTAATAATTGCAAGTCCTGTGCCAAGCGTATTGTCAATATCTTCAGTGACAATGGCTTGCTGACCGATACACATGTCAGCATTGGTAGGCTGTACCTGAGTTTTTGTGAATTTTTTCAAGTATGGTCTTGCGATTACGAGCGTAAGGACAGATAAAGCAACAAAGACGATGAGCTGACCTGTTGAATTAACACCGAGAACATTTGTGATTATTGCACCGATGGAACCAACAGCAAACCATATTGTTACGATTTGCGCGGTTGCGGCCTCAATAACTGCGAAAATGATGCTCAACGCAATCCACATTATCAGCAAGGGATCCATACGCTTCACCTCCTTATTTGGCAATTCCATTATATCATATTAATATATGAATTGCAATATATCCGCCGCCGGACGCAGAAATTTTAATTTTTATAAAACGTTTTCAATGCTAATCTTTTGTCCGTCCACAATCGCTTTCAAAAGGTTGATACATTCCTCAATTTTTTCAAGCGCTGTGTCACTCTTGTTTTTTTCAAGCAGCGGCATAAGAGCAGGGATGTCAATGCTTAATTTTTCAAGCAGTTTATGATTTAGAAAAATTGAAAACCATTCATGGTATTGCGACCATTTATTATTTGCGGATTTAATTTGCTGTGCCGCATCGTCAAGCTCTTCTGCGGCAATACTGTCTGAGGCTGATTCAAGCAACAAGGTTAGTTCATCAGTTTTATCTTTCAGTGAAACATAGCTTGTGACGCACAGTGCGAAACATGCAGCAAGCAAAAGCAAAGAAAATATCAAACGTTTCATTTAGAGGTTCTCCTTTCGTATGACTATATTTGATTTACCGTCTGACGAGTACGTCATCATCAGCACATCTTTAGGATTCAGATTGTGTTGTGAGAGTATCTTGTTCAGCTTATTTTCAGTCAGATTGCAGATGCCGAATTCATTGGCTACAATTTTCCCGTCGCTTATAACAAGGCATGACAGACTGTTTGCGGGCAGACTCAATTTGGCATCGGAAACCGTGACAGGCTGATTTTCTTTTTTTAACAGCACACTTATTGAACCATTTGTTTCAATATAGGCATAATCAACTTCTGAAATGTCGAAAACATCTTTCAGCCGCAATGCTTCAATGATATCATCAACACTGTAGCGGATAAGCTTCATGTTTTCTTGAACGATTTTTCCGTTTTTGATTACCATGACAGAATGACCTTGCAAAACAGTTCGAAACGGTCTTGATTTCATGGCGGCAACAGAAAATATCACTTCAAGTGCAACAAGCAGAAAAATTGCGACAAGACTTTGTATAAGCGGAGTTTCACTGTCCTGAAGCGGCAGAGCGGCAACTTCGGAGAGCAATATTGTTATAACTAGTTCAGCAGGCTGCAATTCTCCGATTTGTCTTTTGCCCATAAGCCGTACGCTCGAAATAACAACAACATATATAATAATTCCTCTTATCATTAACGGCATCATAAAAATACATCCTCTCAAAATTATTCACTCTTAGTTTTAACGTTTACATTGCTTGACATAAGAGGAAAAAAATAGTATTATGAGTTTAATAATTTTAACATGGGTCGTTTTGTGGTATTTTGCTGCAAACGTGTATCGGATATATAAATTAATTTAATTTTAATTTTATTTCAAAAAGGAGTGTTCCAATCGATAATGAGTGAAAAAAACACCAACAAACCCCAGGCGAATAAAACACAACAAAGATCGGTTAAAAATCAAAACAAGTCAAATAAGTCAAGCAAGTCAAAAATCAGTAAACCGTTTTATTATAAACATAAAAAAACAGTTAAAAAACAGCAGAAGCAGCCTGCGCAGATCAAGGCAAAGCCTGTTAAAATTGCATTTCTAGGCGGTATAAATGAAGTTGGAAAAAATATGACCGTTTTTGAATATGAAAACGATATGATTATTGTTGATTGCGGTCTGACATTCCCGGATGAGGATATGCTGGGTATAGACCTTGTGATTCCCGATTTCACTTATGTTGAAAAAAATGCAGACAGAATCAAAGGTATAGTTATAACACACGGTCATGAGGATCATATAGGTGCACTTGCGTATCTTTTGAAAATTGTCAATATTCCTGTTTACAGCACAAGGCTGACAAATGGTTTGATTGAAGGCAAACTTAAAGAACACGGACTTCTCGGTTCAGCAAATCTTAACACCGTAAATCCGGGTGAGCATGTTAAAATGGGAGAATTTGATGTTGAATTTATCCATGTTAATCATTCGATTCCCGATGCTGTGGGATTTGCAATTAAGTGTGGCGGCGGAACGATCGTTCATACAGGTGACTTCAAGATTGACAGTACTCCGATTGACGGCGGCATGATCGACCTTTCAAGGTTCGGTCAACTTGGCAATGAAGGCGTTCTTTGTATGCTTGCGGATTCAACTAATGCTGAGCGTCCAGGTTTTACCGAAAGTGAGCGTAAGGTTGGTGAATCGTTTGAAATGCTGTTCGGCAGAGCAGGCGACAGAAGAATAATTGTTGCAACCTTTGCGTCTAATATTCATCGTGTTCAGCAGATTATTGACGTTGCGCATAAAAACGGCAGGAAAGTTGCCTTGTCCGGAAGAAGTCTTGAAAATGTTGTTGCTGTAAGCCGCGAACTCGGATATCTCAAAGTTCCCGATGGTGTTATAATAGATCTTGACATGATCAGAAAATACAGTGACCATGAACTTGTTCTTATCACAACGGGCAGTCAGGGTGAGCCAATGTCTGCTCTTACCAGAATGGCTCTTTCGGATCACCGTAAAGTGGCGATTACGCCCAATGATTATGTAATCATTTCCGCAACTCCGATACCGGGAAATGAAAAGACTGTAAGCCATGTTATCAATGAACTGATGAAACTCGGTGCTGAAGTTGTATATGAAAAGATGTATGATGTTCACGTTTCGGGTCATGCATGCCGCGAGGAACTTAAGCTGATGCTCGGACTTGTTAAGCCGAAATATTTCATACCCGTTCACGGTGAGCAAAAGCACCTGCTCAAGCATGCTCAGCTTGCAGAATCAATGGGTGTTGAAAAAAAGAATATAGTCATTGTTGATAACGGTGTGTGTGTTGAGATGTCACAGGATAAGATCAAAAAGATTACACCTGTTCCGGCCGGCAGAGTTTTTGTTGACGGAATCGGTGTTGGCGACGTCGGTAATGTTGTTATTCGCGACAGAAAGCATCTTGGTGAGGACGGAATTATCATAGTAGTTGCCGCACTTGATACAGTAACAGGCGATTTGGTTTCAGGTCCGGATCTTGTATCGAGAGGCTTCGTTTTCGTCCGAGAAGCAGAAGATCTTATGGAAGAAGCACGAGAAACAGCTTACAGGGCCATTATGAAAAGTTCAGATAAAAACTGGAATGCAGTTAAGGGAAGAGTCAGAGATGATGTGTCAAGACTTATGTATGAGCGTACAAAACGCAGTCCAATGGTGCTTCCGATCTTAATGGAAGTTTAAATATCAATGAAAAGGAGCGATTGTGAAATACAAAAGCATATAACTTTTGTGTACTGTGCATCGCATGGCAATTAGTATATGAAAAAGTTGTGGAAAAAATTTGATACTTTTCTGATAGAGTTAGTTGCCGCAATTATTTTTGTTGCAATTACGGCATATTTCAACTTATGGGTTGCAGCATGTGAGTTTGTGTGCGTGGCGATCATTGTTTCTGTAAAACTCTATTACACCAAAACCCAAAAAGAAAAACTTCTGTATCAGGTTGGTGCAGTTGCCGAGGAACTGGATTTTGAGCAGGGAAAAGCATTTTCAACACTTACGGTTTCGTGTTGTGTTATTGATGAAAACGGAAAAGTAATTTGGTTCAACGACAGTTTCAAAAACAGTTTTGAAATTGATGAGAACATGTCCAAAAACAATATAAGGAATATTTTAAAGCGTGAAAAAATCGATAAGATGCTTGAAGGCAGAGGTTTCCGCATTAAAATTGATTCTCGTTATTTTGCCGTATATTCAAGTGAAATCGGTCTTGAAAATGAGTGCGTATATCTGCTATATTTCTTTGACGAAACTAAACTACGTCTTGTTGAAAAAGAATACTATGACACAAGACCGTCAATCATGCTGTCAGTTATCGACAATGCAGACGAAATATATCAGAACTTTAAAGAGAGCGATTGCGCCGCAATTTTCAGTCGTATTGAAAAAATGATTGATGATTGGGCAAGTTCGTACGGCGCACTATGCAGAAAGTTTTCAAACGCAAGAATGTTGATTTTTGCCGAAGAACGCGGACTGCAAAAAATGATTAGTGACAAATTTTCAATCCTTAATGACATACGTCAGCTTACTTATAACGATAAGCCTACAGAAGTTACACTTTCAATCGGTATCGGAAAAGAAGCCGATTTGAATGATGCCAACAATTCTGCAAAGCAGGCTCTTGACATGGCGCAGAGCCGCGGCGGCGATCAAGTTGCAATTAAGCATGAGGCACAGTATAAGTTTTACGGCGGTGTTTCGGAAGGATTTGAAAAGAAAAATAAGGTCAGAACAAGGCTTATTGCAAAAACAGTCGCTGAAATTATCAAGGATAGCGACAATGTTTTGATTATGGGTCACAGATTCTCTGACTTCGATGCAATCGGAAGTGCAATAGGCATGTATTGCATTGCAGAGCATTTCTCAATTCCTGCAAACATTGTTGTTGACAGACAAACAACCCTTGCAGGTGCGTTGGTTGATAAGCTTTGCAGTAAATACGGTGATGATCTTGTGATATCGCCCGGCAGTGCGGCGAGCCATGTTAAAGAAAATACTCTTGTTATTGTTGTTGATACTCATAAACAGGACTTTACTGAATGTCCGGCGTTGATTGACAAAGCCGGCAAGGTGATGGTAATCGACCATCACAGAAAGTCTGTCAGTTTCATTGAGGATACTGTTGTGTTCTATCATATGCCGAATTCTTCATCTGCGTCTGAAATGGTGACAGAGTTGGTGCAGTATGTTGATTCAAAGCCTGTAATTGACCCACTTGCGGCGCAGGCACTTTTTGCAGGCATAATGCTTGACACAAAGAATTTTGTTATCAGAACAGGTGTCAGAACTTTTGAAGCAGCAGCGTATCTTAAAAGCCGCTCTGCCAACACGGTTGAGGTAAAAAAGCTGTTTGCTAATGACATGGAAATATTCAGAGAGCGAAATGCTGTTATTGATGCGGCTGTCAAATACAGAGATGAATGTGCAATTTCTGTTGCTAATTTTGAAAGCAAAAATATTCGTCTGATAACGTCGCAGGCATCTGACGAGATGCTGAATATAGACGGAGTGAAAGCATCGTTTGTTCTTTACAGAAGCAGCAGCGGAATCAATATATCGGCAAGATCGTTCGGTGAAATCAATGTTCAGCTTATTATGGAGAACATGGGTGGCGGCGGACATCAGGCAATGTCGGCATGTCAGCTTTCTGATATCACAATGGAGTCAGCAATTGAAAAGCTGAAATCATCAATTGATAAATACTTGGATAAATAATAAATTTTTTAATGCTGTGCATTTGTACAGCGGAAAGGATGGGCAACCATGAAAGTTATCTTAAAACAGGATGTTAAAGGTTTAGGCAAAAAAGGTGAACTTGTCAACGCATCTGACGGTTATGCAAGAAATTTCCTTTTCCCGAAGAATCTTGCATCTGAAGCTAATGCACAAGCTATGTCTGAACTTAAGAATAAGGAGCAGGCAGAAAAATATAAAATTGCAACCGAAACAGCAGCAGCAAAAGAAGCAGCGGCAAAACTTTCGGGCAAAACAATTAAAATTTCTGCAAAAGCAGGTCAGAACGGAAAACTATTCGGTTCTGTAACATCAAAGGAAATTGCGGAACTCGTTCAAAAAGAATTCGGAATCAAAACTGATAAAAGAAAAATCACTGTTGATGATATCAAACAGTTCGGAACATACGAATTTGAAGTTAAGCTTTATCAAGGAATATCGGCAAAACTTTACATTACGGTCGGTGAATAATCATGCAAAGTAACGGTACGATAATCAGTCTTGACGATGTCAACATGCCTTTCAGTCTTGAGGCTGAGCAGGCTGTTCTTGGTTGCGTTCTCAGTGATCCGGATTGTTTGCCGCAAGTTCTGATTCTGATTAAGCCTGAGTATTTCTATCTTCCCCAGCATAAATCAATTTTCACTGTTATGCAGGAGATAGACTCAGTTGGCGGCAAGGTAGATGCACTTATCGTTCTTGAAAAACTCAAAAACGATAAGGTGTATGATGATGCATCGGGCAAAACGTATCTTTACCAACTTGCTCAGTCAGTGCCGTCAACAGCCAACGTTGAAACCTATTGCAAAATAATCAGAGAAAAGTTTTATATAAGAACCCTTATCTCTGTTTCAAAAGAAATCATTGAAGATTCCACTGCAACGGATGTTTCAGCTGATTTGCTTCTTGATTCGGCAGAGCAGAAAATTTATGATATTCGACAGGGCAGGGTAACAAGAGGTCCTGTTAAAATCGGTGATATAATCATCAATGAGGTGTATGATAAACTCCAGAAACTCAGTTCAGAAGATTCAGAGCAATATAAAGGCTACACAACAGGGTTTACTGATTTGGATAAGGTTATCACAGGACTTAACCGATCCGACCTTGTAATCGTCGGTGCGCGTCCTGCAATGGGTAAAACAAGCTTTGCACTCAACATGGCAAGAAATACTGCACTCATGGCGAACAAGAAGGTTTTGTTTTTCTCACTTGAAATGACGAAAGAACAGCTTGCCGAGCGTGTTCTTTCAACTGAGGCGCGAGTTCAGAGCACAAAAATGAGAACCGGTGATATTTCCGGCGATGAATGGGCAAGACTTGCAACTGCAACTGCCATTCTCAGTAAATGCGAACTTTATTTTGATGATACGTCAAACATAACTGTTCCCGAAATGAAATCAAGAATCAGACGTCTGCGTGATGTTGATGCAGTTTTTGTTGACTATCTTCAGCTTATGAAAGGCAGCGGCAGAATAGAAAACCGTGTTCAGGAAGTTTCCGAAATCACGCGAAGCCTTAAACTTATGGCGAAAGACTTAAATATACCTGTTGTTGTTCTTGCTCAGCTTGCCAGAACAACAGAGGGTCGCGGCAAATCTCACAGACCGCAGCTTGCCGACCTTCGTGAATCGGGTTCAATTGAGCAGGATGCCGATATTGTTATCATGCTTTACCGTGATGAATACTACGGTGACGAGGGCGACGGCGCAGATAACGATGAACCGGAAGCAGAAAAGCCGTCAGTCAATAAGGTTGAATTTATAGTTTCAAAGAACCGCCACGGTCCGACAACCACTGTTGAAGCGATGTGGAACGGTGACTATACACTTTTCTCAAATTTGGAGACACTCAGAAATGACATGTAAAATCATTGAAACGATTGAGAAATATAACATGCTGAAAAATGTCCGATCCGTTGCCGTCGGTGTGTCAGGCGGTGCGGATTCGGTTTGTTTACTTCATTTTTTAAGTAAAATTATGGGAAAATATGATATAGTTCTTTGTGCTGTTCATGTTAACCATAACATACGCGGAGATGAAGCCAAAAGGGACGAAAACTTTGTTAAGGATTTTTGTGATTCTCTCGGTGTTGAATGTCGTGTTTTCAATGTTGATGTGCCTGCGCTTGCAAAAGAAAAATCATTGAGCGAGGAAGAATGCGGCAGGGCAGTTAGATATGATTGCTTTAATAAGATGAATACTGATGCTATTGCAGTTGCGCACACTTTGTCTGACAGCGTAGAAACTGTTCTTTTTAACTTAACGCGAGGAACAGGTCTTAAGGGCATTTGCGGGATACCGCCCGTACGTGATAATATTATTCGCCCGTTGATTGAAATGACACGCGATGATGTTGAGCGTTATTGTGCTGAAAATGAACTCAGCTATGTGACAGACAGTACCAATCTTGAAGATGACTATACGCGTAACAAGATTCGTCACGGAGTGATACCGATACTCAAGCAAATCAATCCGAATTTTGAAGAAACGGTTTTACGGTTTGAAAACAGTGTGTCCGAAGATAACGCTCTTCTTGATTCAATGGCGCATGAACTTTTGCACACATGTGAAACTAAAGACGGATATAGTTTGTCGCTTTTTATTAAAGCGAACAAGGCTGTTCAGAAACGTGCTGTTTCTGTGATGATTGCCGATAAGCTGAACAAACCTGTTGAAGCAAGACATATCGATATGTGCTTTGATATAATAAACAGCGAAAAAGGAAAAATTGAGTTGTCAAAAGACTTGTATATTTCGGTTTATAATGATATAATAACATTTCACATGAGAGATAAACAGGTCGATGATTCGTGGTTTATCGAACAGTCCGATGGTGTTTTTGAAAGTCCGTTCGGACAATATGCGTTTAGGCTTTGCAAAGTATCGGAACTTACCGCCGCAGATTATGACAATGCTGTTGATGAAGCTTTTTTGACAGGAAAGCTGGTTATGCGAAGCCGTAAGCCGGGCGACAGATTTTCCGATATAAAAAGAAAAAACACAAAAACTTTGAAAAAGATTTTTAATGAAATAAAAATTCCGCCCGAAATCCGAAACAGAATTGCAGTTCTTTGCAGTGATGATAAAATTTTATGGGTAGAAGGCTTAGGTACAGATGCAAAGTACCGTATAAATAAAAACAGCAAATATGCTTATATTATTCAAAAGAGGGGAAGTTCAAATGAATAAAAATATGCTTGATGATATCAGCGAGGTCTATTTCAGTCAGGAACAGCTTGACGAAATCACAACAAGAATCGGTAAACAGATAAGCGAAGATTATAAAGATAAAAATCTTATTATGGTAAGTGTACTCAAAGGCTCTGTGATTTTCATGGCTGACCTTATGAGAAAAATCACAATTCCCTGTAAGATTGATTTTATTACTGCAAAAAGTTACGGTGCCGGAACATCTTCAAGCGGTCAGGTCGATGTAACCAAGGAACTTTCAGAGGATGTTGCAGGTTATGATATTCTTATCGTTGAGGATATACTCGACAGCGGAAACACCTTGCAAAAACTGACTGATATACTTTGGAAAAAGAATCCTGCAAGTATTCAGATATGTACTCTTCTTGATAAACCTGCAAGAAGAGCCAAACATGTGAAAATTAAAGCGAAATATATCGGAGCAGAGGTCAAGGATGAATTTGTTGTAGGTTACGGTTTGGACTATGATCAGGACTATCGTAATCTGCCGTTCATAGGTATTCTGAAGCCGGAAGCAATAAAGCCAAATAAATAATCGCTTTTATATAAAATATATCACGGTAAGCATTGATAAAGTGCAGACATGCACAATCAGGTTTACTGAAAAAGGAGTGTCATGATATTGAAAAATGATAAGAAAAGATGGGGAATGTTACTCTATCTGATTTTGCCCTTGGTACTCATTTTGTTTATAGCATATTTCACAAGTTCGCAGAACGTTGCAAAAACAAAGTATTACGAAATTGTTAATATGTTCAAAAACAACCAGGTAACCGAGTATACTCTCACGCTTAGCAGCGGTTCATTAAGCTATAAAGTCAAAGGTGATAACACCGAGAAGAAATACACCGTTGCAAATGTTCAAATTTTCCTCAATGATATTCATGACTATGTTGTTAAGTATAACGAGGAAAATCCCAACAATGCAATCAAATATGACTATAAAGCCGGTGCTAACAGTTCAGTTTGGGCGAGCGTTCTTCCGATGCTGCTTCTCTCAGTTCTTTTGGGAGTTTCAATGTTTATTATGCTAAGACGAATCAATCAGTCCATGATGAGCGAAACTAACAGGACAATCAGTTTCAGTAAAGCTAAAGTTAAACTTGGCAAAGATGATAAGCGCAAAACAACATTTGATGATGTTGCAGGTGCCGATGAAGAAAAAGAGGAACTTAGTGAAATTGTCGACTTCCTGAAAGATCGTAGCAAGTTTAACGAAGTCGGCGCAAGAATTCCGAAAGGCATCTTGCTTGTGGGCCCTCCGGGAACAGGTAAAACTCTTCTTGCAAGAGCCGTTGCCGGCGAAGCAAATGTACCGTTCTTCTCAATTTCCGGTTCTGACTTCGTTGAAATGTACGTCGGTGTTGGTGCATCAAGAGTTCGTGACCTTTTTGCCCAGGCAAAGAAAAATTCTCCTTCAATTTTGTTTATTGATGAAATCGATGCTGTCGGACGCCACCGTGGTGCAGGCATGGGCGGCGGACATGATGAAAGAGAGCAGACGCTTAATCAGTTGCTTGTTGAAATGGATGGTTTCGGCGCGAACGAAGGTGTCATAATCATTGCGGCAACGAACCGTCCGGATATTCTTGACCCTGCACTTTTAAGACCGGGTCGTTTTGACCGTCAAATTACTGTCGGCTATCCTGACATCAAGGGCAGAGAAGAAATACTCAAAGTTCATTCAAAGGGCAAATCAATTGCTCCTGATGTGGAACTCAGAGTTATTGCCCGGTCAACCGCCGGATTTACAGGTGCCGACCTTGAAAATCTTCTTAACGAAGCTGCTCTTCTTGCTGTTCGTAAGAAGAAAAAAGCAATTACTATGACTGAAATTGAAGAAGCCACAATCAAGGTTATGATGGGCACTGAAAAGAAGTCACATAAGATGTCTGATAAAGAAAAGAAACTCACTGCATATCACGAGGCAGGTCACGCAATTGCAACAAACTATCTCGAGGGTCAGGATCCTGTTCATCAGGTTTCAATCATTCCAAGAGGTATGGCAGGCGGCTTCACAATGTCGCTCCCGTCTGAGGATAGAAGCTATAAGCTTAAAAATGATATGCTTGATGATATCGTAGTTCTGCTTGGCGGACGTGTTGCCGAAGCGCTTGTGCTTGATGATATTTCAACAGGGGCTTCAAATGATATTGAAAGAGCAACTGATATCGCAAGAGATATGGTTACGCGTTACGGTATGAGCAAAACTATTGGTCCTGTTTCATTTACATCCGGTAGTCATGAGGTTTTCCTTGGCAGAGATTACGGTAACACAAGAAACTATTCAGAAAATCTTGCTTGTGAGATCGATAAAGAAATTAACGGTATTGTAACGAATGCCTATAGCAGATGTGAGCAGCTTCTCAACGAGCATATGGATAAACTTCACATTTTGGCTCAGTATCTCATTAAACATGAAAAAATTGATGCCGATGATTTCAAAAAACTTATGAATGGTGACTTGGATGTTTCATTTGAAACTGCTGATACCAAAGCGGTGAATGAAGACGGCTCAGAAGATAATACAAACGAATAATTTAAAAAGCCACTTTGCTGTATCAAGGTGGCTTTTACGTGACATTTTGATGTTCTTATATTTTATCGTTTAAATTAAATCTTGCTTGTATGATGATTTTGTGTTATAATATTACAACTAAGATTTCCTAAGATTATACTCAAATGAATATTGTGTGATATACATGGAGGTTCAATATGCTTGAATATATAAAAATTGCAATCGCATCGTTTATCGGTGGAATCTTTTCACCGCTTCCTGCTTCATCTTCTGCTCATTTTTCGTTTTTGAACTACATCACAAATCTTTCTTCTGATGAAACTCAGGTAGGTTTTTATTTCAGCGTGGTTTCGCTTGTTGCATCAGTTGTTATGCTTTTATATGTTCGCAAAATTTATGCAAGAGCCATGTCTGTGGTTATCAAAAATAAGAAATCAAAAAAAGTTAAGTCGTATAAAACAATGATTGTTAACACCCTCATTTCTCTTATTGCAGCTGTGATTATGTTTGTACCATATTCAAAAACAAATTTACTTATGGATATTTACAACACTAATCTCGGTTCAAATAATATATTGATAAGTGCTTTTTGCTGTTTTGCAAGCGGATTTATTCTTATCATTGCAATTTGGTATGCAAAACAAAAAAACGAGAAAAAACATAGAGCTGCTTCAAAAAGTGATGCACTGAGATTCACTTTATATCAGATTCCTGCAAACTTTTTGCCTGGCTTTTCGCATATAGCAAACGGCGCAACAAGTCTTGTTGTGAGCAATGTTGATGAAAATGTAATCATGCGTGAATTATATTTGTATGCTGCGCCGTCTATGTTTGTTATCAGTGCAGCGCGATTGATATCATATATCGTCAGAGGTGTAACAATCGACTATATCGCAATTGCGGTTTGCGCAGTATTTGCTGTGATTGGCAGCGCAATCATGTTCCCTCTTATCAGCAGAGTAAATGTCAGAAAAACTTTTACATTCTTCGCTGTATATTCAATAATATTTGGTTTATTCATGATTACGGCTTCATTTGTTATTTAAATTTAAGATGTTCAAGAAAGGAAGTATAGCTTGATTGACTTTCAAGTTATGCATGGCAATATAATGGCAACTCAAAAAACAACAAAAGGAAAGGGAAACTCCGCTAAAAAAAGCGGTTCATCAGGTAAGACTTCAAAAGCAAAAAGTAACTCAAAAAGCAAGCAGAAGTCTAATGGCAAGCAAATCAAACTGTCATTTTATGATAGTCACAGAACACCTATAATGCTTGTATATCTTGCTTTGTCTGTTGTATTTACTTGTTTCATCTTTATAAAGGGATATAATGTATGGGCAAGAATTAGGGGAGCGTTTTTTGGCTTTTTCGGAATCGGATTTTGCGTTTTTACATTGTGTCTTTTAATCATGGGTATCAGAATAGCTTTGAACAGTCTGAAAAGGCACTTCATGGTTTCAACTGTTTCCGGATTTGTTCTTTCATCGGTTTTTTCTTCCTTCCTTCATTTATTTACCAACTCAATTAGCGGCGGAGGTATGCAGGAATGGTCGTTGCAGCTTAAAAACGCTGCCGAACTTGGTTGGAATATCAGTTTTGACGGTCTGAGTGTGACCGGTGGTATTGTCGGTGCTTTCATGGGCGGCGGGCTGATGCATTTACTCGGAAAAGCGGGCGCTTTTGTTGTGCTTGCTGTAATACTTATTTTTAGTTTGATTTTTTATTTTGACATTAGCTTTAACTCGGTTGGTAATCATGTTTCAAGTGCTATCAACGGAGGCAAGGATAAGCTTGATGTCGGTGCTGCTAATTTCAAAGAAAAGCGCAGTGAGCGTAAAGAGGAAAGAAAAATAAGACGTCAGCAAATTGCAGAACAGCGAGCAGCTGAAGAAGAGGAACGAAAACGTCAGCAGATAGCTGAAAATGAAGACTTTGATTTCGCAAAATCAGACGTTGAAACTGATTTTCACAAAAGTGCGGCAAAAGCCGTAAAGCGCGAGCCAAGACCGTATATCCCGCAGGATAGGCTTTTCACAGAATATCCTAAAAGCGGCAATAGCAGTAGCGAAACTAAATCACCGAGAATTGGCTACGGTGTTATTGACGTAACACCTGAACCGAGTTTTGAAGAGCCTAATCCCGGTGATGTAATCGATATTCCCGATTCGGCATACGAAGACGTTAAAGATGAAATTTTTGATTCTCATGATATTCCGGAAGGCTACGAAGAGGTTGATGCTGAACTTTCCGATGACGCAAGAGATATCGTTGAGGCGGCAATAGACAGTGCCAATGCAAATGCGGAAAAAAATAAAAACGAGGTAGAGGGTTACACTGAAGATAAATCACCGAAACGTGAGTACGCATTTCCGCCGATCGATTGCCTTGCAGAACCCGACTTCAGCCGCGAAGGTGACTATGCGCTTGAAATGAAAACAATCGCCAAAAAGCTGGTTGATACCCTTAAAAGTTTCGGTGTTGAAACAACACTTATCGGTGTAAGCAGAGGTCCGTCTGTAACGAGATATGAACTTCAGCCGGCCCCCGGTGTAAAAATCAGCAAGATAACAAATTTGGCTGATGATATCGCGCTTAATCTTGCGTCGTCAGGTGTCAGAATTGAAGCGCCGATACCAAATAAATCAGCTGTCGGAATTGAGGTGCCGAATCAGATTCGTTCAACGGTTACATTCCGGGAAATTATATCAGCTTCTGAATTCAAAAAATCAAAAAGCAAACTCAATGTTGCTTTAGGCAAGGATATCTCCGGTTCGGTTTTGTGTGCCGACCTTGCAAAAATGCCACATCTGCTCATTGCCGGCACAACAGGATCAGGTAAGTCCGTTTGCCTTAACTGTATGATTACCAGTATTCTTTATAACGCAAAGCCAACTGAGGTTAAGTTACTTATGATTGACCCAAAGCAAGTTGAGTTTTCGGTGTATAACGGCATACCGCATTTGTTAGTTCCTGTTATTTCCGATGTCAGAAAAGCGGCAGGCTCGCTTGCATGGGCAGTTGTTGAAATGGAAAACAGATATAAAACATTTTCAACCTGCGGTGTACGTGATATTGGCGGTTTTAATAAGTATGTTTTGGAGCATCCCGAACATGAACCAATGCCGCAGATAGTTATTTTTATCGATGAGCTTAACGACTTAATGATGGTATCGCCCAAGGAAGTTGAGGATTCAATCTGCCGTCTTGCACAAAAAGCAAGAGCCGCCGGTATGCATCTTGTTGTTGCAACTCAGCGTCCGTCAGTCGATGTTATCACCGGTATTATCAAGGCTAACATACCGAGCCGAATTTCGCTTTCGGTTTCATCACAGGTCGATTCAAGAACAATTCTTGATACAATCGGTGCTGAAAAGTTGCTCGGCAATGGTGACATGCTTTATAATCCTGTCGGTTTCTCGAAACCGGTCAGAATTCAGGGCGCATATCTTTCAGACGGTGAGATTGAGAAAATTGTTACATTCATTAAAAACGAGGTTGAGGCTGAGTATGATAGTGATGTAATGGAAGAAATCGAGCGTAATGCTGTTGCTGATAAAAAGGCTCAGCCGACAGCTTCGGCAGGTGATGATGCTGACAGTGGCGATGATATGTTCAATAGGGCGCTCAAAATTGCAGTTGACTGCGGAGCGGCATCTGCGAGCCTGTTTCAGCGCAAACTTCGCATCGGATATGCAAGAGCAGCCAGAATTATGGATGAACTTGATGAGCGCGGATATATCGGTCCTGCTGAAACAGGAGGAAAGCCGAGAAAGGTTCTGCTCACAAGTGCGCAATATCTTGAAATGACAGCATCACGCGGAGAGCCATCAAACAATGACGATGATTTTGATGTTCTTTCGGATTGAGCATTACAGGGAGTGTCTTGCACATTCCCTTTTTAAGTATTAAGGAAACTCTGATTTAATGCGGAGTTTCTCTGGGAAAGGATTATTCGCTGATGTCATATCAGCGTTTCGGAAAGTTTCTATGAAAGATTTTTTGCCTGTAACTGCGGATGAAATGAAAGCACGCGGATGGGATGATGTTGACTTTGTTTATGTCAACGGTGATTCTTATGTTGACCACCCAAGTTTCGGCGCGGCCATAATAACAAGGGTTCTTGAAGCTAAAGGTTTTCGTGTTGGTTTCCTTGCACAGCCTGATTGGCATAATTGTGATGATTTCAAACGATTCGGAAGACCTAAGTTGGGATTTTTTGTTTCATCAGGAAACATTGATTCAATGGTTGCGCATTACACCGCAGCTAAAAAGCACAGGAGTGATGATGCATATACCGCCGGTGGAAAAACAGGTTCACGACCCGACAGGGCAGTTATAGTTTATTGTAATCGAATTCGTGAGGCATACGGCGACGTACCGATAGTTATCGGTGGTCTTGAAGCATCACTGCGCAGATTTGCACACTATGATTATTGGGATGATAAAATTCGGCGCTCGATCATTTTTGATTCACAAGCCGATTTGATTTCATACGGTATGGGAGAAAAGCAAACAATTGAAATTGCTGAACGTCTTGCCGCCGGTGAACCGATAAGTTCACTGACAGATATCAGAGGAACATGCTATGCATGCGATGTTCGAGATACACCGCTTACGGGTGCGGAATGTCCGTCTTATGAAAATGTTATCGAAAGCAAAAAAGAATATGCGATTTCGTGCCGTATTCAGCAGGACGAGCAGGATCACATAAGAGGTAAACTAATCAAACAGCGTCACGGCAAAAAGATGTTGGTGCAGAATCCGCCTATGCCGCCGCTGACAACGGAAGAACTTGACTGGGTGTATTCACTGCCGTATATGCGCGCATATCATCCGTCATATGAAAAACTCGGCGGTGTGCCCGGTATCGAAGAAGTTAAGTTCTCGATTACGCATAATCGCGGTTGTTTCGGTGCATGCAATTTCTGTTCAATTGCTTTGCATCAAGGTCGATTTGTAACTTGCCGAAGTAAGGAGTCGATTCTTAGAGAAGCAGAATTGATAACCAAGATGCCCGACTTCAAAGGATACATACATGATATAGGCGGTCCTACTGCCAATTTCAGAAGAACATCATGTGAAAAACAATTGAAGAGCGGCTTATGCAAGGGAAAGAAATGTCTTGCACCAAAGCCGTGTCCTGCACTCGTGGCTGATCACAGTGAATACCTTGACATTCTGCGTGATGTCAGAAAGATACCCGGAATCAAAAAGGTATTTATACGTTCTGGTATCAGATATGACTATATTTTGAAAGATAAAGATGAAAGCTTTTTCAAAGAACTTGTTAAATATCACGTCAGCGGTCAGCTAAAAGTTGCACCTGAGCATTGTTCAGCGACAGTGCTTGATAAAATGGGTAAACCCCATATTGACGCTTATATCAATTTTTCAAAGCGTTATTTCGAGTTGAGTCACAACAGCGGAAAAGAGCAATATCTTGTGCCGTACCTCATGTCATCTCATCCGGGCTCAACGCTTGATGATGCCATTGAACTTGCGGTTTTTCTGAAAAAACGAGGTATCCGCCCAGAGCAGGTGCAGGACTTTTATCCGACTCCCGGAACAATATCAACCTGTATGTTTTATACAGGCATTGATCCATATACCATGAATGATGTTTATGTGGCCAAAAATCCGCAAGATAAGGCAATGCAGCGGGCACTTTTACAATATCATAATCCGAAAAATCACGATATCGTTGAAAAGGCTTTGAAAAGGGCAGGCAGATATGATTTAATCGGAATGGGTGATAAATGTTTGATACGGCCATCAGCGTCAGGCGGCAGACATCCTCAGAATAAAGGAAAAGGAAATATTGGTGGTAAATATGGCAAGCCAAAGAAAAAGAAGAAATACTAAAGGCAAGTCAACAATAGCGTTGATAGTGCTGATTGTTGCTTTAATATCCGTAATTTTAGGAAGAAACAATGAGAGTTTTGAATCAGTTAATATAACGGCAGACAATAATGTTACTGCGGCTACCGATGAGATAGTTAAAGTTCATTTCATTGATGTTGGTCAAGGTTCATCAACCCTGGTTCAAAGCGGCAACACAGGTATATTGATTGATGCGGGTGAGCGTGAATACGGGCAAAAAGTTGTTGATTATCTGAAAAAATCAGGCATAAAAAGGCTTGAATATGTTGTTGCCTCTCATCCTCATTCAGACCATATTGGCGGACTGAGCGATGTACTTAATGCTTTTCATGTTGAGAATATCATAATGCCTGAACTTATCGAAATAAATATACCTACAACACGCATCTATGAGCAGCTGCTTACAACAATTGCTGAAAAAGATATCAATGCGATTGCTGCAAAACTTGGTGATAAATATACTGTGGGAAATGCCACGATGGAGATTATCGGGCCGATTGAGCAGTTGAAAGACCTTAACAACATGTCCGTAATTTGCAAAGTTCAGGCGAATGCGGTTAAATTTATGATTCTTGCCGATGCTGAGAAGAAAGAGTTGGAAACCGTATATAAGCACGCAAATCTAAAAAGTGATATAATTACTATGGGACATCATGGCAGCAAAACATCACTGCATGACGAGTTCTTGAGCCGAGTTAATGCAAAAGTCGCAGTGATATCGTGCGGTAAGGATAATTCATACGGGCATCCGAACGAAGAAACTATCAACTATCTTGATGATAACAATATCGCATATTACAGAACCGATAAAAATGGCAGTATAGTTTTTACATGTAATAATAAAGGTTACGCGGTTGATTTGCAGAAGGGCGGGAAGTAAAAATGAAATTAATAGTTGACAGAATCGAAGCCAATATCGCAGTTTGTGAAAAAGATGATTTGACAAGAGTTGAAATTCCGCTCTCATTATTACCGTCTGAAACTCACGAGGGAAGTGTAATTCTTACTGATGAAAAAGGCAATTATACACTCGATATAAGTAACGAAGAGCAAAGAAGACAAAGAATACTGGAAATGCAGAAAAGATTGTTCAAAAAAAATAACTGAGTCAGGAAAATTTTTTCGATTTTGCTATTGCATTTTTATTTTTGCTGTGCTATAATCTCACAGATAACGCACGCAAGGGATTGCTATGCCATGTTCGCTTAACAGCGCGGTGTGGTTTTAGAACTTGCGGAGGTTAAAAACAAAAGGAGGACAATTAAATGTCAGTAGTATCAATGAAACAGCTTCTTGAAGCAGGTGTTCATTTCGGACATCAGACAAGAAGATGGAACCCCAAGATGAGCGAATACATTTTCACAGAAAGAAACGGTATTTACATCATCGACCTTCAGAAGACCGTTAAGAAACTTGAAGAGGCTTACTCTTTCATCCGTGAAATTTCAGAAAACGGCGGAGAAGTTCTTTTCGTAGGCACAAAGAAGCAGGCTATGGATTCAATCCGTGAGGAAGCAGTTCGTTGCGGTATGCCGTACGTTAATGCACGTTGGCTCGGCGGTATGCTCACAAACTTCAACACAATTCAGAAGAGAATCAAAAGACTTGCACAACTCAAGGTTATGGAGCAGGATGGTACATTCGCTCTTCTTCCGAAAAAGGAAGTTATCAAACTTAACCTTGAAATTGAAAAACTTGAAAAATTCATGGGTGGTATCACAGGCATGAAGAAGCAGCCGGCTGCACTCTTCATCGTTGATCCGAGAAAAGAAAAGATTGCTGTTTCCGAAGCTCATAAACTCGGTATTCCTGTTGTTGCAATCGTTGACACAAACTGTGATCCGGATGAAGTAGATTTTGTAATTCCGGGCAACGATGACGCAATCAGAGCAGTAAGACTCATTGCAGGTGCAATGGCTGATGCAGTAATCGAAGGCAGACAGGGCGAGGCTGATGCTCCGGCAGAGGAAGCTGTAGCTGAAGAAACAGAAGCTGCTGCTGAATAATTCTCATAATTTCCACAGCCCGTATAATCACTTTATGCGGGCTATGTTTTAAAAATTTTGTATATAACCGGGAGGAATTTATTATGGCTTTCACAGCTAAAGATGTTCAGGCACTGCGTGAAAAAACAGGCGTAGGCATGATGGAATGTAAAAAGGCACTCGTTGAAGCAGACGGTGATATGGATAAGGCAATTGACATCCTCAGAGAAAGAGGACTTGCTTCATCTGCAAAGAAAGCAAGCAGAGTTGCAGCAGAAGGTGTTGTTGTTGCTTATAATGACAAGGCAGCTAAAGTAGGTGTTCTTGTTGAAGTTAACTGCGAAACTGACTTCGTTGCTCAGAACCCTGATTTCGTTGCACTTGCAAAGGCAGTTGCTAAGACTGTTGCAGAAAAGAATCCTGCTGACGTTGATGCTCTTCTTAAAGAAACAATTGCTGACGGTACAGCAACAGTTGAAGAATCAGTTCAGGAACTCTTCCTTAAGATTCGTGAGAACATGAAAGTTCGCCGTTTTGTAAGAAAAGAGGGTATTGTTGAAACTTATATCCATGCTGGCGGTTCAGTTGGTGTTATGGTTGAATTTGACACTGACGATGCAACAGCTGCAAAAGATGAGTTTGTTGTTATGGGTAAGGATGTTGCAATGCAGGTTGCAGCTATGAGTCCGTCATATCTTGACATCGCATCAGTTCCGGCTGACGTTGTTGAACATGAAAAGGAAATCCTTGTTGCTCAGATGAAAGAGGATCCGAAAATGGCAAACAAGCCTGACCAGGTTCTCGGTAAGATTGTTGAGGGTAAAATTGCTAAATTCTATAAGGAATCATGCCTTACAGAGCAGGCTTTCGTTAAGGATGGCGATATCAGCGTTTCTAAGTATGTTGCTAACACAGCAAAAGCGCTCGGCGGTGAAATCACTCTCACGGGCTTCACTCGTTTTGCAAGAGGCGAAGGCATTGAGAAGAAAGCTGACGACTTCGCAGCAGAAGTTGCAAGTATGATTAAATAATCATTGCGATTTTCAAAATCATTTTACTGAATATATATTAGATCAACACCTTCTTAAAGCATTGTTTTAAGAAGGTGTTATTATAGCCGGAGGATAGTATGGAACTTGTTATTAGAAGGTTTGACGAACTTACTCTTGATGAATTGTATGAAATCATAAAATTAAGGGTTGATGTGTTTGTTGTTGAACAAAATTGTGTTTATCAGGATTTAGACGATAAAGACAAGTCCGCATTTCATGTTTTCTTAAAAGACGATAACGGCATAGAAGCATATTTGCGAGTTATGCAAGCGCAGTCGGATAACAACGTTGCTGTAATCGGCCGAGTAATATCCATAAAAAGAAGATGCGGACTTGGAACAAAGGTACTGACGGCAGGAATTGAAGTTGCCAAAACTAAGTTTAATGCAAAATCTATCAAACTTGCAGCGCAAACATATGCGAGGCGCTTATATGAAAAAGCAGGCTTCAAACAGGTTTCTGATGAGTTTTTGGAAGATGGTATACCGCATATAGAAATGATTTTGAATTTATAAAAAGTATCGTGATGCAGTTTGTATAATTACAATTCGTAAGCCGCAATCTCACCAGAAGATTGCGGCTTTATCTATATTGACGATGCAGGACTTCTCCGCATACGTCATTGCGGAGAAGTCCACAAACGCTTCGAACTCATCCGCTGATATTATGATTGCCACGTATCGTTTGTAGATACGTGGCAATTTTTTCCATATGACATTTTTATTTGAGTTTCTCAACCATCATTTTTGCAGCTTTATAAATATCGCCGCAGCCGAGTGTGATAATGATGTCACCTGATTCTGCTCTTGAAAGAACATGTTCAACAACTTCATCAAAAGTATTAAACCAAACACTGCCCGGAATTTTATCGGCAAGGTCTTTAGTATAGATATTATATGTGTTGATCTCTCGTGAACCCATGATTTCAGTCATAACACATTTATCCGGAATCTGAAGAACTCTTGCAAAATCATCAAGCAAAATTGATGTTCTGGAATATGTGAACGGTTGGAACACTGCCCAAACGGTTTTATACCCCATTTTCATAACAGCAGATAAAGTCGCCTCAAGTTCATTTGGATGATGAGCATAGTCATCTGCAATGGTGATGCCTTTATATTCACCAAGTATCTCAAAGCGTCTGCCTGCTCCTGCAAAGGCGGCGATGCCTTTCTCACATTCTTCAGGTGTAACACCTGCGTTGACAGCAGCAGCAAAAGCCGCAAGTGCATTGAGAATATTATGCGTTCCGGGAATGTTCAATTTCAGGTGAGCAATCTTTTCACTTTTACTCATAACATCAAATTCGCCGAATGAACCCCTATTATAAGTGATGTTCTCAGGATAATAATCATTGTTTTCGTTGAAGCCGAAAGTGATTTTATTTTTGTCAATATCGCAAACTGCCTTGATCGTGTTTGCGTCATCGCCGTTATATATAAGAGTGTTTGTTGTGAGCAATGAGAACTTATGAAATGATTTGATGATATTATCGAGTGTTTTGAAATAGTCTAAATGATCTTCATCAATGTTGAGAATAACCGCAACATCCGGAGAAAGGTCAAGGAAAGTATCGACAAATTCACATGCTTCACAAACCATGTGTTCACTTTTTCCTGCTCTGCCGTGGCTATCGATGAGCGGAAGTTTGCCGCCGATTACTGCTGTCGGGTCTTTATCAGCCATAATCATAATTTGTGACAGCATAGAAGTTACAGTTGTCTTTCCGTGAGTTCCGCAGACACCGATGCAGTTTGAATACATGCGTGTGATTGCACCGAACAATTTGGAACGCTCAAATGTCGGAATTCCGCTTTCCTTTGCAGCGACAAGTTCAGGGTTATCAGCAAGTAAAGCCGCAGTATAAACAATCATTTCCGCGCCGTTGATGTTCTCAGCTTTCTGACCCATAACAACTTTGATACCGAGTGATTCAAGTTTTGTGATGTTATCGCCTGGATTGTTGTCTGATCCTGTGATTTCATATCCCCAACTGTGGAGAATTTCAGCAAGCGGGCACATACCGGAGCCGCCGATACCGATAAAGTGTATCCTTTTAATTTGCTTAAGAATTGTATCTATTTCTGCCATCTATATTCACCTCTGTTTGTTTTGCTTATACATTATATTGCATTTTTGACTAACTGTAAACACTTTAATGAAAAAATTAACAATATAAATTTCAAAGCATATGATGTAATGAGTTTAACATTAGAAATGTTTTGAGGTGACTTTGTTATGTGCGACTCAAAAAATATACTTATCCTCGGCGGAGATGAACGACAAAAGCAGCTTTACTCGATAATAAAAGAAACTGAAAATACATGTAAACATGTTTATGATATGATACAAACAACAGAGTTGAATGAATCAATTGATTCGGCAAATATAATTATTTTACCCCTGCCGATAACTAAGAACGGTACAGATATATATTCTGACAGCAATGACTTTAAAATACCGCTTGAAGATATTTTTGAACGCATCAGACCGTCACAACTTGTTATTGGCGGGCTGATAAAAAATCAAGTTGCTGATAAACTTAAAGAAAAGAATGTTGATTTTTTCGATTTTTATAAAGATGAAGGTCTTACGACATATAATGCATTTCTGACAGCTCAAGGCGCAGTTTATCTTATGCTGGAAAACACTGATGAATACGTCGTATCAAAAAAGATACTTGTTACAGGTTTTGGTAGAGTCGGAAAAGCAGTTGCACATTTTATGCATGTCATGGGACTTGATGTTTATGTTGCCGTCAGAAGTGAACCTCAAAAGTGCGAAGCAGCATCATACGGGTATAAAATACTTGATATTAGTGATATCAAATCAACAGTTTATCTTTTTGATTTTATTGTTAATACGGTTCCGGCGATAATTTTTGATGAAAATACGATCAGCTTGATAAAAAAAGATAGTGTCTACATTGAACTTGCATCATCGCCGTTCGGTGCTGAAAAAGATTACTTTGAAAAATCTGAAAAGAGATATATACTTGCCGCATCGCTGCCGGGCAGACTTTATCCGTCTGCATCAGCGAAAGCAATATATAGATCCATCGAAAAATATTTGTGACGACATCTTAAGTCGGAGGTGAATTAATGAAAAATCTGACATACGGCTATGCAATTACAGGATCGTTTTGTACATTTGAAAAGTCGATTGAGCAGATTAAAAATATTTTAAACAGCGGAATTGATGTTATTCCTATCATGTCATCAAATGCTTATTCCATTGATACGCGTTTCGGTACAGCTGAAAGTTTCATTAAAACTATAGAAAAATTGACAGGTAAAAAAATCATATCAACGCTTACCGGTGCTGAACCTATCGGTCCTAAAAAAATGTGTGATCTTCTTATTGTTTCTCCTTGCACAGGCAATACTCTGGCAAAGCTTGCAAACGGAGTTTATGATACACCTGTTACGCTTGCTGTTAAATCTCACCTGAGAAATAAGCGGCCTGTTTTGATAGGAGTTTCCTCAAACGATTCCTTAAGTTCATCCGCTAAAAATATAGGTCAGCTGCTCAACTATAAGCACTACTATTTTATTCCAATGAGGCAGGATGACAGCATCAATAAGCCTTTTTCAATTGTGTGCGATTTTGCAAAAACACTTGATGCAGCTGAATGCGCACTAAAAGAAGAGCAGATGCAGCCGATTTTGATTTAATTGTTTTTATGCAGAGATACAGTAATTGATTTGTATCTCTGTTTTTCATTTTGTACCAAATTTTTGAAAGAGTGCAATTAATTGAAAATTATATCAAAAGTTGGGTATTTTATTTATGAATAAAAATGAAAAGGGAGTATTGTTATGAAAAGATATTTCAGTCCGTCACTTATATGCATGGATTTACTTGAAATAAAAAAAGAAACTGAGATACTCAATGATCTTTGTGATTTCTATCATGTCGATATTGCAGATGGACATTTTGTGAAAAACATCATGCTGTCGCCGGGGTTTGTCAGTGAGTTTTCGCAAATAGCCGCCAAGCCGATTGATTGCCATCTTATGGTTGAGCATCCGTGTGATTTTATTGAACCATTAGCGAAAGCAGGTGCGGCATTTATAAGTCCTCATGCAGAGGCTATGCAGAATGATGCATTTAGGGTTATTGACAAGATCAAATCTTTCGGATGTAAAGCAGGTGTTGTATTAAGTCCGTCAACACCGCTCGGCTTTGTCAGACACTATCTCGGCCGCGTGGACAAGATTACGATAATGACTGCTGACCCCGGTTTTGCCGGACAGTTGTTTATCAATGAGATGATTGAAAAAATTTCACAGGTGAAAGAGATAAAAGAAAAATATGGATATAAATATCTTATTGAGGTTGAGGGTTCATGCAATAATAAAAACTTTAAGCAACTTGGACTGGCAGGTGCAGAAGTGTTTACAGTTGGAACTTCCGGTCTGTTCTCAAAAGATAAGGATCTTAGAAAAGCATGGAAAATAATGCAGGACGAGTTTTATATGCTTTGTGATAAGGATTGATGAAAAACGAATTTAACTGATTTTTCCAAAACTATTTATTTTTCATAAATTATGTGATAAAATAACTGTGCCACAACAGTTTAATATTGCTCAAAGCAGGCATACTTTTATGTGAAAAAACGTATGCTCTTGATTCATATTATCCTGTTTTGAGCGGAACTGTGTGGCAACAGTGGTCAAGCTGCGTTTTTCAGTGCGCGGCTTAGGCTGCGCACTTTTTCATTGATATTTGAGAAACCTCTGATTGAATCTGTGGGGTGCACACCGTGTTTTGATCAGGATTTCCAAGAGAAAGGATGATGTAACAATGATTTTAGAAATGAAGAACATCGAAAAAAGTTTTGGTGAAAAACAAGTGTTGAAAGATGTATCTATAACTGCGGAAAGTGGTAAGGCTTTCGGTTTGCTTGGAAGAAACGGTGCAGGAAAAACAACATCTATAAGAATTCTTATGAATGTGTTTCCTGCAAACAGCGGAGAAGTATTTTTCAACGGAGAGCCTATCAAATATGATGAAGTGCAGTTTGGGTATCTTCCCGAAGAAAGAGGTCTTTATCCGAAAAAGAAAATTATCGACCAACTTGTTTATTTTGCAGAACTTAAAGGCATGAAACATGCATCAGCAGTTAAAGCTGTTGACTATTGGCTTGAAAGGCTCGGAATGTCTGAATATCGAAATAAGCGTCTTGACACGCTTTCAAAAGGCAATCAGCAAAAGATTCAGCTTATTACTGCATTGGCTCATGACCCGCAGATCATCATTCTTGATGAGCCGTTTTCAGGTTTAGACCCTGTTAATGCAATGTTATTGAAAGATGTTGTTAAAGAAGAAATTGCAAAGGGTAAGATAGTTTTGTTTTCAAGCCATCAGATGAATTACATAGAAGAATTTTGTAACAGTATTGCAATTTTAAATGATGGTAAAGTTGCTGTTTCGGGTGACTTGAATGAAATTAAGCGCAACTATCCCCGTAACCGCCTTGTTGTTCGCTCGCCTCAATGTGATGATATTAAAAGTGCTTTTGTTGATGTGTGCCAAACGAATGAAAACGGTGAATTGATTATAACATTAACTTCCCCCGATCAAAAGCAGGTTGTCATGAAGAAGCTTACTGATAACTATGATATTGACGAAATAAGAGTTTTTGAGCCGTCGCTCAATGACATTTTCGTTGAGTATGCAGGTCAGCAGATATGAGGAGGAAAGTTATGAAACAGTTTGTAAAAATCCTTAAGTTTGAATTTAAAGGCTATTTGAATAACAAAATATTTGTGGGTATAACAGCTTTCATGGTTGCAGCAATCATGATAACAATGTTTTTCCCTCGCATAATGAAATCATTTGAAAGTGACGAAAATATTAATACAGATTTACCCGTGATGCTCGTCAGTGCCAATGATGAAAACATTCAGATGATGGAAGGCATTTTTGAAGAAGCATTTAAAGATCAATATGATGTTCGGTTCACAACCGAAACCGTGGATGGCATAAAGAATCAGATTACATCTGATAAGGCCGAATGTGCTTTTGTGCTTGATGGACTTACTTCGTATACTTACTGCGTAAAAAATCTTTCAATGTATGATACTAATACGGTTATAGCAGATGAAGTTCTGAAAAATCTGTACTATATGAGCCAGCTTATGATAAATGGAGTATCCGTTGAGGAAACACAAAATATCCTTACAACTCAGATCGAGCATGAAACCGTGAACCTCGGTCAAGATCAGATGCAGAACTTCTTCTATACATATATAATGATTTTTGCGTTGTATATGGTTATTCTGCTTTATGGTCAGATGGTTGCTACAAATGTTGCAACAGAAAAAAGTTCACGCGCAATGGAACTTTTGATAACAAGTGCTGATCCCGTCAGTATGATGTTCGGCAAAGTAATTGCATCATGCGCAGCAGGCTTGATTCAGTTGGTTGCGGTTTTCGGTGCGGCATTTATCGGGTTTAATATAAACAAGGCTGATTGGGCAGATAATCAGATAGTTACATCCATTTTTGATATGCCTGCAAAGCTGCTTGTATATATGCTGGTGTTCTTTGTGCTTGGCTTTTTCATATATGCATTTTTATATGGTGCCATTGGTTCAACAGCCTCAAAAATCGAAGATATAAACACTTCAGTTATGCCTGTTACTTTCCTGTTTATTATCGCGTTCTTTGTTGTTGTTTTCTCCATGTCAAGCGGCAATATTGATAATACCGTTATGAAAGTTTGTTCATTCATACCGTTTACTTCACCTATGGCAATGTTCACAAGAATAGCAATGAGTACAGTACCGCTTTATGAAATTGCAGTTTCAATTGTAATTTTGATTGTATCAGTAGTAGGTGTGGGCTTTGTTTCGGCAAAAATTTATCGTGTTGGTGTTCTGCTTTACGGAACAACACCGAAAATTAGTTCGATTATCAAAGCGGTCAGATTAAAATAATCAGATTTAATAGCGGCGGCAAACCCAATTTGTGAATTTTTTGTCACAAAAAATAGGGTTTTGTCGCCGATTTCATGCTTCTTATTATGCGGTATTGCTTAAAAAAAGCCTCTTTGTGACACAAAGTTATGCATTATTATCCTTGACTTGAAACAGAAAGTTAATGTATAATGGCATTACGAATTTAATCCTTTTTTGTCAGGAGGTATTTCAAGATGAAAAAAGTAGCCGTTATTATGGGCAGTGACAGCGATCTCCCGATTGTTGAAAAAGCAATCAACACTCTTTGTGAATACGGTGTACCGAATGAGGTGCATGTTTTTTCGGCACACAGAACACCGGAGGAAGCAAAGCAGTTCACCGAAAATGCCAAAGCTAACGGGTTCGGTGTAATTATTGCGGCGGCAGGCATGGCTGCGCACCTTGCGGGAGCAATTGCGGCTAATACCACACTTCCCGTAATAGGTATACCTGTAAAATCAAATAAATTAGACGGTGTTGACGCTCTCTTATCAACAGTAATGATGCCATCGGGTATTCCGGTTGCAACAGTTGCAATTGACGGAGCAGTTAATGCCGCTTTATTGTCTGTTCAAATTCTTGCACTTAGTGATGATGAACTTGCAGAGAAACTTGTTTCAGCAAGAAAAGCAGGCAAAGAAAAAGTACTTGAAAAAAATGCTGCTATTGAAGCAAAATTTAATAAATAAATTACGGAGGATAAAAGAAATGGAAAAATTGAATCAGATTTATGAGGGCAAAGCAAAGAAGGTTTTCGCAACGGAAGATGAAAACTTGGTAATCGTTTCATATAAGGACGATGCAACAGCATTCAACGGACTTAAAAAGGGTCAGATTGCAGGCAAGGGCGAGATCAATAACCGTATGAGCAACATGCTTATGCAGATGCTTGAAAAGAACGGTGTTCCGACTCACTTTGTTGAGGAAATCAACAGCAGAGAAACAATTGTTAAAAAAGTTTCAATTGTTCCCCTTGAAGTTATCATCCGTAACGTATCAGCAGGTTCATTTGCAAAGCATTACGGTGTTGAAGAGGGTATTGCTTTTGAAGAGCCGACAATCGAATTCTCATATAAGAATGATGACCTCGGCGATCCGCTTATCAATGCATACCATGCATTTGCTTTGAAACTTGCAACAAAAGAAGAAATTGAAACCATCAAGTCAATGGCATTCAAAGTAAACGAAGTTATGAAAGATTACTTTAAGAAAATAGGTGTTGATCTTATCGATTTCAAACTTGAATTCGGCAGACTTGCAGACGGCACTATTGTTCTTGCTGATGAAATTTCACCTGATACCTGCCGTTTTTGGGACAGTGAAACTCATGAAAAACTTGATAAAGACCGTTTCCGCAGAGATCTCGGAAATGTTGAAGATGCTTATAAAGAAATGATGAAAAGAGTTCTCGGCGAATAAACAGGAGGATACAGCATGGGCGGATTTTTCGCAGCAGTTAGCAAACACGATGCAATTGAAGATGTTTACTTCGGAACGGACTATCATTCACACCTCGGAACACGCAGAGCAGGAATGGCAGCTTTTGATGAAGAAATCGGACTTCAAAGAGAGATTCACAATATTCAGAATTCTCCGTTCAGAACAAAGTTTGCAAATACATTTGATGAAATGAAAGGTAAGTCGGCAATCGGAATCATCAGTGACTACGATCCTCAGCCGCTTCTCATTCGTTCAAAACTCGGAACATATGCAATTTGCATGATTGGTATAATCAATAATTTTGATGCACTCATCAAGCAATATCTTTCTTTCAGTGGCGGTCACTTCGGTGCAATGACAGGCGGCGCAGTTAATTCAACTGAACTTGTTGCGGCGCTTATTAATCAAAAAAGTGATTTTGTCGAAGGCATAAAATTTGCGCAGAAAGAGATTGACGGAACAGCCTCAATTCTTATTTTGCGCGACGACGGAAAAATTATTGCCGCAAGAGATCGCTTGGGCAGACTCCCGATTCTTATAGGTAAAAATGACGATGGATATTGCGTATCTTTCGAATCGTTTGCTTATAAGAAATTGGGTTACGATGATGCTAAAGAACTTGGCCCCGGTGAAATTGTTGAACTTACGGCTGACGGTATTACACAACTTGCCGAACCGGGTAAGAAAATGAAGATTTGTTCTTTCCTTTGGAGTTATTACGGATATTCGACCTCAAACTATGAGGGTGTTAACGTTGAAATGATGCGTTATAAAAACGGTCAGATTATGGCTCAGGCAGACAGAGAAAGCGGAAATGCCGAGGGCATTGATTATGTCGGCGGAGTTCCCGATTCCGGAACTCCTCACGCAATCGGATATGCAAATGAAAGCCATGTTCCTTTTGCGCGTGCGTTCATCAAATATACACCCACATGGTCAAGAAGTTTTATGCCTACTCGTCAGAACGAGCGCAACAAAGTTGCTAAGATGAAACAGATTCCTGTTCATGAACTTATAAAAGATAAGAATCTGCTGTTTGTTGACGATTCAATCGTAAGAGGTACTCAACTAAAGGAAACGGTTGATTTCCTTTATGAGAACGGTGCTAAAGCGGTGCATATGCGTTCTGCATGTCCGCCGATCATGTATAGTTGTAAATATCTCAACTTCTCAAGAGCCAACAGTGAAATGGAACTTCTTGCAAGACGTATCATTGTTGAACTTGAGGGCGAGGAAGGTCTTAAATATATTGATGAATACAGTGATTCTTCAACAGAAAGAGGTAAGAGTCTGAGGAAGGCAATTTGTGATAAAATGGGATTTGCATCATTGGAATTCCAGTCACTCAAAGGAATCACCGAAGCTATCGGTATTGGTGAAGAAAATCTTTGCACTTATTGCTGGAACGGTAAAGAATAAACTGCATTTTATAGTACATGGGGGAATTTGAATGAGCAGTTTAAGGGAAGAATGCGGCGTTTTCGGTGTGTATTGCAGTGATACTTATGACGTTGCAAGAATGACGTATTACGGACTTTTTGCTCTTCAGCATAGAGGACAGGAAGCCTGCGGAATTGTTGTTAATGATGATGGTATTTTTAATCATTATCGTGATATCGGTCTTGTGAATGACGTTTTTACAGCGCAAAAACTTAATGAACTCGGAACAGGAAACATGGCTGTCGGTCATGTGAGATACAGCACGACAGGCGGTGCACAGCGCAGCAATGCTCAGCCGATTGTTGTCAATCACATCAAAGGACGCATGGCTCTTGCGCATAACGGAAATCTAACCAATTCATATGAACTCAGACGTGAACTCGAACTGAAAGGCTCAATTTTTCACACAACAACCGATACAGAAGTAATCTCATACATTATAACAGAAGAACGGCTGAAAGCGCCATCAATTGAGGAAGCGGTCAACCGTGCAATGAACAGAATCAAAGGTGCATATTCACTCGTTATTATGTCACCTGCCAAGCTTATCGCTGCAAGAGATGAAAATGGGTTCAGACCTTTATGCTATGGTCAGACCGACGACGGACGATATGTTGTTGCATCTGAAAGCTGTGCGCTTGATGCCGTAGGAGCACATTTTATAAGAGATATTGATGCGGGCGAAATCGTTGTTTTTGATAAGAACGGCGTCAGAAGTATCAAAGATCACTGCGGCAAACAGCCTAACAAGCTTTGTGTTTTTGAATATGTATATTTTGCTCGTCCGGATTCAGTAATCGACGGAGCAAGTGTTCATGAAACACGCTTGAGAGCAGGCGCATATCTTGCTTTGGAACATCCGGTTCAGGCAGATGTGGTTATCGGCGTTCCGGATTCAGGTATTGATGCCGCTGTGGGATATTCCAAGCAGTCAGGCATACCGTACGGAATCGGTTTTATAAAAAACAAATATATAGGAAGAACCTTTATTGCTCCGGGCCAATCGAGCCGTGAGGATAAGGTCAGAATAAAACTTAACCCCATAAGCAGTGTTGTTAAGGGCAAACGCATTGTTCTCATTGATGATTCAATTGTCAGAGGAACAACCAGTGCAAGAATTGTTTCACTGCTCAGAGATGCAGGCGCAAAGGAAATTCACATGAGAGTTTCCGCACCGCCGTTTCTCAATCCGTGTTATTACGGAACGGACATTGACTCAAAGGAAAATCTGATTGCCTGCCATCACACGGTTGATGAGATTGCTAAAATCATCGGCGCTGACAGTCTTGGATTTTTGAGTGTTGACAATGTTAAAAAGATAGCTTGCGGAGCAAGCTCAAAAGGATATTGTACTGCATGCTTTGACGGCGAATATCCAACTGAGATTCCCGACAGTACGCAGAAAAATCGATTTGAAGAAAAAATTTCAGCTAAAAAATGATACGGAGGAAACAAAATGACTCAATCAAAATCAGACAGCTACGCAGCAGCAGGTGTTGATATCACAGCAGGCTATAAGGCTGTTGAACTTATGAAAGCACATATCGCAAGAACAATGACAGGCGGTGAGGCATCCGATATCGGAGGTTTTGGCGGTTTGTTTGAACTTGATATGACAGGCATTACAAAGCCTGTTCTTGTCAGCGGAACTGATGGTGTAGGAACAAAGCTTAAGCTTGCTTTCCTCATGGACAAGCATGATACAGTAGGCATTGACTGCGTTGCAATGTGCGTAAACGATATCATCTGCTGCGGAGCAAAACCACTTTTCTTCCTTGACTATATCGCATGCGGGAAGAATGTTCCCGAAAAAATTGCACAGATTGTTTCGGGTGTTGCAGAGGGATGCGTTCAGTCCGGTGCATCACTTATCGGCGGTGAAACCGCTGAGATGCCAGGTTTTTATCCCGTTGATGAATATGACCTTGCAGGTTTTTCTGTCGGTGTATGCGATAAGTCTAAGATTCTTAACAACAAAACAATGAAAGCAGGCGATGTTATAATCGCTTTGCCATCAAGCGGTGTTCACTCAAACGGATTCTCACTTGTAAGAAAAGTTTTTGATGTTGAAAATGCTGACATCAAGACTCCGGTTGATGAACTTGGCGGAAAATCGGTTGGTGAGGCTCTTCTTACACCGACTAAGATTTATGTTAAACCAATGCTCGCTCTTTTTGATGAAGTAACAGTTAAGGCTGTTTCTCACATTACAGGCGGCGGATTCTATGAGAATATTCCGAGAAGTATCCCTGATGGTTTCGGTGCAAAAATTGAGAAGAGTGCTGTTAAGGTTCTCCCGATTTTCAATCTTATTGCAAAGACAGGAAATATTCCTGAACGCGATATGTTCAATACATTCAACATGGGTGTCGGTATGAGTGTTGTTGTTGCTAAAGAAGATGCAGATAAAGCGCTGGAAGTTCTTAAGGCGAATGGCGAAGATGCTTATGTTATCGGTGAAATCATTGAATCAGATGAAAAAATCGTGATTTGCTGAGGTTGCCGAAATGAATAGGGATAAAACAAAAATTGCTGTCCTTGTATCAGGCGGCGGAACAAATTTACAGGCTATTCTTAATGCGTGTGACAGCGGTATAATTTCACACGGTGAGGTTAAGGTTGTCATTTCAAGCCGCTCAGATGCTTATGCACTCACTCGTGCAAAAAATCATAACGTGCCAGGATTTGTTGTATCGAGAAAAGAAAGCGGAACCCAGGAAAACTTTGAAAACGGCATAATAAAGATTCTTGAAGATAACAATATTGAACTGATTGTTCTTGCAGGATTTATGTCAATACTCAGCGAAAGTTTTACCAAAAAGTACGCTGAACGTATCCTGAATGTTCATCCGTCACTTATTCCGTCTTTCTGCGGAAAAGGTTTTTACGGACTTCGCGTGCATGAAGCGGCACTTGAATATGGTGTAACAGTTACAGGTGCAACTGTTCACTTTGTTAATGAAATACCCGATGGAGGAAGAATAATTCTGCAAAGGGCAGTTTATATTGAGCCTGACGATACACCGGAAACACTTCAGAAGAGAGTTATGGAACAAGCGGAGTGGGATATTCTTCCCAAAGCAACAGAAATTGTTTCAAAGGAAATTTACGATAATAAATAAAAGCGGTGATTACAAATGAAAATTATGGTAGTAGGCGGCGGCGGCCGCGAACACGCAATCATCAAAAAGTTAAAAGAAAATAAAGAAATTGAGGAGATTTTTGCTCTCCCAGGAAACGGTGGTATGGCCGGCGACGCAACACTGGTTGATATAGGTGCAAAAGATATTGACGGAATTGTTAACTTTGCCAAGGAAAACCAAATAGACTATGCAGTTGTTGCTCCAGATGATCCCCTGGTACTCGGTGCTGTTGATGCACTCAACGCAATCGGCATTGATTGTTTCGGTCCTAAGGCTAATGCGGCAATCATTGAAGGAAGCAAAGTTTTCTCAAAAAATCTCATGAAAAAGTATGGTATACCGACCGCTGAATATGAAGTTTTCGATGATATGGATGCGGCGCTTGCTTATCTTGAAACTGCTCCGATTCCGACTGTTGTCAAGGCTGACGGTCTTGCACTCGGCAAAGGTGTTATTATTGCCGCCACCAGAGAAGAGGCAAAGGACGCAGTTCGCTCAATGATGGAAAACAAGATTTTCGGCGAAAGCGGCAGTAAGATCGTTATAGAGGAATTTCTGGAAGGTCCGGAAGTGTCAGTGCTTTCTTTCACTGACGGCAACGTTGTTGTTCCGATGATTTCATCAATGGATCACAAGCGTGCTCTTGATGGAGATCAGGGTCTTAACACCGGCGGTATGGGAACGGTTGCTCCGAATCCGTATTACACTGAAGATATTGCCAAACAGTGCATGGATACTATATTTATACCCACGATTGATGCAATGAAAAAAGAAGGCAGAGAATTTAGGGGATGTTTGTATTTCGGTCTGATGATTACCAAAAACGGACCTAAAGTTATTGAGTATAACTGCCGTTTCGGTGATCCTGAAACGCAGGTTGTTCTTCCGCTTCTTGAAAGCGATTTGTTCACCGTTATGAAAGCAACAACAGACGGCAAACTTGCAGAAACCGAAGTTAAATTCAGTAATAAATCCGCTTGCTGTGTTATTGTTGCATCTAAGGGCTATCCGGTAAAATATGAAAGCGGTTTTGAAATAAAGCTGCCCGAAACCGATGAAAATTCAGATATTTTTGTTGCAGGTGCGAAACTCAAAGATGGCAAAACAGTCAGCGCAGGCGGACGCGTTCTCGGTGTTACTGCAATCGCAGAGGATTTACCGACTGCAATTAAAGATGCCTATGCATTAACCGAAAAAGTAGAATTCGAAAACGGCTTTTATCGTCATGATATCGGCAAGCGTGCTCTTGCAGCATTGGAGGGTTAACGATGGTATACAGAGTTTATGTTGAAAAGAAAAAAGAACTTGCTCACGAAGCTGCATCACTTTTAAGCGATGTTAAGGGTTTCCTTGGTATAAGTTCATTAAGTGATATTAGAATAATCAATCGTTATGACGTTGAGAATATCGACAAGGATTTGTTTGAACATTGCAAAACAACTGTTTTTTCTGAACCTCAGCTTGATGTTATTTCAGATTCAATTGATAATGATGCAGCAGTAATTTTTGCGGTTGAATATCTTCCCGGTCAATTCGATCAGCGCGCAGATTCAGCTGCACAGTGTATTCAGATCATTTCTCAGGGTGAGCGTCCGACTGTTCGTACCGCAAAGGTATATATGCTTTACGGTAACCCTACTGAAATCGAAATCAACAAAATCAAGAAATATGTTATTAACCCTGTTGAAGCATGTGAAGCATCACTTGAAAAGGTTGAAACCCTTGAAGTAAAGGCGAATGTACCGACTGAGGTTGCAACCCTTGACGGCTTTCTTGCGCTTGATGATGACGGACTTGCAAAATTTGTTGAAACTTATTCACTTGCAATGGATAAGGATGACATCAAATTTTGCCAGGACTATTTCAAAACCGAAAATCGTGAACCGACCATTACTGAAATTCGTATGATTGATACGTATTGGTCAGACCATTGCCGTCATACTACCTTCCTTACAACTATTGATAGTGTTAAATTTGAAGATGAACTTCTTCAAAAGGCTTATGATGATTATATCGCAACAAGAAAAGAACTTGGCAGAACAAAGCCGATCAACCTTATGGATATCGGCACACTTGCCGCTAAATATCTTAAAAAGACCGGTAAACTTAACAAACTTGATGAATCGGAAGAAATCAACGCTTGCACGGTTAAGATTGATGTCGAGGTTGACGGAAAAACTGAGCCGTGGCTGCTTCTCTTCAAAAATGAAACACATAACCACCCGACTGAAATTGAACCGTTCGGTGGTGCAGCCACTTGTATCGGCGGCGCTATCAGAGATCCGCTTTCCGGCCGCTCATATGTATATGCAGCCATGCGTGTAACAGGTGCGGCAGATCCTCTCAAAAGTCTTGAAGAAACAATGGAAGGTAAACTTCCGCAAAGAAAGATTGTTACAACTGCCGCGGCAGGTTATTCATCATATGGTAATCAGATTGGTCTTGCAACAGGTCAGGTTGATGAAATTTATCATGACGGCTACGCTGCCAAGAGAATGGAAATAGGTGCAGTTATTGCCGCTGCTCCGGCAAAGAATGTTCGCCGTGAATGTCCGCAGGATGGAGATGTTGTTATTCTCCTCGGCGGAAGAACAGGCCGCGACGGTTGCGGCGGTGCAACAGGTTCTTCAAAATCACACAATCTTCAGTCGCTTGAAAGCTGCGGTGCAGAAGTGCAGAAGGGTAATGCCCCCGAAGAAAGAAAACTTCAGCGTCTTTTCAGAAATGAAGAGGCATGCCGCATGATCAAACGCTGCAATGACTTTGGCGCAGGCGGTGTTTCTGTTGCAATCGGCGAACTTGCAGACGGACTGGAAATTAACCTCAACGCTGTTCCGAAGAAGTATGAAGGTCTTGACGGAACAGAACTTGCAATTTCTGAATCACAGGAAAGAATGGCAGTTGTTGTTGAGGTTGGCGATGTTGAACGTTTCCTCGAACTTGCTCACAGTGAAAACCTTGAAGCAACAGTTGTTGCCGAGGTAAAAGCTGAGCCAAGGCTTGTTATGAATTGGAACGGCAAGAAGATTGTAGATATTTCGCGTGAGTTTCTTAATTCTAACGGTGCTGAAAAGCATATTGATATTACTCCCGTTCCATCTGAATGTTTTGATAAAGACACAAGTGGCGACTTTACCGATAAGTATATCGAACTTGCAGGCGACCTTAATGTATGTTCAAAGAGAGGTCTGTCTGAGCGTTTCGACTCAACGATTGGCGCCGGTACTGTTCTCATGCCGTTTGGCGGTAAGAATCAAATTACACCGAATCAGGCAATGGTAAACAAAATTTCCCAGGAAAAGAAACACACTGATGATTGCTCGTATATGGCATGGGGCTACAATCCGTTTATAACCGAGAAATCACCATATCATGGTGCATATCTTGCGGTTGTTGAATCAGTTTCAAAGCTTATTGCAAGCGGCGCAAAATTTGAGGATGTATATCTTACATTCCAGGAATATTTTGAACGTCCTGGTAAGGATAGCAAGCGTTGGGGCAAACCTTTGGCGGCATTGCTTGGTGCATTTGAGGCTCAAAAGGATTTATCAATCGCTGCAATCGGCGGTAAGGATTCAATGAGCGGTACTTTTGAAAAGCTTGATGTGCCGCCGACTCTGGTTTCTTTTGCTGTTACAACCGGCAAAACAGATGAGGTTATTTCACCTGAATTCAAAGCTGCGGGACATAAGTGTGTACTTGTAACTGCTGAATATAACGAGAACGGTCTGCCGAAAGCTGATTCACTGATTGCAACTTTCAATCAGGTAACAGAGCTTATGAGAAGCGGTAAGGTTTATGCTGCTTACACACCTTGCTATGGCGGTGTTGCAGAAGCAATCATGAAAATGTCATTCGGTAATGATATCGGTTTTGTATATGATGATGGTCTTACCAATGATGATATTTTCGGCTATAATTATGGTGCATTTATTCTTGAAGTTTCGGATGATGTAAATGTCGGAAAGAAGCTTGGTATAACAACCGATAAGCAGTCAATTACTTTCAAATCAAGTGAAATTGAACTTACAAAGTTGCTTGAAGTATATGAAAATAAACTTGAACCTGTTTATGCATGCAACATTGAGCAGGAAAGCGGAGAAATCAAGAATTTCTCATATGAATCAACCACAAGACTTTCTCCTTCAATCAAGGTTGCAAAACCGAAAGTTCTTATCCCTGTTTTCCCTGGCACGAACTGTGAATATGACAGTGCAAAAGCTGTTGAAAGAGCAGGCGGCGAGGCTGAGATTATTGTTATTAAGAATCTCAGTTCAAAAGATATAGCTGAATCAGCTTCGTATTTTGCAAATAGCCTTAAAACTGCACAGATGGTATTCATTCCGGGCGGATTCTCCGGCGGCGATGAACCCGACGGTTCAGGTAAGTTTATTACTGCGTTCTTCCGTAATGCTGCAATCAAAGAAGAGGTTACGCGTTTGCTTGAACAGCGCGACGGTTTGATGTGCGGTATATGCAATGGTTTCCAGGCTCTTATCAAACTCGGACTTGTTCCGTATGGTAAGATTATTGACACAGATGAAAACTGTCCAACACTTACTTTCAATACAATCGGCAGACATCAGTCGCGAATCGTTCGCACAAGAATCGCATCAAATAAGTCGCCGTGGCTCAGTGGTACCGATGTCGGCGAAGTATATTCAGTGCCGATTTCTCACGGCGAGGGTCGATTCCTTGCTGATAGTGAACTTATCCTTAAACTTGCAGAAAACGGTCAGATTGCAACTCAGTATTGTGATTTTGACGGCAATGCAACAGGGGATATTCACTTCAATCCGAATAACTCCGCTTTTGCAATTGAGGGTATCACTTCACCTGACGGAAGAGTATTCGGCAAAATGGGTCACAGTGAACGTATTGATACAGGTCTTTATAAAAACGTTGAAGGCAACTATGACATCGGTATGTTTAAAAATGCAGTTAAATATTTCAAATAAGTAATCCCTAATATTAACATTTAAACCATGCGGTATTGCTCAAAATCGGAGTTATGCCGCATGATTTTTTTAAAAATTTTTCGAAAATTTTTCTTCCATTTCTTGACAAGCGATATTTATTGTGATATAGTTAGCGTATGCTAACTGAGCGCGCAGTTAACAATAGCATTTCTTAACGGAGGTTAAATAATGAAAAATTTGAAAAGAAGTTTGCTCATTTTTGCAGTATGCATATGTATGCTTATGACAAGCATTTTTCCATCCATGGCATACAATGTTGAACCTGTATCAGATACAATTGTGGCAGATGAAGCATTGATGTCACCGCCCACAGCGAATGACATAACTAAGGTTGAAACCATCTTCGGAACTGATTGCAGAATCCGTTTCAGATCATCAGCAAGACAATGGATTTTCGCAATAACAAGTGTTACCGTAAACGGTGTTGCTTATAAAGAGGCATCAGATCCAAATGCAGTTTGGAATAATGATTATTACTATCCAAGCACACAAAGTGCACATTATCTTTCAGTTGGCGAAGCAAAATTAACAAGCGATTTCAACAAAATAGTTGTCACAGCTGACGGCTATGAGGACTTCATCATTGAAGTTAAGAAGAATGGTACTGCCTATGACTTTAACGTTCATCAACATAGCGGCGGAACAGCAACTTGCACATCACGTGCCGTATGTGAAGGCTGCGGACAGGAATATGGTGAACTTGCGGCTCACAAAGAAGTACAAGGACCGTATTTCCCGGCAACCTGCACAATTCCCGGTCTTGAAAAGAGTACATACTGCTCAGTATGTAAGGAAGTAATCGTTCCTGCTGAAGTAATTCCGGCACTCGGACACACAGAGGTAATTGATGAGGCAGTTGCACCGACTTGCACAGAAACAGGCCTTACAGAAGGCAGTCACTGTAAATATTGCAATGAAGTAATCGTAGCACAGGAAGTTGTTCCTGCAACAGGACACAAAGAAGTACAAGGTCCGTACTTCCCTGCAACCTGTACAATCCCGGGTCTTGAAAAGAGCACATACTGCTCAGTATGCAAGGAAGTAATCGTTCCTGCTGAAGTAATTCCGGCACTCGGACACACAGAGGTAATTGATGAGGCAGTTGCACCGACTTGCACAGAAACAGGCCTTACAGAAGGCA
>JAMPDR010000080.1 GCA_023665555.1 Ruminococcus sp.
GCGCCACCTTGCCAAGGTGGAGGTAGCGGGTTCGAGCCCCGTCATCCGCTCCAAAGCCCTGAGAATTTTAATTCTTGGGGCTTACTTATTACTTATTCGCTTTTCACTATTACCTATTCACTCGTTTCTCAGGGCTTTGGAAGTAATAAGTAAAAAGTAATAGTGAAAAAGTTTTTCTTATTAAAGAAGGAGTAAACAATCAAATGAGCGACAGCCCTCTTATTGTTAAATCTAAAACATTCGCCATTGAAGTAATCAAAGTTTGTAATACAATCAAACAAACCAAACGAGAGAGTGTTTTAACAAATCAGCTTATTCGTTCCGGTACAAGTGTTGGCGCTAATATTCGAGAAGCTTTTTACGGTCACAGCAAAGCTGATTTTATTGCTAAGCTTCAAATAGCACTCAAGGAATGCAGCGAAAGTGAATATTGGCTTGAATTATTAATAGAAAGCGGATATTATGATGATACAAAAATTCTCGACTTATGTCTTGAACTAAAAAAGATTTTGGTTTCCTCCATCAACACCGCAAAAAGTAATATGAAATAATTTGTTACCCAAAAGGAGCACCCCATGAAACTCAAAGTAACCCACATATCAATAGTATGCTTATCCGTATTAGCCGCCTTTTTCAACTTTATTTTATTCGGCTACGATCTCGACGACGGCACACTGACATTCCAACTCGCTTTACCGCAGTTTATAGACGACATACACGCTAATTTATATGTTGTCGCTGAAATTTTTCATATTATTATCTCTGTAGTTCTCGTTGTTTCTGCTGTTTTTCTCAGAAAGACAGCTAAACCGTGTTCATACGCAATGACTGCGTTTACAATTTACGGTGCTGTGCTTTTGATAGCTACCCTATATGGTTTCAGTCAAGGCAGATTCAGCACAACTTTCACAGTAGACTCAATCCTGTTCGTCCTGTTTTTGATTCTCGCAATTGTGCTTCACACTTGCAAAAAGAACAAAGCAAATTGCACTGCATTGGTGATTATGTCAGTCGTGAGCATTATAATGTTCATATCATTATATGCGAGATCTGTCATCTCGTACGGAACAACATTTATCAATTTTACAGAAATCCTTCTAAATGTGTTGATTTTTGCAATATATGGTTTACTTGGTGGATATTTGAAAGATAGCAAAACCAAATCTTGATGCGTCAAAACCATCTTTTAGCTTTCTTCTTTAAATCCAATATTATTTTACGCATATCTTTAAAATCGCTTGAAACATTTGCTTTTTCAAGCAGATCAATAGTACTTAATGCTTTGTTTGCAAAAAACAGAGCACTTTTTTTATCTTTATTTTTAAGATGAAATTCAGATATAATACTATAAAAATCTACACTATATCGAAAAAAGACTATATCGTTTGAATGTGTACAAATCTTTTCAGAAATGTTTATACCAATTTCAGAATAATATTTGCAACTCAAATTGTTTTCGCTCTCAAGTGAAATAATTGATAAATATTTTAAAATATTACATTTTAACTGTAAAACGGATTTAGTAGTAAGCATACTTTTTTCGCCGACTTTATTAACGCTATCCATTGCTTTTATAAAAATATCATTAGCCGTTGTATTGTTACCGTCAATAAAGTACACCATACCGAGATTAATCAAATTCAAAATATATGCAAACTGTATTCGCGTAGTTATCATAGATATAATATTATTAATTCCGTTCAATTCTCTTTGTAACATATTAAAAGAATCAATTAATTTTTCATTCGATTTTTCAAACATCTCAGACGCATTTTCAAAAGAATTGTTTACAAAATGTTTTTTGGCAAGTTGCGACAGACTAAGTCCTACTGCGCCTGACAGAATTGCTCTATCTCTATCACAAAAGGTATACGCTTCGCTTAACTCTTTCACTGTCTTTTCTACATCATCAGTACATTTATAATTCATATTGAAATCAGATAACGTGCAACTATATAAGCTTTTCAAAAACACAGTTAAGGCTGTAAAATGTTCATTATAATCATCAAATGATTGACATATATCTATCGCAATATCGATACAGCTTTGCCCTTCCGAAATATGACAGTTAGCAAACATATTTCCAAAAACCGATATACAAATATCTATAATTCTATTACAAATATATATATTATTTTTAGCATACGATTTTACCAACAATAGCATATTTATGATGGATTTATTTACTGAAAGAGAATCTGAAAAGCGAAAAACTTTTTCATATGTATATGATGTTTCATATGAGCACTCAATACATTTCCACAAAATAAAAAGTTCTTGTGATTCTGTATACGTATAATTTGATCTTACCTCTTCAAAACATTTTTTTGCTATATTAAAAGCAATTTGATAGTATTTAATTCCTTCGTTTACATCATTTTCAAGGTTAAACAACATGCCGTTAAGTCTAATGAAAGACATTTCAATATACATAAACCCCAACGATTTTTCATTTCTGCTTTTGCAAATATCAATAAGTTCTTTTTGCTTTCTCATCATTCGCTCTAACTCATCGTATTCTCTTATATAGGCATAACATAGCATCAACTCATCAATGTCTTCCATGATATCAAGAATTGCATCAGTTTGCATATTCTGTGTTGCTTCAGACAGTTCATCAATTACTTTATTTTTTAAATGCAACAACTTTCTGTTTAAATCTTCTTCGTTATTGAAATTATCAGAATAATTTAGTTTCAAAAAATAACTCCCCTTTCTCTATTTTAATTTATTTCCGACAACCGTATAAAAAGATGCCCTCAAAAGCGCATCTTCATATGAAGATGATGAGGTGTCTATTCCTTTCTTAAGAGAATCAGAACATATTATTTTGATAATGCTGTTTTCAGAAATATATCTGCCTAAAAGCAAAATGGGTTCAAGCCTGTAAAGCACATTATAATTATTTTCAACTTTTACCCCATCACGAAAAATAACCTCAAGATTTCTCGGAATCACAGATGTTACCACACCGTCTGAAATATTTAATATACCAACTTCATAATATGTTCGTGAATGAAGATTAGAACTGCTGATTTCCAAATAATGATCATAATGAGGTGTATACATACTTTTTGAATATTGTTCTTTAAAATGTTCCCGAATAAAAATATAATTATAAACATCATTAGCCGTAATTTCTTTATCTGATGGAGTCAACATCAAGGCCGTCATATCCATGCGCCGACCATAGTCTTTAACCATTTTATCACGTTCATCCTTAGAATAATCTGATTCTTCCCAATAAGTATGTTCATCCACATCAATATCAACTCTGTATTTTCTGCCATGCTCAACAAGACATATAAGATATGTATCATTATGTTTCACACATTCAAGACTGTATAGCCACTCCCAACCATATCGGCTTGGAATATGCGGCAAATCAGTAGCAATATTTATTTTGTTTAAAATATCATCAAACGCTATATTCCACCAAAACATTCCATAACTATCGTTGAATTTAAGCATTGTTTTATCTGATTCAATATCTTTCATTATATTTACAGTATAATTCTGCATTAACACATTAAGCTTTCCGGCAATATCAATCAAAATAGTTTTATTACATTGTGATTGTAATTTGCTTTCATTACCATTATATTTATCAAAAAACATATCTTCTCCTAACTCAAAAGACGTTACATTTACTGCAACGTCTTTTGCTCATTTTATCTATCTCTATCAACTACAACACTTCCGCTTAACTTAGCTTTACATCTTACTCTGATAACATCGCCCTCTTTGATATTAATCTTAAGTGTTCCGTCTTCACCCTCAAAAAAGGTATCAACAGTCGAACCCAATATATCACCGACAATCATTCCACCGATAACAGAACCATCATCTGATCCGCTAAGACCAATAAATAATCCGAAAATTGATATCATCAAATTCGTAACTACTCTCTCAATTCCTTTGCAAGCACGCTGTGGATCTATGAATTCAATTGTATGTATACCCGGTTCAATATCTATAAGATGCGGTTCTGATTGTCTTTTTAATTTATGTTTCTCTCCGTCAATAGAAACAATAACAGACGTTTTACCCAATATAGCAATGATAATTGCAAATAATGTCAGATAAAATCTTCCAAACATCGCTGAAACGAGTCCCTCTCTTCTTACTCTTACAGATAATTGTGTTTTCATTTAAAAATCCTCCTAAAAATTAATAATTCAATCTTTTTTTGTTTTTAACATATTTTATTTGATAAAAATGAAGTTGTCTGCTTTTTTAATATCATCACCATCTTTCTTCAACCATTGTTCATGAAATAATGTAAAAAATTTACATTATAAAATTAACTTTCGCCCAATAATAACACATATGTATTCATTTGTCAACATATGTGTTCATATTTTTTACTAACACACGTTATACTTAAGATAAGGAACTGACATCACACCTTGTACGACTGCAACAAGGATATATTGTGATTAACATTAACAGTGTGGTCAGAAAGGCTAGAAGTCCGGCATGTATTCTCCAACTTTAGACCCGATTATTGTGGGCGAAGTTATCTCCGAGTTCAGAAAAGATAGCGGAATCACTCAGGAAGTTTTAAGCGGCTTAGCTGATATCGGACGAACTCATCTGTCTGCCATTGAAAGAGGAGAGCGAAAACCTACACTTGAAACCCTCTACAGAATCAGTTGCGCCCTCAACATAAAAATGAGTGCAATCGTTTCAGAGATTGAAAAAAGAATAGAGTAAGAATCAAAAAGCATTATCGGCTTCGTGTTCTTACTCTGTTTTTTTATTTTAGTACGAACTGTTTCACTCTGCGGGAGAAAAGCCAAAGACAGTATCCAATTCAAGCGCATATAAAAAAACGAACTACCCATTTGACTTAACCCACCTAAAATTATATAATACTACATGGCAAAAATATCCATATATACAGGAAGTGACTTCATTGAAAAACAAAGAAAGCATGATTAAAAAATGGTTCATGCCCTACTTCGGCAAACATAAAAAGGTTGTTATTCTTGACTTGTTCTGTGCCGCACTGACAACTCTTTGCGAACTTGTTTTGCCGATAATCGTGAGAAGAATTACCGCAATTGCAACAAACGATATCTCTCAGCTTACAGTTAAAATCATCCTTGAGATGGCAGTACTCTATGCCGCACTTAAAGGCGTCGATATGCTCGCAGGCTATTACATGATTTATGTCGGCCACTCTATGGGAGTTAAGATCGAAAAAGATATGCGTGAGGATATGTTTGCCCACCTGCTCAGAGTTCCGATGAGTTATTACGACTCAACCAAGGTCGGTCAGCTTATGTCGCGCATAACTAACGATATGTTTGACATTTCCGAGTTTGCGCACCACTGCCCCGAAGAATTTTTCATTGCCGCAGTGAAAATAATCGTCAGCTTTGCAATCCTTGCATCAATCAACCTGCCGCTTACTCTCACCTCATTTGCCATGCTGCCGCTTATGTTTTACGGCACGATGTATTTCCGCAAAAAAATGCACAAAACCTTTAAGCAAAGACGTGAACGTGCTGGCGAGGTCAATGCTCAAACCGAAACTGCCCTACTCGGCATCCGTGTTATAAAATCATTCACACGCGAAAAAAGTGAGTGTGATAAATTCAATAAAGAGAGCGAAGAACTCAGCCGTGTCCAGCAGTCATCCTATCGCTATATGGCTCGTCTTAACAGTGTTGTTCGATTTTTCGACGGAATGATGTACATCATATTGATTCTCATGGGCGGACTTTTCATCGTGAAAGGCAAAATCACAACCGCTGACTATGCCGCTTACCTGCTCTATGTTGCCATGTTGATTGCGGCAGTAAAGCGAATTGTTGAATTCACCGAGCAGTTTGAAAAAGGTACAACAGGCATTGAACGTTTTGCACAGGTGATGAAAATCGAACCCGAAAGCGGCTACAGTCAGGCTGAATACCTCGTGAGCATAAACGGCGACATTGAATTTAACGATGTCAGTTTCACTTATAGCGAGGACAAAAAAGACGTTTTCGAGCACATTGATCTCAAAATCAAAAAGGGCGAAAATATAGCAATCGTCGGACCGTCAGGCAGCGGCAAGACCACAATGTGCAGTCTGCTTTCAGCATTCTATTTGCCGTATGCGGGCAAGATTCTGATTGACGGCAAGGATATCTCCGCAATCGAACTCGGTTCTCTGCGAAACGCAATCGGCATGGTCGAACAAGACGTCTACATGTTTTCGGGAACAGTTCTTGAAAATATCCTTTACGGTAAACCTGATGCAGATAAAGATGATGTGATCAAAGCCGCAAAACAAGCAGGTGCACATGAATTCATCATGAACCTGCCCGACGGTTATGACACCTTTATCGGAGAACGCGGAACAATGCTTTCCGGAGGTCAGAAACAGCGAATCAGCATTGCAAGAGTATTCCTCAAAAATCCGCCTATTCTCGTTCTTGATGAAGCAACGAGCGCACTTGACAACAAGAGTGAGCAGCTTATCAAACAGTCACTCGCCGAACTTGCAAAAGGCAGAACAACATTCACCATTGCACACAGACTTTCAACAGTCAGAAACGCTGACAGAATCATTGTGCTGACAGAAAACGGCATTGAAGAGCAAGGCACACATGATGAATTGATCGCCTTGGGCGGAATATATGCGGGACTGTATACGCAAAGCTGATACATCAACTTTGCGTAGGTAAGAAGTAATAAGTAATAGTGAAAAAGTGAGGTCACGGGTTAGATACCTGTGGCCTCTTGCTTTCTACGCATAAAACGAATAGTTCTTATAAAAATCACTTTCCTTTTGCATTTTTGAGCCTAGCACATATGTATAACTTAAAAATCTTGCCATATCCTCTGACGGTATTTTCATTCCGTCGTTCATCCATTCGAGGATGACGCTCAAAATTCCCGAAAGTGCAAATGTTGTCAGGTAATACCTCGGATCTCTGCTGTCAAAGTGTCTTGCCGAGTTCGGAACAATGTCACAGACTGCCGCCTTGATTCTGTCGGCAAGCTGATTGTTGCAGTCGTTGCGCGTCACAAAATGACACACTGAGTGGTTGTCACGGCAAAAGTCAAGAAAGCCTACACAGTACTTGAAAAAATCCTCAGGCTCGGAAAACCTGTTTGCACAGTTGACAACATTTTCAAGCAGAACAGCATAGATATCATCCTGTATTTTCTCCATCATGTCGAAAACATCATTATAATAAAGATAAAACGTTGAGCGGTTAACATCTGCAAGAGTCGTCAACTCAGTCACTGTGATTTGGCTTATGTTTTTGCTTTCAAGCAATTCAAAAAGGCTTTCTCTCAGTGCTTTTTTTGTTTTTCTGACTCTTCTGTCCTCTTTCAAAGCCGCGGAATTTGTTTTGTTCAATGTAATTACCATGCGATACGCGAATATACACACAAACCACTGCGTTTTCGCGCGTTCGCCCTTTCATTTTATTTAGGATAATTAAATCAAAACTCGCTTAAGAGTTTCTCAACATTTTTCGATTCGTTTGTCTTTTATTCGATAAAATCCAACAATTTAACGATTGAAAAATCTTCTGTTGTCTGATATAATAATCGTCAGTCGATGATTATTCAACATGTGTTGTTTAACGGAATGTTGTCTATAATTCGACACTGTCATTATATTATCTTTTATATTAAAAAGCAAGTAATACTAAAAAATATTTTTACGTTGCAAAATGAATCGGAGTTGATAGAATGATTAGTGAAAACAGACTTTCAGCACATTTCAAGAAAAGAGAAACTGCATTGATTTGGTGGGCGATGTCATTTGCCTACACTATGCTTTTTGCATTTCTTGAAGATCCAAAACATGTCACAATAAGTCTGATCGGCAAAGAAAGACTTTTCCTTTTCTGTATTTACTGCTTCCTTTACGGTTCGGCATTTCTTATCAATATTTTCTATATGTACCGCACATATAAGGTCGGCAATAAGGTTCTTCTGAAAATTGCATGCGTGTCAAACCTTTGCATGGGACTTGTTGCAACAACACTCATGCCGTACAAAGCAGGCGGAAGCGAAATTTCAACTTTTGCAACCATTGTTCACTGGATAGCAGGATTCGGAAATATCATCATCAACGCAACCGTTGTTTTGGTGTTCTGCCTGACCTTGGGCAAACAACTGAAAAACAAAAAACTCAAAGCTGTTGCAATCGTCGGTGCCGTTGTCAGTCTTGCAGTTCTGCTTTCATTCGTGATTATGACGATTGTTTTTAAAGATCCGCAAAAGAGCAAAAACGGATTCCTTGAAATAGTGCCGATAGCTGTTGCATTTATAGCAATGTACTTTATAAATCATACCGACCTTGCAATACCAAGAGCAGAACGCGACGCTGAAGAAATTCATCTCACAGTCAAAGACAACAGCATTTTTTCAGCTGTATGCTGGGGATCACTTGTGTTCACATGCATTTTATTCTCAACCTATATTTTCATCAGAAACCCGATTCATTACACTATCAGCATGACCGCACTTGAATATAACCCCGGGTTTGTGATAGTGTGCCTTGCAATGGCCTTCACGCTTTGTTGTAACTTCATCATGATGTTCAAAAAGCACCACTGCAAAAACTATTTCACAATCGCTGTTGCACTCGTCGGCTCTTTGGCAATCATCCCGTGCATAGCCGCTCCGACAACGGAAAGCGCCGACATCAATCCCATTCACTCACTTTCAGCAATTGTGTTCTTCTATTTCATCATGGCGGCGGTCATTTTCTTCCTTATACCTGCAAGCAAAAAGAACAAAAAATATAAGCCGTTTCTTGCAGGAATGATTGCAATTTTCGCCATAACGCTGATTGTCACGGTTTTGCTGTTCATCGTGTTCCAACAAAAATACGGCAGAACCGGACTTGTTGAACTCCTTCCGCTTGAATATATTTTCATATTCTTCATTCTGGAAAATCACAGCGGATATTTCAAGGAAAATGCAGAAAAAGAATCCGAACTTGTTAAAGCAAAATAAAAAATTAAAAGTGCCTTTCATTTTGATTGGCACTTTTTTAATTCAATTCACAACTCAACCGTCTGTATTTCTCTGACGTTATTCTTTGCAAAATCCTTAACCATCTTTTTCGCCATGCGATCTGCATAGCCTATATCGAGAACTATCTGTTTTGTTTTACCGACGCTTTCATAGGCAATCACCATAAAAGTATTGTTTGTTCCTGCCATTCCGATTGCCGCACCAGTTACACCGCCAAGGATAATTGCGCCGATTGCCGCACCTGCCGCTTGTTCAAGGCCTTTGTTGCCTGTAACAAGTTCAACATTTGTTATTTTGCTTTTTCTGACGATAAATTCTCTGTTTCCGCTGACAAAAGTTATTTTTCGGCGTCCGTAATAGACCTCAACCGCTGCGTTTCTGTGCAAGTCTAAACCACTGACATGGCTCATTGATGCGCTGAACTTAGCATCATATTTTTCAGAGGCTTTATCTTTTTTCCACTGCAATTTAAATCCATGAACTATCATGGCTATGCACAATGCAAAAAATCCACCCATAATCAAGGTTGCTAAAATAATATCAGACATAACACTTCTGCCTTTCAAAAAATCATAAATACAGTATACACAAAATAAAATTACAATTCAATATTATCTTATAAAAATAAGTGTCAAAAACACGGTGGTTAATTTGTGTTTCACCGCCTGCGGCGGCAATGTTGTCAACTTAAGAGAAAACAGGTATTTAATATCTTACAGTGTTATTCTCAATTTATATAATGATGCAGCTGTTAGTTTGTCCTCGTGCCGGACGGGCACTTACTTTTTCTTTTTCTAAGAAAAAGAATTAAGTAAGCAAA
>JAMPDR010000081.1 GCA_023665555.1 Ruminococcus sp.
GAAATTCATTAATGACCTTATAAACTGGTTCAAAAATATCATCAACAAGATCAAAAATCTTTTTCGCTCAATCGGTGATAGAACATAACCAAATTATTATTAAATACACAACACTCACGGTAGAAAATGACCGTGAGTGTTTCTTTTGTCTGTGTTGATTTTTGGGAATTATGTTTGCGACTAAAATCAAATAAACCATTAACAAGTAATCACTTTTATAAAAGCGTATTCTGCCCTTAACTATACTTTTTGTTGTAGTTTTGATTTTGTTCCGCAACAAGCAGAGATGCTTTGTCTAACTTTTGGAATACGTTTCAAATCGGCAATTTTACATTTCACACTATTTTTATTGTGCATAAGGCTATTTCCAATCAATTCAAATATATGAAAATTTATCTCTGCGGACTCATTCTCCAAAAGGCACAATTTCACCCGCATCATTACAAATTTGATAAATTAATCACGCATAACTCACCTCTTTATCCGCACCAGCACCGTAATGTGTGCAATAGATTTTCTTTTCATCTCGATCTATGCTGATTATGTAAAATGCCGTATCGGACGCTGTTCCCTCCATCTTGTTTGAGGTACGCGATTCACCATAGATTGGATTGCTTAGCAATTCGTTGTTCTTTTGAAAGCATGCATTTGGAACACAAATACGCTTGACTGTTGTCAGCGTACCGCTCGAATCCGCACGAATATTATCAATTTTATAATTATGGATATGACCGTGCACCTGACAGATAACCTCCGCCTGATTTTTTCCGCTGAAATTATATGTCACCTGTTTATCCTCATGTGTGAGATTTACGCTCTCTCCCTTTAAATAGGAATTCAAAATCGCCGCTGCGGGCATAATATCTGACCAATCAAGGGGATGATGTGCTAAAATCACAATCCCCCACTCTGATGCGTCCGTCTTTGCAGACAAATCCAGTGATTTGGCAAACCATTGCAATTGTTCGGGACTGATGCGGGCAAACTCCTTGTTGGACGTAAGCGTATATTCCGCAAGGTCAACCGAATTAAGACAGATAACTCGTATTTTATGCACATCGAAATCGCGATAGCAATATCCCCTAACTCGATTCGGCTCATCAAAAACTGCGCCTTCGTTATACTTTCCGAAAAGTGCGTAAATCTGATGAACATTGTAATGCATATTTCTGCTGTAATAATTTCTTATAAGATAGTCGGCTTCTCCCGGTGTTCTGAAGTTCGGTATTCCGCAAAACGCATCACCGATGTGACGATTTATTTTCATTGATTCTTTGGTATTCAATCCTATACACAAATCGCCGAGAAGTGCCGCAAAGTCTAATCTGACTGAATTTTTCAGCAGCTTTGCCGCCATGCCGGCATGCAAGTTTCCGTTTTCAATGTTTGCGTTACCCGTAAATTCATGAAAGTCTGCCATTGCAAGAAATGTTATGTTGTTGTGGGTCTGATGCTTGATAAGCTGATCTGCAACAGAATTAACTTCATTTTGAATATACAGCGGAATCTCCGGCTCATTTTCACCAGTTTGACCTCTTGGAATACCCAGATTCAAAACAGGCTCTTCATCTGTTCCTGTCAGCGTCGCAGTAGCATTACTGCCGCTTTCAAGAGTTTCCACAGTTCCGATTGTTAGCTTCGCGGCAGGAGCATTTTCTCCGTTTTTAACAATAAACTCCTTGTCACCGTATTTATCTGTAAATATTACTCTATGGCCGCCGTCCTCGCTAATAACATCAACCGTCGGAGAAACAAGTTTTCCCGCATTTTGAACGATTCTTGATGCGGAATCGGCATTTTTAGCGGCTCTGTTTGCATTTTCTGCCGCCTGTTCAGCATCACTGACGGCAAGCTGTGCTCTTGACAATGTTTTTGTCAGCGATTCATATTCGGGGGTACTTTTTGGCACATTTTCATCAAAGGCAGCTTTTTCAACATTGATAAAAAATATCTGTGAACTTATAACAGAATCATCTTTATAAAATGCAATTTCAGCGCGTACCTTTCCGCTTACATTCAGTGCCTGCATTGTGAGTTCAACAAGGACAGTTCCATCCTCTGTCAGCTGTGCATCGTTCATAACAATATTACCGTCGGGCTTAGTCAGACGCAATTTTGCGAGTGTTCCCTCTTGCACAGTCCAGCGTTCTCCTTTGTTAAGCGGTATAATTTCAACAAAGCGGCTACCCGTATCGTATTGCTTTGCATACACATTAACCTGTGTTGTGTCCCTTGCAAAATCAAGTTCAATTTTCTTAATAATTTTCAATTAATCGTATTCTCCTTTTCTCGTTAAAATTTTATATATTACGTATTTTTGTAACATCTAATTTAATTAGTGGGTATCTGCATCATCGACTTTTCAATCACCTCTTTCCAATAATTCTGTATCTTAAAAAGATACTTAATATATATTTTACAAGTATATTTTTCTTTTGTCAAGCTAATAGTTGACTTTGTGCGAAAATAAGAGTGTCCAAAATGCTGACTTTAATCTGTGTTCCCCGCCTGTAGCGGGGAACACGTGGCAAATAACTCCTCGCAACGGCCACTCCCGCGAAAATTACGTTGTTGACTTTGCGCGAAAATTACGATACAATATCTGAGATAATTAGGAAAAGAATCCGTGAAAAATGAACGCGAGTCAGGTTATACTGAATTTAAAATATCGACCGCGTGTTTTATCTTTACTTGTATTCTTATTGGCAGATTGTTTTTATATGCTATTTTGAGTCAGCATACAATTTCATTCCGCGGATAAAAAGTATGGATATAGTTTATCTTGCTCGCGACCTCACCTTTTCACTATTCCATATTACCTATTACTTCTGAATGGCAGGTACAATCTTCCCCGCAATATTAGCCGTACTCAAGCATCGCATTGATTAAAGGAGTGAATAAAAATGAATATCGGCGAATATATAAAGCAATTGCGAACTCAATACGAATACTCACAGGAACAGCTTGGTGCAATGATAGGTGTGCAAAGGGCGGCTGTTCAAAAATGGGAAAGCGGCAAGGTGAAAAATCTTAAGCGCGACACTGTCAACAAATTAAGTCAAATTTTCAACGTGCCTGTTTCAGCCTTTGTTTCAGAGAAAGAACCTGCGGCGGCAGTCAAAATTCCCGTTTTGGGATATGTGCGCGCAGGAATACCGTTAGAGGCAACTCAAGAAATTCTCGGCTATGAAGAAATCTCTCAGGCTGATGCAAAACAAGATGAATATTTTGCTCTTTCAATCAAGGGCGACAGCATGGAACCGAAAATCAGTGAAGGTGATGTTGTAATTGTCCGAAAGCAATGTTCTGTTGAAAACGGTGAAATTGCCGTTGTTTTAATAGGCGGCAATGATGCCACGGTTAAGAAGTTTTATAAAAACGATTCTGGAATTAAGCTGATATCAACCAACCCGATATATGACCCATTTTTCTTCACTCCGAAAGAAACAGCCGAACTCCCTGTTACAATTATCGGAAAAGTTGTTGAACTAAGAGCAAAATTTTAAATTTTCTTGACTAAACATATCTGATAATATATAATAATATAATAGAAATAAAAGTTATAAAACAACTGTTTTTAGGGAGTAAAAGTATGGGATTTTTTAAAGGTTTTCGCAACACAATGAGTAACGTAGCACAAATAGTGCTGATTGTAATATTATTCCCATTTGTTGCAATAGTCTTAGGTTCGATTTCAGGAACAAGCAGTATCGCAGGAGTATTAATTTCATTGATTGGCAAAGTTCCTCTTTGCGATGTTTGGGTAGACGTGTTATATCAATATAGTGGCGGATTAACAGCTGAAGATGTTGTTTCATCAACTGTGTTGGTAATATTGAAAGCTTTTCCCGAAGCTTTAATAGCTGCCATTTGTGTATACATATGCATTACAATATCAAAGAAACTTAAATCCAGAGGTCTGCCAATCTTCGCGACCTTCGTCGGTATTGTGGCCTCGTCCGTTATAACGAGTTTAACAGGCTTAAGCGGAAACGTAACAGCCGAAATATTCACCGATTTCGGTGTGTTGATAATAATGTTTATCGGATTAAAAATCATGTTTAAAAGTGTTTTTAATAGCATTAGTATTTTCTCGTTCAAAAAGATAATGCTTTTTATTATCGACGGCTTAGTTGCGGTAATCACAACCGCCTATATAAGCGGACTAATAATGACAGCCGCAGGATATTATACATCTGTTTCATCTGCAATAGGTCGATTGACTGTTTTGGCGGTTATTGAACTAGTAGCTGCTTTAATTGCAGGATTTGTGGGCGATGCCGCAGAGAAAGACCCCACTGTATTTTAACATTAAGATTTTTGACATCAACTAACAGAATAAAATCAGGGTCGGCCACTGATGGGTCGACCCTGCTGATATTTTTTATTGTATAATTGGTAAGATCTTTCTCTGCGGACTGTACCTTTGACAAGTACAATACGTCACGCAAGCACCGTACGCGTGTACTTACTTGTGAAAAACAGCCGAAAGTTTTTTCATAGGCTTTTTTCTCTTGTAGGTCTTGTTGATCTGAATCGGAGTTTTGATAATCATATTAGTAACGATCGTCCAGATGATAATCAGAATGAAGCATCCGAAAACTGCATAAAAACCTGCTGAAAGAGTCGCCGATGTAACTGTCAAAATTGCGGTTGCAAGCGTCATGAGAGCGTTATCTGAGAACAAAGTCATGAGGTCTGTGAGGGAAATCTCGCCGCCTGTAAGCTTTGCAAATGCCGAATTGCTGATTATAATGCAAATGAACATCAGAACAAGTCCGCCGGCACAAAGTCCTATAACCGTCTGTCTTTTCTTTTTGCTGTCCTTAAGAGCAGCACTGATCACTGCAATTGCAAGCAACACACACACAACCAAAACAAATACAACGATGAATGAAACAAGCTGCGGAATGATTGGTTTTGCAATTTCAGCAAAAGAGCCGGCATCCTCTGACGGTTTAGCAGATGCGATTGTTTTCAGCAGTTCAAACACTGAAAATTCGTATTGCAGATAGTTCTTACCCGTGCTTTGCTGTGCAATGCTTGAAATTGCATTAACAAGCTGACCGATTTGATCATCTGCACTGCCTACAACAAAATAAAACATTTTAAGGAAGATTCCGCCTACTATAGCCAAAAGAGCAACAATAGGTGTAACGATTCTGTACGCTATTTTCATAAAAATCATAGCCTTTCTGACTGCATAAATAATTTTAAACATCACACCCCGTTGCAGTCAAGCAAGGAGTGATATGAATTTCTTTCGAAAACTCCGCTTCAATCGGATTTTCACTTTATTTTTTCCATGATGAGTTAAGTGCAACCGTCCTGTTAAATACAACGTTGTCATCAGTTGATGAAGTATCAACACAGAAGTAACCCTGACGCATAAACTGGAATGTATCACCTGGCTTAAGGTCTTTTAAACCGCCCTCCAATCTACAACCTTCAAGAACCTCAAGGGAATTTGGATTAAGATTATCTTTGAAACTGCCCTTTGATTCATCAGACGGATTTTCTGCATCAAACAATCTGTCATAAAGTCTTGCTTCAAACTCGAAGCTGTCAGCATCACTTACCCAATGAAGCGTACCCTTAACTTTTCTGCCATCGGGAGAATTACCGCCCTTGCTTGCAGGATCATATGTGCAGTGAACAGCGGTCACCGTTCCGTCATCAAGTGCTTCCCAACCGGTGCATGTTACGAAATATGCGCCTCTGAGTCTTACCTCATTGCCGGGGAACAGACGGAAATATTTCTTAACAGGCTCAACCATGAAGTCCTCGCGTTCAACATAGATAACCTTTGAGAATTTTGTGATTCTTGTTCCCATTTCAGGCTTGTCCTGATTAACCGGCAACTCAATTTCTTCAACAAGGTCATCAGGATAGTTATCAATAATAACCTTAAGCGGACGAAGAACAGCCATTGCCCTGGGTGCATTTTGATTAAGATTATCTCTTACACATGCTTCAAGCAAACCAAAATCAACAACGCTGTATGCCTTTGAAACACCGACTCTGTTGATGAAATCTCTGATTGCAGCGGCAGGATAACCCCTTCTTCTCATGCCGCAGATCGTTGCCATTCGTGGATCATTCCAACCGTCAACAATGTTTTCATTAACAAGCTGCAAGCATTTACGCTTACTTGTCAGGCAATAGTTGAGATTAAGACGTGCAAACTCAATCTGTCTTGACGGATTTTCAAGTCCGAGTTCACGTAATACCCAATCATAAAGCGGTCTGTGATTCTCAAATTCAAGCGAGCAAAGAGAATGTGTGACACCCTCTTTGGTGTCTGAAATCGGGTGAGCAAAATCATAAAGCGGATATACACACCACTTGTCGCCTGTCTGGTGATGATGAATGTGAGCGATTCTGTAGATTACAGGGTCACGCATATTGATGTTCGGTGATGCCATATCAATTTTGGCTCTGAGCACTCTGGAACCATCAGGAAATTCACCTGCTGTCATACGCTTAAACAAATCAAGATTTTCTTCAACGGATCTTATCCTGTATGGACTGTCTTTACCCGGCTCTGTGAGTGTACCTCTGTATGCGCTTATTTCCTCTGCCGTGAGGTCATCAACATATGCCTTACCCATTTCAATAAGTTTAATTGCACATTCGTGAATGAAGTCAAAATAGCTTGATGCATAAAGCACTTCATCCCATTTATATCCAAGCCACTGAATGTCCTCTTTTATTGCATCAACGTATTCTATGTCCTCTTTTGACGGGTTTGTATCATCAAGTCTGAGATTGCATTTTCCGCCGTACTTCTCGGCAATAGAGAAGTTTATCTGAATCGCCTTAGCGTGACCGATATGAAGATATCCGTTCGGTTCAGGCGGAAAACGCGTTTGCACATGATCATACACACCTTTTTCAAGGTCTTCATCAATAAAATCGTGTATAAAATTTGAGTTGATTGTCATTTCTTCCATATTTATCATTACGATACAGGTTGACCTGCAATCGTTCCTTTCTGCGAGATATCAAAAATGATTACTTATCATAATATTCAAGTGCTTTATTAAGTCTGTCAATAACCCTCTCGTTGCCGAGAATCTGCATGATTGAATAAAGATCAGGTGTGTTTCTTCTTCCTGTAACAGCTATGCGGATAACTGTTGAAACATCACCGACATGTCCTTTGAATGCATCAGGATTTTTCTTGTATTCCTTAACGTTCGGTGTATATCCGAGCGGCTCACACATTGCCTTGATGCGTGCAAACCATTCGTCTTTACTGTCGGCATGATTGTATTGCTTGATATATGCAGTGAGAATTTCTTTCGCCATATCTTCGGTGATGTTCTCCGGCATTTCACTGTAATCATTATTGAACAGTTCATCAAAGAAATACTCTGTATAGGCCTTAATCTCACTGAACTTTGAGATATCCTTTCTCGGCTTAGGTGTGTCACGGTCAACTGAGAAAATCGACTTCGTATATTTCTTATCGCGCGAGAGGAGATTATAAAGTTCTTCATCATAATCTTTTGCCCAAGCAACTGCATAATCTGTAACTTGCTCGGCACTCATGACTGAAATAACGTTTTTGCTGACGTCAACAAGCTTTGTAAGGTCAAACAATGCTCCGCTTGTACTCATCTTTTTGAGATTAAACGGGAACTCACTTTGCGCAGCTTTCGGGTTGGCTCTTCTCCAATCCTCAAAATTTGAGTTTGCAAGTGTGAGAAGATACTCAATTACGCTCTCTTTCGGATATCCCTGCTCTGCATAATATGTTACGGCTGCTTCAGGGTCTTTACGCTTACTGAGTTTACGTTTACCGCCGTTTTCCTCTTTCATAATCGGTGAAATGTGTGCGTATTTCGGAACTCTGAAACCACAGGCTTTGAAAAGCTGAATGTGAAGCGGAACAGATGATACCCACTCGTCACCTCTGATAACATGAGTTGTTCTCATAAAGTGATCGTCAACGGCATGTGCAAAATGATAGGTTGGGATACCGTCTGTTTTAAGCAAAACAACATCCTGGAAATTCTCCTGCATTTCGATTTTGCCTTTGATTATATCGTCAAATTTGATTTTATGATCTTCACTTCCCGGTGAACGGAAACGCAATGTATACGGTGCGCCGCTTTCGATGAGTTGTTTTTGTTGTTCAAATGTTAAATCGCGGCACTTTGCCCATTTACCGAAATAGCCTTTGATAACGGTACCCTCTTCTTCCTGCTTGGATCGAAGGTCGGTAAGTTCCTGTTCGGAACAGAAACATGGATATGCAAGTCCTTGTTTAACAAGTGATTTTGCAATAATGTGATAAATCTCTGCTCGGTGGCTTTGCTGATACGGACCATAGTTACCGCTCTCTTTACCAAAGCCGACAACACCCTCGTCAATACCGACACCGAAAGCCTCAAGTCCTTTGATAATTTCAGACACACCATCCTCAATTTCTCTTTTCTTGTCTGTATCCTCGATTCTGAGCATAAACACACCATCAGTTGTTGATGCATTAAGCTTTGAAATCAATGCGGCAAATAAACCGCCGATATGCAAAAATCCTGTTGGACTCGGAGCGAATCTTGTCACTCTTGCGCCCTCTTTAAGCTGTCTTGCAGGAAACTGTTGTTCGAGTTCCTCAGGTGTTTTATCTATATTCGGAAAAAGCATTTCCGCAAGTTTTTCATAATCTGTCAAAATGTCAGTCCTCCGATTCTTATGGGATATTACCCTATAATTAATCTATGATATTATCTCAGATTTTTATAAAAATAGCAAGAGGTTATATACATTTTCCAAGAATTTTGAACTATATTTTTGAAAAACGGTATTATATTACACCGTACTGTTAAAAGTTTGAAGAAATTATGCGTTTTATTCTTAGATTATAATTTGTTACAACCGGCAGCTTGTCCTCATGCCGGACAGGCACTTACTTTTTGTCTAATTACAAAAAGTAAGCAAAAAGAATTTTCTGACGTACGCAAAAAACGACAAAAAATTGCAAGCAATTTTTGCTGCATTTTGCTATAGGCAAGATTGTACTAAATCCCATTTCCTTTATACGCCTTACACTTTGAACGAACGTGTAAGTGGCTGAGATAAGATTGCACCCATAACCAGACTGAGAATCTAAGGCAGGGGCTTTGTCAGCTGACTTCAGTTGTAGTATTATTGGAAGTTTTTACTTTTTTCTTCGTATACTTAACTTAATTATAATAACCATTTAACCGTTATGTATAATTAAAGGTCGCAGGCAAATTCACCCGCGACCATACTGAAAATTGTCAAGAATTATGGACAGAAAAAAGAGTGAAAAATTGGTTTGGGACAT
>JAMPDR010000082.1 GCA_023665555.1 Ruminococcus sp.
TTTGTACTAACTCCCATTTCCTTTGGACGCCGTACAATAATGACGAAATACGTTCAGCTACGGTAAGTCTGTTCACCATAACCATAGAGATTCAAAACAGTTGGGGCTTTGTCGGCTGTCTTTACTTGTAGTCTTATTGGTAGATTGTTTTTATTTGTCATTTATTTGAAAATAGTGCAAACGGTAAAGTTTAGGTCGGCCACATGGGGTCGACCCTACGAAATTGTATATCATTTTTATTCTGCGGACTGAAAATTCAAATAAGTACAATCTTCTCCGCAATTACGCATTAAGCATTACGAATTACGAATTAACTGAAAACACACAGCCGCAATAGTTTTGTCTGTAAAGATTATATTCCCTTGAAAGTTCAATTGAACGCTTATAACCGTTCTTTTTCTTGAAATCTGACGGCAGATGTTTTACTCCGGTTCTTTCGGCGATATCTTCACCAATCTCATTAATTTTTGCAGCATTCTTCAGTGGACTGATTGAAAGGGTGGTTGTGAAATAATCAAATCCGTTTGCCTTTGCCAGTTCTGCCGCTTTTTGAAGTCTAAGACGATAGCAAACAAAGCAGCGTTCGCCGCCCTCTTTTTCGTGTTCAAGGCCTTTGACTGCTGTGTAAAACTCATCGGGGTTAAAATTTCCCTCAATGAACTTTATCTCATGCTTTGCAGGCAGCTGACTTATTAGCTTTTTCTGCTCTTCAACACGGTGTCTGTATTCGCTTGCGGGGTGAATGTTTGGGTTATAGTAGAAGATTGTTATATTGAAATACTGCGATAAATATTCAAGGCAATAGCTGCTGCACGGAGCACAGCAGGAATGAAGCAGTAATGACGGAACAATGCCGTTTTTTTGATTTTCATCAATGATTTTGCTAAGTTCATTTTGATAGTTGCGTTTTAAAATAAGTCACCACTCCTTGCTGAAAATATTATCACAATAGAGAGATAAAGTCAAACAGACCGTTGACAAAATTATGCGTTGATGTTATGCTTATTTTGTAAAACAGATTTTTTGGGGGGAATATCATGCGTATAGCTAAAAAGATTGGAATTGCTCTTTGCTTTGCAGTTGCCGTAATTATTATTTTTTCGGGCAGTGCAAACCGACTTTTGATAAGAAAGCGTGTTGCCGGCATGGAATTGGAAGGTAGATTTACTGTTGAAAGAGTCATGTATCAATCTCCGTTGAGTTCTCAGTTTTATTCGGATGATGAATTGAACGTAACCTGTGAGATAAGTGATGAGTTTTTTGACAGTCCCGATTTTGACTGTATGGGAGAAACAATTGAAAAGCCTGTTTATGAATACAACAAAGAATCATTTAAGGTTGTTGATGGTAAAACATATGCTCTGCTTGTGCAGAATGACGGTGAATTTGAGCCTGATGATACAAACAGTGTGGATGTTTCGGCATATCTTACAAGAATTGCACTCAAGGTGTTTGACAGTCACGGCAATGATACCGGATATGTTCTTTATAAATTTATTGATGCGGACAAACATCCGCATATTTATCTTGCAAAGTTTGATGCGGAAGATGATGAAAAAATCGGCTATGCATCGTTGCTGGTTGAATTGCGGAAATCTTAATAACAGATTATAATAACAAAATGCGGGAAAAGTCTTACGTTAAGCAGAACTTTTCCCGCATTTTTAATTGGTCAAAAATTTTACAGAATCAGTGCTTTTATTTCATCCGGTTTGTCAATGATGAATTTTGCACCTGCTTCAATCAGTTCTTCTCTGTCGCGGAATCCCCATGTGACTCCGATGCAGTCAAGGCAAGCGTTAGTTGCCGTTTGAACATCAACCTCGCTGTCGCCAACATAGATTGTTTCATCGGCGATGACGTTTAACTGAGCCAGAGCCTTGAACACGTTTATTGGTGACGGTTTTCTTTCCTCTTCAACTTCAACACCGAATGAGCATGTAAGGTTGTCGCCGAAAAACTCTTTGCAAAGTTCAACCACTCCGCTGTGCAGCTTATTGGAAACAACTGCGGTTTTGATGCCTTGTTTTTTCAGCGTTTCAAGCATTTCCGTTACACCGTCGTAAGGTCTGGTGTTGTCCTGCATATGCTCAAGATAATGCTCACGGAAACAGCCAAAGCATTTTTCGAAAGTAATCTCATCAATATCATCAGGTGTTGCCCTTTGCATCAATTTGATAACACCGTTGCCTACAAAACGTCTTATCTCATCAGTGCTTCTTTTTGGAAAATCAAATTTATCGAGTGCAAAATTGACGCTTGCCGCAAGGTCATCGAGTGTGTTCAAAAGTGTTCCGTCAAGGTCAAAAATTACAGCTTTATACATTCCTTCACCTTATTCCACGGGAGCAGTGTTCCAGATATCTCTTGCATAATCGTTTATTGCGCGGTCAGCGGCAAATCTGCCTGCACCTGCAATATTGAGAAGTGACATCTTGCTCCAATTTTTTCTGTCTGCCCAAAGAGCATCAATCTTCTTTTGTGCATTTCTGTAATCGGCAAAATCAGCAAGAACCATGTATGGATCATGATGGATGATCGTGTTGCCGATTTCGGGGAACTCTTTGCCTGCAAAGCCCTGCTGAATGAATTCAATTACTCTGCGAAGTTCTGCATTGTTGTTGAAGTAATTCATTGGTTGATAACCTGTGGCTTTGAGGTTATTAACTTCGGGAGTTGTCATGCCGAAGAGAATCATATTGTCGTCACCGACTGCTTCATGAATTTCAACGTTTGCACCATCAAGAGTACCGAGGGTGATTGCACCGTTGAGCATAAGTTTCATGTTGCCAGTACCGCTGGCTTCTGTTCCGGCAAGTGAGATCTGTTCGCTGATGTCAGCGGCAGGCATGAGTCTTTCAGCCATTGTTACGTTGTAATCCTCAAGATAAACAACCTTAAGTTTGCCGTTTACGTCGGGGTCATTATTGATAAGTTCGCTCATTGCATATATGAGTTCAATAATCTTCTTTGCAACGAAATAGCCTGATGCAGCCTTTGCGCCGAAAATATAGGTGTGTGGAACATAATCACCGTTCGGGTTTGCTTTAATTTCAAGATATTTTGCAAGAATTTGCAATGCGTTCAAATGCTGACGCTTGTATTCATGCAGACGTTTAACCTGTACGTCAAAAATAGAATTCGGATCGATTGTAATGCCTCTTTCCTTTTTGAGATATGCGGCGAATTTCTTCTTGTTTGCAAGTTTGATCTTGTCAATTTCAGCAAGCACTTTTTTGTCGTCTGCAAATTTTGCAAGTTTGCTCAATTCGTCAGCATTGTAGATGAAGCCGTCACCGATAAGGCTTGCGATATATTCTGAAAGTTCAGGGTTAGACTGGCAAAGCCAACGTCTGTGAGCGATACCGTTTGTAACATTTTTGAACTTGTTAGGAGTCAGCTGATAGAAGCTATTGAAAAGTGAATCTTTAAGAATCTGACTGTGAAGAGCGGAAACACCATTTACACTGTGGCATGCGGCAACGCAAAGGTTAGCCATTCTGATAACACCGTTTGCGATAACAGCCATTTCTTCAACTTTGCCTGCGTCACCGGTTGTGTTCCAGATGTGTGCTCTGTAGCGGTTGTCGATTTCTTTAACGATTTGATAAATTCTAGGAACGGTTGTTCTGAACAAATCCTCTGACCAACACTCAAGAGCCTCTTTCATAACGGTGTGGTTTGTGTATGCCATTGTGTTGATAACGATTTTCCAAGCATCGTCCCAGCCGTAGCCACATTCGTCAAGAAGAATACGCATAAGTTCCGGAATTGAGAGAGTGGGGTGGGTGTCGTTGATATGAACAGCGTTTGTTTCTGCAAAGTTTTCCATTGTTGAATGATGGCGAAGATGACGCTTAACGATATCCTGGATTGATGCTGAAACAAGAAAATACTGTTGCTTTAAACGAAGGCTCTTTCCTTCGGGATGGTTATCTGACGGATAAAGAATTTTGCTGATAACTTCAGCCATTGCCTGCTGTTCCATTGCTTTCATATATTGACCCTGGTCGAAAAGGCGCATGTCAAGTGACGGAGCCTTTGACTTCCAAAGACGAAGAACGCTGTAGCTTTTTCCGTCCTTACCGCTTACGAACATATCATAAGGGACAGCGCTGATTTTTGTGTCACCCTCAACTTCAACAGCGTGATAGTGATTATCCCAATAATCATGAACATAGCCGCCAAAACTTACTTCAACAGTTTCCTGCTCTCTCGGAGTGAGCCAAACTTCACCGCCCGGAAGCCAGAAATCAGGAAGTTCTGTCTGCCAACCGTCAATGAGTTTCTGCTTAAAGATACCGCATTCGTAAAGGATGGAATAACCCATACCGTTGTAACCTTGAGTTGCAAGACCGTCAAGATAGCATGCAGCAAGTCTGCCAAGACCGCCGTTGCCAAGACCTGCATCGGGTTCGCAATCATAGAGTTTTTCAAGATTGATTCCGAAATCCTTAAGCGCAGATGCAAATGTTTTGGTTAAGTTAAGGTTATAAAGGTTATTTTTGAGCGAACGGCCCATAAGGAATTCCATGCTGAGATAATAGATTTTCTTTGAGTTAGACTTATCTGATTTTGCGCGGAACTCTCTGAGTCCGTCGTGCATGAGATCCTTAATAATGAGAGCAACAGCCTTATAATATTGCTCATCAGTAGCCTCTTCGGTTGAAACACCGAAATAGTGAGAAAGCTTACCGGAGATAAGTTCTTTAGCTTGCTTCTTTGTGAGAGAATAATTCATACAAAACCTCCAAAAATATATCAAAAATTGTTACTAATTACACTATAGTATGTATATATTATACTAAAATTGAGCGAATTTCAATACATAATAACAAATTTATACCTATTGCAAAAAACAAAAGATTATAAAACATATGAAAACGGTAAATCTGACGGAATATATTTATTTTATGTAATTATGATTAAGATATGCGGAAATTAATGTGTGATTCGGTATTTGCGTACGGCTTGATGCGGGGAAGATTGTACTTATTGTAAGCGGTAGTCCGCAAAGGGATATATGATGAGGAATTAGGAGTGAGGAGTTAGGAACGATGGTCGTGAGGGAGATAGTGATATACTTAGCTTTTCGCCCACGCAAAAACAGATAGTAATTATTTTATAGTCTGTTATTATAATAAATTTTTAACCGAAACAACCCATTGTGTTCCGCGGAAGAATGATTTAAAATCGGTTACTGATTTTATTCGCGACCGCAACTCCTAATTCCTCACTCCTCATTCCTAATTATTCTCACTTTGCGGACTGTTACTTTCTGACAGGCACAACTTTCTCCGCAATTACGAATAAAAAGGTGCCTGTATCGGATTGGTACAGACACCTTTGACCTTTATATTTATGATGTTGCAAGTGCGTCAAGCGACTGCTTTTTGAGATAAGCATTTATGAAACCGTCAATGTCGCCGTCCATAACTGCATTGATATTACCCATTTCAAAGCCTGTTCTGTGGTCCTTGGCAAGGGTGTAGGGCATGAAAACATAAGACCTGATCTGACTGCCCCAACCGATTTCTTTCTGATCACCTTTGATATCCTCAATCTTATCAAGATGCTCACGTTCTTTAATTTCAATAAGTTTTGATTTAAGCATTCTCATGCAGACTTCGCGGTTTTGATGCTGGCTTCTTTCAACCTGACAGGAAACCACAATGCCTGTCGGAATATGAATAAGACGAACTGCTGATGATGTTTTGTTAACTTTCTGTCCGCCTGCGCCCGATGCACGGTAAACTTCCATTTTGATATCTTCGGGACTGATTTCAACTTCAATTGTGTCATCAATTTCAGGCATAACTTCAAGTGATGCAAATGAAGTGTGACGTCTGCCTGATGAGTCGAACGGTGAAACACGAACAAGGCGATGAACACCCATTTCACTTTTAAGGTAACCGTAAGCATTTTCACCCTCGATGATTGCAACAGCGGATTTCAAACCTGCTTCATCGCCGTCGAGAAAGTCTATTGTTGAAAATTTATAGCCGTGCTTTGTTGCCCATTGACCATACATGCGGAAAAGCATCTGACACCAGTCCTGAGCCTCTGTTCCGCCTGCACCTGCATGGAAAGTGAGAATAGCATTTTTATTATCATATTCACCGGAAAGCAGGGTTGATAATGTCTGCTTTTCAAGTTCTTTTTCAACGGCTTCAACACTTTCACGGCATTCATCAACAAGATCAAGATCGCCCTCTTCATCAGAAAGTTCAATCATCATCATTGAATCATCATATGCGGCTTTCAGATCATTATATGCCTTGATTTTTCCTTTTAACATTGCAATGCGCTGCAAGACTTTTTGTGAGTTTGCAAGGTCGCCCCAAAAGTCCTCGGCTGTTGTTTTTTCTTCAAGTGCTGCAACTTCCTTTGACATCTCGTCAAGTCCGAGTGCGGCGGCAAGCTCTTCAAGCGGCTTTTCACTTTCTGCCAATCTGAGCTTTAATTCTTCAAACTGAATCATAAATGACTCCTTCCGTAAATCCATGTTTTTATTTATGTATACTTTTAAGTTTGTTTCTTAAAGCATTGCTGATATTTAATCATGGTTATCCTATATAATTATACACATTTCTTGTTTCAGAGCAACAAGAAATCGCAAAAATATCAAATTTTTATTAAAAACTACCTAAAAATATGAAAAAGCAATTGCAAAATTTTAAAAATTCGGTACAATATATGATATATAACTTGAGTGGAAAGGTTTATTTAATGAAATACGATAAATGCAAATGTGACGGATGTTCACGTGAATTTGATGAAAACGATGATGTTGTTGTTTGCCCTGTGTGCGGAACACCTCAGCATCGTGAATGTTATAAACTTAAAGGCGAATGTGTCAATGCAGCAAGACATGCTGAAGGTTTTGTGTGGCAGGATGCAGTGGCACAATCCGAGATTCCTGCAAAGGAGGACACTGTTTCAGATGAAAAACAGGAACAAGGCGATGCTCTTGTTTGCCCGAATTGCGGACATGAGAATGAGCCGGGTTCAAAAGTCTGCGAAGAATGCGGAACTAAGTTCACACTGTTCGGAATCAATATTCTCGAAAAACAAATGAAACTTGAAAAAGAAATTGAAGAAGAGGAAAAGGCACGAGAGCAGGAATATGCGCAGTCTGATGAAAACGGCAACACTGTTAACGGCAGACGCATAATCAGAGATGTTGACGATTTGATTGATGCAAGAGTGGAAATCATTGCTCCGGGAATTACCGAAGAACAAAAGAAAGAACCGCTTTGCGGATATACAATCAGGGAAGTGATTGGCTTCATAGGCAGAGGCTCTGACCGTTATGTTGAGAAATTCAGAAAAATCGAAAGAGGAAACAAGCATACTTTTAACTGGGCGGCATTTTTCTTTTCACCGTTTTGGTTTTTCTATCGTAAGATGCATCGCTTCGGCATAATTTTTCTGACAATTGATATGGCAATATCTGTTTTGTCATATCGTCCGAGTTCAGCGTTAACTTCTTTTATCGGCAGTTATGATCAGACAACACTTGCCGCCATGACTGAAGCCGATATGACGCAGTTTATGCAGGATTATATGCAGCTGATGATTCCACTGTTGGCGATTTTTGCGCTGAAATTTATTTTTGCTTTGGTTGCCGGTTTTATTGCGGACAGGTCATATCATAAATATTGCAGAGATTCGCTCAAATCAATTGAAAGCAACGCGGTGACGGACACGTCGTTCAATCTGAAAACATTTATATCCAAGAGTTCAACAAGTTTTTGGATAACAATGATATCTATTTTGATTTCTTCATTTTTGCCTAACTTGCTGATAAGTATCTTCTCTTCGGTATAACAATAAATATATAATATAAACTATTAGAAAGAGGATGTTAAGCTATGAAAATCAGAAAAGCTATAATTCCTGCGGCAGGACTTGGAACAAGAGTTTTGCCTGCGTCTAAATCTATTCCTAAAGAGATGCTCAATATCGTTGATAAACCTGCAATTCAGTATATCGTTGAAGAAGCGGTTGAGGCAGGCATTGAAGAGATTCTCATAATTACCAACAGGGGTAAGGGTGCAATGGAGGATCATTTTGATCACTCATTTGAACTTGAAAGCAATCTTAAGAATAACCCATCAAAGCAGAAGATTTACGAAGATGTACTTAAGCCTGTCAATATGGCGAATATATATTTCATCCGACAGAAAGAAACAAAAGGACTTGCTGACGCGATTTTGAGAGCAAAAGGTTTTGTCGGCGATGAGCCGTTTGCAATTCTTTACGGTGATGATGTTATCATCAATCAAGGCGGTAAGCCTGCCATCGGTCAGCTTTGTGAAGCATATGAAAAATACGGCAAGGGCATTGTCGGTGTTAAAGAAGTTCCGAGAAAGGACGTAAGCAAATATTGTTCGCTTGATGTAACTCCGATTGAGGGCAATGTCATGCAATGCCATAATATTATTGAAAAGCCGACGGAAGATCAAATCATCTCCTGCTATTCAATTCTCGGCAGAGTGGTTATGCCACCTGAAATTTTCGATATCATTGAAAGAACTCCGATTGATGAAAAAGCAGGTGAGGTTTATTTCACGGATTCAATGGTAATGCTTTCAAAAGAGCATGGACTTAATGCAATCGACTTTGAGGGAATAAGATATGATATGGGTAACAAGCTTGGAATCATGAAAGCTAACTGTGAGGTTGCTTTGGCTCACGATGAGATTGGCGAAGATTTCAAGGCATATATCAAAGAACTTGCAGAAAAAATATAGCATAACAACAGACAAGTCCGATTGCTGAACCTCAACAGTCGGACTTATTTAATGCGTAATTGCGGTACTGCGCACGGGTACTGCGTACGGCTAATATTGCGGGGAAGGTTGTACCTATCGAAAGTAATAGTCCGCAAAGAAGGCTAACGCAGCAAAATTATGCTTCGCATAGCTAAATTGCTTACGCAACTAAATTTGACTGCGTCAAGCTAAATTGCTCACAGCGTTCGCAGCTATTTCGTAGCACTTTGTTTCAGCTAAAAGTTGACACTTTTTAAAAAGCAATATAAAATTTATAAA
>JAMPDR010000083.1 GCA_023665555.1 Ruminococcus sp.
GGACTTAAGGAAGAGGACTATTGGTGGTATCTCGACCTGAGAAAATACGGCGGCACAAAGCACGCAGGCTTCGGTCTTGGCTTTGAGCGACTGATCATGTATTTGACAGGTATCTCAAACATCAGAGATGTACTCCCGTTCCCAAGAACAACAGGCTCAGCAGATTTTTAATGAAAAATGTATTGTTTGTAGTACCTTGTTTCAACTAAAACTTTACATTACATATAACGGTAAGTCTATATCGATGTCCTGCGGACATCTTATGGTTAACCCTTCAGTCAAAAATGTATACATTTTCGACAGCTTCCCTTTCAGGGACGCCTTAAAAAGCCTCGCCCTGAAAGGGGAGGTGCCTGCGTTAGCAGGCGGAGGGGTAGATGTCACGTAGTGGCATCTGTGAGAGCTGACCGTTTTAACAATCTTTTTATTGATTGTTTGCTGATTTATATAAAATGTAAACTTTTAAGTGTGCCAAGATAGTAGGAGCACGCATTGCGCATCTGTGCAATCTAAATTTTCACAAAACTAACCAAGGAGGATATAACTATGCCTAACATCAAATCACTTTCAAATTCTGAGCTGCTTGCACTCAAAGCACAGCTTGAAAAAGAATACAACGACTTCAAAGCAAAAGGACTTAAACTCGACATGTCAAGAGGTAAGCCGGGTGCAGATCAGCTTGCAGTTTCAAACGGTTTGCTTGACGCAATCACATCAAAGGACTGGGACAACGACGGAACAGGTAACTTTGAATACAGAAACTACGGTGTACTCACCGGTATTCCTGAGTGCCGTGCACTTTTTGCAGATCTTCTTGAAGTTCCGTCAGAAAATGTTATTGTTTGCGGTAACTCAAGCCTTAACATGATGTTCGACTATATCACACAGTGCATGCTCACAGGTTCAGACGGTACACCGTGGAAAGACCAGGGCGAAATCAAGTTCCTTTGCCCGTCACCGGGATATGACAGACATTTTTCAATCTGCGAATATTACGGCATCAAGATGATTCCCATCGAGATGAAAGAGGACGGCCCGGATATGGACATGATTGAGGAACTTATCAAGGACAGCAGTGTTAAGGGTATGTTCTGTGTGCCGAAGTATTCTAACCCCACAGGTGTTACATATTCATCAGAAGTTGTTGACAGAATTGCAAAAATGACACCTGCCGCAAGCGATTTCAGAATCATCTGGGATAATGCATATATCATCCATGACCTTGCAAGTGAAACAGAGCACCTTGACAATATCTTCACTGCACTTAAGAAATACGGCCATGAGGATATGGTTATCGAGTTCACATCAACTTCAAAAATCAGTTTCCCCGGTGCAGGTGTTGCAGTTCTTGCCGCATCAGACAGAAACATTGAAATCATCAAGAGCCGCATGACAATTCAGACCATCGGCTATGACAAACTCAATCAGTTCAGACACGTGAAATATTTCAAGAACCTTGACGGAGTTAAGGCTCACATGAAGCTTCACAGAAGCATTCTTGCTCCGAAGTTCAAGGCAGTTGTGAACGAGTTTGAGTCATCACTCGGCGATTACGGTGTTGCAAATTGGACAGATCCTAACGGCGGCTACTTCATCAGCCTTGACGTTATGGACGGCACTGCAAAAAGAGTTGGCGAATTGTGCAAGCAGGCAGGTGTAACCCTGACAACAGTTGGTGCAACCTACCCGTATGGCACAGACCCGAACGACAGAAACATCAGAATTGCACCGTCATTCCCGCCGGTTGATGAACTTATGACGGCAACAAAGCTGCTTTGCATCTGCGTTAAACTTGCAGCAGTTGAGAAATTGCTTGGCTGAGTTAAGATGAATTTCAGTAGTATTTTGAAGTAGAGATTGTGCAGAAGTGTCCGTTGCGATGATTTATTTTGCCATGTTATCCCTGCTGTAGACGGGGAAAACACAAATTAAACTTTGCATTTTGGGTATTTCTGATTGTGCTGCTACGCACCTTATGGGTCAAAAGAAATGTGGGAAGAGGCACACCCACCGAAATGCCGAATAATAACAAACACACCGTTCCGGATTGGGCGGTGTGTATTTTTTATATAATAAAAAGCACTTGCGTTCAATCATCACACAGGTGCTTTTGTTATTTCTGATATTCAATTATATCGCTCACATTGCAGTTGAGGGTGAAGCAAAACCTTGCCAGAATGTCAGCGTCAATGCGTTCAACCGTTCCGTTGTACCACTTGTTGACAACTTCAAAGCGTGTGTTGGTGAGTTTGGAGAGTTGGTTGCGTGAAATGCCTTTTTCGTCCATAACAGCACGCAACTTGATTTTTATCCTGCCGTATTCGCAGATAGTTATAATTGGCTTAATATTGTCCATGTTATCACCTGAATATAAAATTTATTTCACTTTAATTCTAAGTGGTTGGTAACATCTTTTCAAGATACATGTTAATAATAATTTATTTTATATTACTACTTGACTAATTATTTGCATAATGTTACTATGTATATAGTGATACGCTGAATTACAAAGCAAGAAAAGAGGATTCAAATGAAAACAAAATTAACAAAAGTTTTTATGCAAGTCATGGCAGTTATAATTGCATTAACCTGTATACCCGTTGTAAATGCAAATGCAGCCGCCAAAGATTGGGCCGGAAGTGATTGCGTGAAATACGCAAGAGCAAGATTTCAGGAGTATTGGGGATTTGAACTTCATTATCCGAACGGTAACGCAAGAGCGTATTATTACAACGCTGCATCTTTTGGTGACACAATTTCAAGCACGCCCAAAGTAGGCGCATTAGCTGTATGGGATTCTGATTATAACGATTGCGGTCACGTTGCTTTTGTTGAGCAGGTAAATGGCAATCAGGTTACAGTCAGCGAAGGCGGTTTTAACGGTCATTACAATGTTTCAACAACCAACACATCGAGTATGTCAAGGTCATGGTATGATGAAAAATTAGGAAGAACTGTTCATCAACCGTTTTTAGGTTATGTTTATGTTAAGGGGACAAACGGACACAACCCGCAAGGCTGTGTGGATAATATTATTGGAAAAGAAGGTGGTATACAAGTTCAGGGTTGGGTTTTTGATTTAGATTCATCAGAAACACCGATAAGTATTCATGTATATATAGGTGGTTCATGTGAAACGATAGGTGCAAGAGGATATCAAATTGTTGCAAATAAATCTCGACCAGATGTTGACAATGTTTATAAAGTTGGAGCAAATCATGGATTTGATGATTTCATTGCAACTGATTTAAGAGGTAATCAAGAAGTATATTTATACGCTATAAATGTAGGAGGTGGAGTCAATATTGAGTTAGGTCATAAGACAGTATACATAAGTAATTCCCATACACATAGTTACACCTCAACAATCACAAAAGCTGCAACCTGCACGTCAACGGGAGTGAAAACATATAAGTGCTCATGTGGTAATTCATATACAGAAACAATACCTGTTACAAGTCATAATTATGAGAAAATTCGAAGTGGTGAATATTTATCAATTACAACCTATACATGTAAAACGTGTAAATATAGTTACACAGAAGATTTAGGAGTTAAAAGTGCAAAGGTTACCTTAGGTTCAAATAGTGATTTAGTTGTAGATATAGAAATGAATGATACAAGTAAGATTGATACAATTGATAATTCGATTTTAATTGCAACTATTGTATCGGATATCTATCCTAATGGACGATACGGCTTTGCTGAAGCAATAAAATATAAAGAAGAAAAGCAAAATAAGCATATTATTATTCATTCTAAATTTGCAGATTCCGCCATTAGAAATATGTTTGGCGATTATCACAAATTAAGTATAGGACTCACAACTAAAGCGGGTAGTTCAACGTCAATATTAAGTGATAAATTTTATATGCCATCAGGTGAATATATTTATTTAAAAGTTGGAGAGTCAAAAAACTTAGCTGAAATCACTGGAATTGGAATTAGTAATTTGAATGCATATAAACTACGTGATTTTGACACCGAAATAATTGATTATGATAAAACAAGTTATAACGGAATATGCACAGGTAAAAAAACGGGTCGAACTACTTTTCTTCTTATTAATAATAAAACTGGGGAGATGAGAGGCTGTACATTTGTTGTCGAATGTAAAGAGCATACTTACGATAACGGCAAAATAACTACAGCCGCAACAAGTACATCAACTGGAATAAAAACATACACATGTACAGCATGCGGTGCAACAAAAACTGAGGTTATACCTAAAACTGCTCCCGCCAAAGTCACAGGCATAACTTCAACGGCAACAAGCAGTGATATAACGCTCAAATGGAGTGCAGTTTCTGGAGCAACAGGCTATAGAGTATCGAAATATAATCCCTCAACAGACAAATATGAAAAAGTTGCAGATGTCAATGCAACGACATATAAAGTCACAGGATTGAAAGCAAGCACAAGCTATAACTTTAAAGTAAGAGCATATACAAACACCAACAACTCAACTCTTTGGGGTGCAAACTCAGATATCTATACTGTTAAAACAAGTGCTGAATCAAATAAACCTGCACAGGTCACAGGCTTGAAATCAACAGCAAAAACCGATTCAACAGTAACGCTCTCATGGAGCAAAGCATCAGGTGCTCAGAAGTATTATATCTTCACATATAATTCAAGTACAAAGAAGTATACAGAAATCGGTTCAACAACAAGCACAACTTTGAAGGCAACAAAGCTGAAAGCAAGCACAAACTATCAGTTTGCAGTTCAAGCTGCTAAAACCGTAAACAAAAAAGAGTATTACGGAAAGGTGTCAAGCCTTTTGACTGTTAAAACAAATGCCGCATCTAACAAGCCGGCACAGGTAACAGGTTTGAAGACAACGGCAAAAACCGATTCAACAGTAACCCTCACATGGAGTAAAGCATCAGGTGCGCAGAAGTATTATATTTTTACATATAATTCGAGCACGAAGAAGTATACAGAAATAGGTTCAACAACAAGCACAACATTCAAGGCAACCAAGCTGAAAGCAAACACAAGCTATAAGTTCGCTGTTCAGGCTGCAAAGACTGTCAACAAAAAAGAGTATTACGGAACAGTATCAAGTCTTTTGACTGCCAAAACCAATGCAGCATCAAATAAACCTGCAAAAGTCACAGGCTTAAAGTCAACGGCGAAAACTTCGTCAACCGTAACGCTTACGTGGAGCAAGGCATCGGGTGCGCAGAAGTATTATATTTTCATCTATAATCCGAGTACCAAGAAATATAAAGAGATAGGTTCAACAACAAAAACCACGTTCAAAGCAACGAAGCTGAAATCAAAAACCAATTATCAGTTCGCGGTTCAGGCTGCAAGAACTGTTAATAAAAAGGAATACTACGGAACAGTTTCTTCAAGGCTTTCTGTTAAAACTAAATAGCCCCCTTGACACCAACCCGATTTTATGCTAAAATTATGCCAATATCAAATCGGCAGTGAACAAGAGGAGTAGCGCTCTCATCACTTACAGAGAAAAGGCGGTTGGTGCAAGCCTTGAAGTGAAACAGCGCGAAGGTCGCTTGTGAGCCTTTGGAAGAACGGCTGAGGCTAAGTAGAACCAAACGTAAGCCTGCGTTAACGGCATCGAGTGCAGAGTTTTTTGGCTCTGAATTCAGGTGGTACCACGGAAATATCTCCGTCCTGATTAGTCGGGACGGAGTTTTTTGTTGTATGCGGATTCGTTATTTATTTAACATATGCGAAATGGTTAGGTTCACGGGCGGCCGATGACTGCCCTATGGAATATTGATATTTGAGAACAACTGCGTAGGGACGCCGCTTGCTGCGTCCGTGCAGTCTAGCCGCTTTGTATATGTCTAAGATTAAAAATCTATCTATAGAGAGCGAGCCGAATAACATATATTAAAAACATATCATATAAATTATAGATATACAGAATAGATATACAAATTTTTTAATCTGTCTGCGGACGCAGCAAGCGGCGTCCCTACAGCGACACATCTTTATTTTTAAATGTACAATCATTTAAATTTTTCCTCTGCGAACTGAATCTGACCATAAGCACAAACTAAAACGCAATATTAGCCGTACGCAAGTACAACTTGAAATATAGAACGGAGTGAATTTTATGGCAAAAGAACTTGCTAAACAGTACGATCCGAAGAATGTTGAAGATCGAATTTATCAAACATGGCTTGACGGAAAATATTTCCATGCTGAGCCTGACCCGAAAAAGAATCCTTACACAATCGTTATTCCGCCGCCAAACATCACAGGTCAACTCCATATGGGACATGCCCTTGACGAAACTTTGCAGGATATACTTATCCGCTGGCGCAGGATGCAGGGCTTTGACACACTTTGGTTGCCCGGAACAGACCACGCTTCAATCGCAACTGAGGCAAAAATCGTTGCCGCAATGAAAGAGGAGGGTGTCACCAAAGAGGATATCGGACGTGACGGCTTCCTTGAAAGAGCATGGAAATGGAAAGAGCAATATGGCGGCAGAATCATTGAACAGCTGAAAAAACTCGGCTCATCATGTGACTGGGACAGAGAGCGTTTTACCCTTGACGAGGGTTGCTCAAAGGCTGTTCGCGAGGTGTTCTGCAACCTTTATGAAAAAGGCTTGATCTATCGCGGGGAGAGAATCATCAACTGGTGCACCCACTGCAAAACTTCAATTTCAGATGCCGAGGTTGAATATGAAGAGCATGACGGCAACTTTTGGCATTTCAACTATCCGTTTGCCGATGGTTCGGGCGCAATCGAGGTTGCAACAACACGTCCCGAAACAATCCCCGGTGATACCGCTGTTGCAGTCCACCCTGATGATGAAAGATACAAGGACGTTATCGGCAAGACCGTTATAATTCCTGTTATCGGCAGAGAGATTCCCATTGTTGCCGATACCTATGCAAAGATGGACAAAGGAACAGGTGCGGTTAAAATTACACCTGCTCATGACCCGAACGACTTTGAAGTCGGACTTCGTTGTAACCTGCCTGTTATCAACGTTATGACAGATGATGGCTTCATGAATGAAAAAGCAGGCAAATACGCAGGTATGAGCCTTAAGGAGTGCCGCAAAGCAATTGTTCAGGATATGACTGACGCAGGTGCACTTGTTAAAATCAATCCGACAAAGCACGAGGTTGGTTCATGCTATCGCTGTCATACAGTTGTTGAGCCGAGAGTATCAAAGCAGTGGTTCGTTAAAATGGAACCGCTTGCAAAACCTGCAATCAAGGCTGTTCGTGACGGCGAAACAAAGTTCATTCCTGAACGTTTTGACAAAACTTATTTCAACTGGATGGAAAATATCCGTGACTGGTGTATTTCCCGTCAGCTTTGGTGGGGACATCGTATTCCTGCATGGTATTGCGACGACTGCGGTGAAATCACCGTTTCAAGAGAAACACCGACTAAGTGTTGCAAGTGCGGCAGTGAGCATATCACACAGGATTCAGATACACTTGACACATGGTTCTCATCGGCTTTGTGGCCGTTCTCAACTCTTGGCTGGCCTGATAAAACACCTGAACTTGCTCATTATTATCCCACAAGCACGCTTGTCACAGGCTATGATATAATTTTCTTCTGGGTTGCAAGAATGATTTTCTCAGCTTGCGAGCAGATGGGTGAAGTACCGTTTGAAACTGTTTATATTCACGGTCTTGTTCGTGATGAGCAGGGCAGAAAAATGTCGAAATCACTCGGCAACGGAATTGACCCGCTTGTTGTTATCGACCAATACGGTGCTGACGCATTGAGATTGACCCTTGCAACAGGCAACAGTCCGGGAAATGATATGCGCTATTCCGAAAAGAAAGTTGAGGCAAGCCGTAACTTTGCCAACAAGATTTGGAATGCCGCAAGATTTATACTCATGAACCTTGATGAAAACGAGCCTGCACCGCATATTCCGCAGGAACTTGCTCTCGAAGATAAATGGATTCTTTCTCAGTTCAATTCGCTTGTTAAGGAAGTTACAGACAACCTTGAAAAGTTCGAACTCGGTATTGCGGTTGCAAAACTTTATGATTTCATTTGGGATATCTTCTGCGACTGGTATATTGAACTTGCGAAGATAAGACTTCAGCAGGGCGGTGAAAAGTCTGCTCAGGTTAAGGCAGTGCTTGTTTACGTTATGAGTGAAACTCTCAAGCTGCTGCATCCGTTCATGCCGTTCATCACCGAAGAAATTTGGCAGACACTTCCTCACGAGGGTGAAACAATCATGAAAGCCGCATGGCCTGTTTATGACGAAAGCCTTGTTTTTGCAGAAGATGAAGCAAAGATGGAAATCATCATGGAAGCAATTCGTGCAATCAGAAACCGCCGCAGTGAAATGAACGTTCCGCCATCAAGAAAGGCTCATGTTTATATTGCAACAGAAAAGAAAGCTGTTTTTGAAACTGCAACTGTATTCATGCAGCGCCTTGCATCGGCATCAGATGTAACAGTCGGTGACAGCTTTGACATTCCGGGCAGTGTAAGCATAGTCACAGCAGACGCAAAGATTTACATTCCGATGGGCGACCTTGTTGACTTCGAAGCTGAAAGAAAGAGACTCAACAAGGAAAAGGAAACCGCCGAAAAGAAACTTGCACAAATCAACGGCAAGCTTTCAAACCCGGGATTCCTTTCAAAAGCACCTGCAAACGTTGTTGAAGGACAGAGAGCCGAAGCAGAAAAACTCACCGAAAAAATCAAGATGATTGAAGAAAGCCTTGCAACGCTTGGCTAAAGTGCTTACGCACGGCTAATATTGCGGGGAAGATTGTACACAAGATAAGATATCGTCCGCAGAATAAAAAGGATATGTAATTTTGTAGGGTCGCCCCAATGTGGGCGACCTGAAATCTGCGTCCGCTGACAGAATGACGAATTTTGTATATCCTATTATTTATACAATGTTTGTTGTTGTGTCGGTGCTGATTTGGATGCCCATACTGGGCAATGTTGTCAACTTAAGGATAATTATTTCAATATGGGCATTTTCGTAGGGGCAGCCCTATG
>JAMPDR010000084.1 GCA_023665555.1 Ruminococcus sp.
CGTAATTTGCTATAGATAAGTTTGTACTAACTTTCATGTCCTTTGGACGCCTTACAATAATGACGAAATACGTTCGGCTACAGTAAGACTGTTCACCATAACCATAGAGATTCAAAACAGCCGGGGCTTTGTCGGCTGTCTTTACTTGCAGCCTTATTGGTAGATTGTTTTTTTATATGCTATTTTGAGTCAGTATATAATTCATTCCGCGGATACAAATTAAAATATATTACTGCTTTATCCGCGACCAAACTTATTCACTATTACTTATTACCTATTACTTCTGCGTAGCGGCTGCTCCTCATTCCTCATTGAAAAATCTCCAGTTTCCAATTAACATAAAAATACTACAGTGCTATCACAAAAATAAAGTGACAGCACCGTTTTTTCTATTCAAACATTCAGTCAATCCAACAAGCATACTGCATGTGCAGCTATGCCCTCACCATTTCCCGTGAATCCCAATCCCTCTTCGGTGGTCGCTTTCACGCTGACACAGGAAACATCAATCGAGCAGGCTTTTGCGATGTTCGCCCTCATTTCATCAATATATCCGCGAAGTTTCGGCGCTTGTGCAAGAACAGTTGCATCTATGTTAATAATTTCAAATCCGTTTTTTCTCACATGTGAACAAACCTCGCTAAGCAGCACAAGACTGTCTGCCCCTTTATATTTATCGTCATTATCCGGAAACAGCTTTCCGATATCTCCGAGCGCAGCAGCACCAAGAAGTGAATCGGAAATTGCATGCAGCAAAACATCAGCATCCGAGTGACCGAGCAAACCTTTCTCATACGGAATCTCCACTCCTCCGAGAATTAATTTCCTGTTTTCCGTCAGTTTATGCACATCATATCCGTGTCCTATTCTCATAATTCCAACTCCTTTAATGTGGTTTCAAACTGCTCATATGTAACAAAGCTGTTGAGTATTTTCAAAAGCGATGATGAGGAAATTCTTTCAGGCAAAGCAAGTTTTTTTAACAACATTTTTCTTTTAATACTGCTGTTTGCACCGCCTGTAAGTCCGTTTTCATATAAATCCAACCGAGTTATCAAACGGCGGTTTTTTGTTTCTTTATCGCTACTTTCAGTTGTTACACCTGCTTTTTTCAGTGCGTCAAGAATCACCCTTTCGCTGACACCCTCAACACCCAATTTTCCCTCGGCAGACGGCGCATCTTTGCGCTTTTCCTTGCCATAAATATCGGGAATGTATACGTTTATCACTTTGTCTTTCGGCACACATGACGAGATGAAATTGCGAATCATGAAGCCTGCTGAATCGCTGTCTGTCAAAACTATAAGTCCTTTTTCGTCGGCAAGACGGCGAAGAAATTTTTGCTTTTCTTTATTCTTAAAAATGCCGAAGCCGTCCGTTTTGATTATCAGCGCATCAATCACACCTGACAACTTAATCTGATCATATTTGCCCTCAACTATTACCGCCTGACTGAGTTTTATCATACTCTTTCTCCGTTCGCAATCAAAAGCAGTTTCACCATTAACTGTTCAAGAACAAGTGTTCCCGAATCACGGCCTGTTTTCAGTTTCATATCTGCCTCGCTCAAAGCCTCAAGACATCGGCGAAGCACAGCAATATCCATTTTGGAACTGTCACGCACTGCGTTATCAATGGTGAACTCTCTGCCGCGATAGTTAAAATAATCTTTCAATGTTGATGGATGTACTCCTCCTGCGGCGGCAACTTTCACACGATACATATCAACATAAGTGCCTATAATTGCACCGAGAATATATTCCGATTCAGTTTTTTGCTTAACCAGCGAATTCAGCACCTCATACGCTTTATCAAAATTGTTTGCAATCAGCGCCTTGGTAAGCTGATATACTTTTGAGTCAACTGTTTTAACAGCCACAGCATCAACATCAGCCTTAGTTATCACACCGCTTCCGACATAGTTGCACACCTTTGAAAGTTCATTGATGATAACGTTGAAATCATCGCCGACACATGACACCAAATACTGAGCCACGGCATTGTCAAGCGTGCAGTCCTGCTTAGCCGCTGATGATATCATCGGGCGATACAAATCAAGTCCGCGCCTTTTGTTCAGTTCGCACACTGCGCCGTACTTATCAAAAACAGCCATAACTTTTTTGCCGCTCTTTTTGGAAAACGGAACATTATCCTGTTTAAAAATCAACACAGTGCTTTCAGGCAACGCTGAAAAAGACTCGTCCATGGCTCTAACATCTTTATCGCTCAACCCGTCGAGTTTGAAATCATCAACAACAATACAGCGCTTATCGCTCATCATCGGCATAAGCTGAGCGCGATCATAGACATCGCGCAAATCAAGACCCTTACCGTCAAAGCGTTCAAAATTGAACGACTCAAACGCAGGATCAATAGTTTTGGAAACTATAGTGTTGATATAGAACTGCTTGAGATAACTCTCATCGCCGAAGATAAGATACACACAAAAGAAGTCCTTTGTTTTGATATGCTGTTTTAACTGTTTTTCATCAAACGAAGCCACCTGTTATCACCTTACGGAAAAACCGCCCTTGCAAAATTATTTAATCAACTGCATGTCAGCTGAAGAACAGCGGAAGTCTTTCAAGGAAGATAATATCATCTCTGTCAGCGGCATCGCCCTCTGCAAGAACTGCCGCCTGACCTACTATATCAGCATCGAACTGCTTAACAAGTTCATTAACAGCGGCAAGAGATTCACCTGTGCTGATTACGTCGTCAACAATCAGAACACGCTTGCCTTTAATCTGTTCGCCCTCACTGCCATCGAGATATACAGTCTGAACCTTTTCAGTTGTGATTGAACGAACATTGACCGAAACAGGATTATTCATATACACCTTCGGTCCTTTACGGCAGATAAAATAAGGCTTACCGCTCTGCTTTGCCATTTCATATGCAAGAGGAATACCCTTTGCCTCCGGGCAAACAATATAATCAAAATCAGGGCACTTTTTAAGAAGTTCTTCAGCTGCTGCAATTGTAATTTCAACATCACCGAAAATGATGAAAGCCGCAATTTTAAGATTATCATTAACCTTGCAAAGCGGAAGTTCTCTTTCAAGTCCTGCAATTTTCATTTTGTATGTTTCCATAACATTCACTATCCTTGATAAAAATTTATGTAAAAATAATTTACCACATTTTGAGTGAAAAATCAACAAGCAAGCAAATTTAATGCGTAATGCTTAATTCGTAATGCGTAATTGCGGGCAAGATTGTACCTGGTGTAAAGCAAATTCCCGCAAAGGGAGAAAAATATTAATTTCTTCTTTTCACTTGACAAATTGATTGCGGACGTGTAAAATTCAATTATATTCATAAAGACTGTGACGAAGAATCACTCTTCATTTTTTCAAAGAGAGGAAAGTCCGCGGCTGAAAGGCTTTCTGAAAAGTACGGTGAAGTTGTGTGCTGCTTCTGAGTTTCTGCCGAAAGGACAGACGTGCTTCACGTTAAGAAGAACAATGAGAGGTGCTTTTTGCGCAATTCGGGTGGTACCGTGGGCTATGCTCACCCCGAAGTTGTGTGAAAAGTTTTTTATTTTATAAGCAGAAAGGAAATGAATTAAAATGCAGTGGATGGGACTTAACGAAATCAGAGAAAAGTATCTTGAATTTTTTGAAAGCAAAGGTCATTTAAGAGCACCAAGTTTCTCACTTGTTCCGCAGGGAGATAAAAGCCTGCTGCTCATTAATGCAGGCATGGCTCCTCTGAAAAAATATTTCACGGGAGAACTTACTCCTCCGAGAACGAGAATGACAACTTGTCAGAAATGTATCCGTACCCCCGACATCGAAAGAGTCGGCATAACAGCGCGTCACGGAACATATTTTGAAATGCTGGGCAACTTTTCTTTCGGTGATTACTTCAAGCATGAAGCTACCGCTTGGGCATGGGAATTTTGCACCAAGGTTATGGAAATGCCGATTGAAAAACTTTGGGTAACTATTTATGAAGAGGACGACGAGGCTTTCGACATTTGGACAAAGGAAGTCGGTGTTGACCCGTCGCGAATCGTTCGTCTTGGTAAAGCAGATAACTTCTGGGAGCACGGAGCAGGTCCTTGCGGTCCATGCTCGGAAATCTATTTCGACAGAGGAGAAAAATACGGCTGTGGCTCACCTGACTGCGGCCCGGGCTGTGACTGCGACAGATACACAGAATTCTGGAACCTTGTTTTCACTCAGTTCGACAATGACGGCAACGGAAATTACACTCGTTTGAAATCCTGCAACATCGACACAGGCATGGGTCTTGAAAGACTTGCATGCATCATGCAGGGTGTTGACAACCTTTTTGAAGTTGATACCGTTCAGAACATCATGAAGCATATCATTGAGATTGCAGGTGTCAAATATCACGATGATGAAAAGAAAGATATTTCTCTTCGTGTTATCACCGACCACATCAGAAGCACAACATTTATGATTGGCGACGGTGTTATGCCGTCCAATGAGGGACGCGGTTATGTTCTTCGCCGCCTGCTCAGACGTGCGGCGCGTCACGGTAAATTGCTCGGCATCAACCGTACTTTCCTTTCGGAAGTTGCCGAAACCGTAATCAAGGAAAATGCAAATGCTTACCCGAACCTTGTTGAAAAACATGACCTTATCATTAAGGTTATCAAGGCTGAAGAAGAAAACTTTGCAAAGACTATCGACAACGGTCTTGCAATGCTCAGTTCAATTATCGAAGGTTTTGATAAGGTTGATACAAAAGTTCTTTCCGGTGCGGACGCATTCAAATTGCAAGACACATTCGGCTTCCCGATCGACCTTACAAAGGAACTTCTTGAAGAAAAAGGACTCACCGTTGACATTGACGAGTTCAAGCGCCTTGTTCAAGAAAACAGAATAAGAACTCGTAACGCACGTAAGGACGCAGGCGCTGAAGCATGGAAAGGCACAGGCACTGCAACAAAGGGTCTTGATAAGACTGACTTCAAAGGATATGAAACACTTGAAACTGTTGGCAAAATTTCTGCAATCATCGTTGACGGTGAAAAAGCCGAATTTGCTCCTGCTGACAAGGATGCAACACTTGTTCTTGACACAACTTCATTCTACGGCGAAAGCGGCGGTCAGGTCGGCGACAAGGGCATGATAGAAACAAGCGGCGCCAAATTTGAAGTTGTTGCAACAACCAAAACCGCAGACGGAGTTGTTCTTCATCACGGTCATATCACTGAGGGTGAAAGCATCAGCATCGGCGAAACAGCAACAACAAAGGTATGTGCTGAAACACGTAAATCAACCATGAGAAACCATACCGCGGCTCACCTTCTCCAGGCTGCACTGAGAAAAGTTCTCGGCACACATGTTGAGCAGGCAGGTCAGCTTGTTGATGATAAACTTGTCCGCTTTGACTTTGTTCACTTTTCAGCAATGACTGCTGATGAACTTAAGGAAGTTGAAAAACTCGTTAATGAAGAGATTATGGCTGCAATTCCCGTTATCGTTAAGGAAATGCCGATTGATGAAGCTAAGAAAATGGGCGCAATGGCTCTGTTCGGAGAAAAATACGGCGACGTCGTTCGTGTTGTTAAGGCTGGAGATTTTTCAACTGAGCTTTGCGGCGGTACTCACGTTGACAACACAGGTGAAATCAGCATGTTCAAAATTATTTCCGAATCATCTGTTGCAGCAGGTGTACGCAGAATTGAAGCTGTCACAGGTTCAAATGCACTCGACTTCACAAACGGACTTATTGATATGCTTGAAAAAGCGGCATCTGCAATGAAGATATCCAACTTCAAGGAAATCGTTACAAAGGCAGTTAATGTTATTAACGAGATGAAAGCAAAGGACAAGGAAATTGAAAAACTTTCAGGTATCATTGCGAACATCAGGACCGAATCAATGCTCAAAAATGTTCAGGAAGTCGGCGATGTTAAACTTGTTACTGCTTTCCTTGAGGACACAACAGTTGATGAACTTCGCAAAATGTGCGACCTTATCAAGAGCAAGGGCGATAATTTCGTAGGTGTTGTTGCCGGTATTCAGAAAGCAAAAGGCACAGGCAACATCTGTGTATGCTGTGGCAAGCAGGCTGTTTCTCTCGGCGCTCACTCAGGCAACATTGCACGTGAAATTGCAAAACTTGCAGGCGGCTCAGGCGGCGGAAAGCCTGACAGTGCAATGGCTGGCGCAAAGAACGTTGATGCTTTGCCTGAGGCTCTCAGCAAAGCCGCTGACATTGTTAAGGAAATGGTTAAATAAAAACATTCAACAGAACAAAGGAGAATAACTATGGATTGCATTTTTTGTAAGATAGCAAACGGTGAAATTCCGACCACAAAGGTATATGAAGATGACACGGTTGTTGCGTTCAATGATATGACTCCGCAAGCACCTGTTCACATTCTCATCATCCCCAAACAGCACATCCCATCTGTTGCTGCTCTCAATGAAACTAACAGTGCAGTTGTGGCTCACATTTTTGAGGTTGCTGCAAGGCTTGGTAAGGAACTTGGACTCGACAATGGTTACAGAATCGTCAACAACTGCGGCGAGGACGGCGGTCAAACAGTTCAGCACCTGCACTTCCACTTCATGGGCGGACGTCAGTTCGGCTGGCCGGCTGGCTAAGGCATAAAGAATTTATAACTGCCGCTGATTTACGAGTTTTTAGTGTCAGCGGCAGTTTTTATAAAAAAGGCTTGAAATATTCCTAATTTTGTGTTATAGTTGATATATAGGGAATGAAGTTCTCCCATGGGAAACCTAAACCGCTTTTACAGCTGATGACTTCTGTGATTTTTTATCACAGAAATTGTCAGCTTTTTTGTTTGCAAAAATATGCGGTTAAGTTTTGTACTGCCCCAAGATGTAGTCCGCAGTGCTTGCGCACAGCTGATATTGCGGGGAAGAGCGTGCTATAGGTAAGATTTAGTCCGCAGAGGGAGAACCATGAGAAATTAGGAATGAGGAGTGAGGAATTAGGAATTATGGTCGCGGGGAAACAGCAACAAATTCCAATCATTCAGCCACGAAAAATAATGGTTTGCTTCGGTTAAAGATTTATTATAATAACAATCTATAAGATAGCGGCTATCTATCTTTGCGGAAAAAAAAGCTGACGTAGGCAGTCACCTACTCGCGACCACAACTATTCACGAAGTGAATAATTTAGCTTGCGAAGCAAATTTAGCTGTGAACGAAGTGAACAATTTAGCTATGCGAAGCATAATTTAGCTTCATAACCCTTCTTTGCGGTCGCTAACTGACAGTTTGCACTATCTTCCCCGCATCATAGCCGTACGCAAGTACCTCCTCATTCCTCATTATCAAAAAATCTCTTAATAAAACTCAATTATCTATTATTATAGGAGGCTTTTTCTATGCTTACTTCACTTGCACTAATTTTCTTGATTGGACTTTCGCTTGCCGCCATCTGTCAAAAAATCAAACTGCCGCGTATTATCGGCATGCTGTTAACCGGAATCATTCTCGGACCGTATGTACTTGACTTTTTTGACAGTTCCATCCTCGGCATATCATCCGAACTTCGTCAAATGGCGCTTGTCATTATTTTAATTAAAGCAGGTCTTTCACTGAATCTTAAAGATCTGAAACAGGTCGGCCGCCCTGCGATACTGATGGCATTCCTTCCTGCCGTTTTTGAAATTGCAGCATTCGTATTATTTGCACCTGCGGTCCTTGGAATCAATCGCACGGAAGCCGCTGTAATGGGTGCTGTGCTCGGTGCCGTATCTCCTGCTGTTGTTGTTCCTCGTATGGTTGAATTAATTGAGAACAAATACGGCACTGATAAGCATATTCCGCAGATGATACTCGCAGGCGCATCACTTGATGATGTTTTTGTTATCGTACTTTTCACAACCTTTGTTGGAATGGCACAGGGCGGAACTGTTCACATCACCAATTTCATAAACATACCTGTTTCCATAATTCTCGGTTTACTTTTAGGTGCTGTTGTCGGATTTTTATTATCGCGGTTCTTTGAAGCATGTTATTCACATGAGCATATTATAAGAAACAGTACAAAGGTGATAGTTACCCTTGGAACGGCATTTTTACTGCTTGCCGTTGAGGATTGGCTTGAAAACATTGTTTCTGTTTCCGGATTGCTGGCAATTATGAGCATGGCTATTATTATCGCCATGAGAAGTGTACCCCCGGTCACAAACAGACTGCGTGAAAAATTCGGAAAGTTATGGATTGCCGCTGAAGTCATTTTGTTTGTCCTTGTCGGAGCGGCGGTTGATATTCGTTATACACTTAAAGCTGGTGTCGGTGCGATATTAATGATAGTTATCGGCCTATTGTTCCGTTCAGTTGGTGTATATCTCTGCATGATAGGCACAAACCTGAATTTTAAAGAAAAAATATACTGCATCATTGCATATCTTCCTAAAGCGACTGTGCAGGCAGCTATAGGCGGTGTTCCGCTTTCGCTCGGTTTGCCATGCGGAAACATTGTGCTTTCTGTTGCCGTTTTGTCTATCATAATCACTGCTCCGCTCGGTGCAATCGGTATGGATTTAAGCTATAAGCGGCTTTTGAATTTTGAAGGCAATTAAATGGCGATGAACAGGAATAGTTTTATTATGAAAACATATCATTTTCGTGTATGTGATAAAATGATGTGACCCAATAAAAAGAGAAGTAACTTCAAAATATGG
>JAMPDR010000085.1 GCA_023665555.1 Ruminococcus sp.
TGCATATTTATCTCCGACTTTGAAATGATCTGACTTAAACTCAAAGCCGTCAGGAGAAATATAGTCTTTGAAAGACTGACCTTTACGCATTGTGTCTCTTAAATCAAAGTGATAGTCAGAGGCCTCTTTCGGTCTGCAAAAGTCGTGTATAATGCGAAGTCGTTCTGTTAAGTCAAGCTCAGTACACTTTGAACCAAGTCGGGCAAAATGTGCTGTTAAATCTGCACCTACACGGTTAAAATGCGCTCTTGCTTCCTCTACGGTTTTCTTTTGGATTGTTAATGTGACATACTTATCCTGAACAATGGCATTTGCGCCATTTGCAAGCATTGTCAGCATTTCATTGATTTCCTTACGGTATTTGTCTTTACCGTCATTGGCATTATCAAGTAAAGCCATTTCTTTTAGCTCCGTCTTTTTAAGTTTTCGGTTTACAATTGATATCTGTGTGGATACACCGTTTTCAAGCGAATTTAATATTTCACTATACAAGAGGAAGTTCGCTTCTTTATCTTCCTTGCTTGAAACAGCATAGTTAATATCCGTAAACTTGAATGTTTTTGAATAGCGTTCTTTACCTGTCATAAAGATACCGTCACTGTACACAGCATCAATTTTAATAACATCCTGAACGGATTTCGGAACACTCATTCCGTCACCGGACAAATCGGAAAGTCCGCTTTTCTTTTTTAATTTTCCTATCGGATCGAACATTGTCACTGCTCCTTTCCATTTCATCATAGTAGTTTTTTGCTTTAAATTTCAGTTCTTTCGGCATAAGTATTTCACTTTTGATAAAGGCAAACAAGGCTTTTTCTGCTGTCATGCCGTGATACTTGAAAAAGCCTATCGCCGCAAACGGCGCTGTTGCAAGTATGCACAGCCACGACAAGGTTTCTATACCGAAAAACGGTCTGAGCAGGAAATACAGCAGCACTGCCACACCGCAGGCAAGAACTGAAAAGATGAACTGTCGCAAGGACAGTCCGAAATATACCTGCTCCGCATAATCACGGATTTCTCGGTTTATCTTTACTTCCATAAAAATCACCTCTCTAAAAGAAAAATCGCCGCAGATTTCTCTACGGCAACATCTATATAATTTAATTTTTCAAACAACCAATAGGAATAACAAACACTCCATCAGATCTTCTGTATCCATATTGAGTTCCTGTAATAACAATCTTTAAGTCAGGTAAACGCAGCTTGCACTGTTGCTCTTTTTCATTATACGCTTTAACCAGTTGTTCTATTTCGCAAAGGTGTTTTGCTCCGTCATCAATTTCTTTTGACCCAAGCTTAAATTCAAGCAACGCATATCTTCCATCGTTAAGATGCAGTACACCGTCAGCCTCCAAACCGTAACGATCTCTGTAATAGGACATATTTCCATCAAAGGCTGATGAATATATCTTTAGGTCACGGATACATAATGATTCAAAAAGGAACCCGAGAGTTTTAAAGTCAGTATTAAAATATTCCGGTGATAAGCCTAAAGCCGCAACAGCAATTGAAGGATCTATTAAGTTGCGTTTTTTTGATGCACGAATCACTGTTTTTGATCTGATTGCAGGACACCATGCATCTATATCGGAAATAATATAGAGTTTTTCAAGTGCAACAAGGTAATCATATATTGTCTGATCACTTACATCATAATTTGCTTTAACATCACCTTTTATTGTTTTAGTTTCTGCCAAAGTACAAATATTTCTGCTGTATGATTGCAAAATCGCCTGAGCCCAACGAGGATTTCTTTTAACTCCGTCAATACTTGATATATCTACTGAATAAGTTTGCCTGTATAAATCCTTTGCTATTTCCAGCTTTGCACGGGAAGTTTTATTCAATAGCCCTCTCGGCCAACCACCCCGACAAATTGCAAAAATCAAATCATCTATGGTAAGCTGAGATTCACAGCCATCAAAAGAATCCGGTTCATTAAATAAGTTCATGAGTGAAACACTTCCGTTTGATTCTTCACTCTCATAAAGACTCATAGGATACATAAGAAGCTGGCTTATTCTAAGCGTTCCTGTATGCGGTGTTTCGATATCCTTTGATGATGAGCCGGTTAAAATATATTGACCGTTTATTCCCGTATCATCAATATCCTTACGTATTGTTCCCCACAACTTTGGAGCATCCTGCCATTCGTCAAAAAGTCTCGGCTTTTCACCTATCAACAATTTTTTCGGTGCAGCCTCGGCAACAGCCAAAAGATTTTCTCTTACTTCTTCGTCCTGAAACTCTACAAAACTTTTTGCTTTCTGTTTTGCAGATGTTGTTTTTCCACAGCCTTTTGGACCTTTGATTAGCGTAGCTCCGAATGCTTCTAATTTTAAATCAAGTAAATCGTCAATAATTCTCGATTTATACTCCATAGTCATTCCTCCAATCACACTTCAAGTATATCATATGACGAATGAGTTGTAAATATATTATTGACAGATTTGAGCAATTTTATTTGACTAATTTGAGGTAAATAACTTTACAGATTTGAGGTGATTTATCAGACATTTTTTAAAGCCCCATCATTTCCTTAACAACCCTATCACTCATCTTAACCGTACCGACAAGAACAAGCATATTAAAAATAAGTTCACCAACATACTTCCACACCTGATTTACAGCCGCTGCCGTTTCATCAACAACAGGCGGTGATGAAGCAAACAACGAGAATATGATACAACCGAGAACGATTATTGCACCCTCTAAACATACAGCGGCATAGCTTTTTATGAAGCTCTTACCGACAGAAGATGACGGTTCTCCTGCAAATGATGATAACGGCACTGGAGCAATAGCTGTATACAAATATACTTTAAAAAATCTACCGTACACAGTCATTATCATAATGAAAGAAAGCACGGTTATGAATAAGCTGCCGATTAGTGTAACTGCCCATAGCGGTACACTTTCCCAAAAGCCGCTGTTTTCAATCGCTTGTATAATACTGTCAGGTAAAACTGTCTTATTGACAGAAGCAAGTCCCGATGTTGCCATTATCTTTGATACAATACCTTGTACAATACTGAACAGCGTCATCATCAGTTCAAGTCCGTAGTCAATAGACGCTTTTGCAAGTATAAAGCGGATAAACATTTTAACTGCCACTTCAGGTCGCTTCATATCGGCAAACGATCCCATTGTTTTCATGACGCCGACAACGAAAAAGAGTACCAACAGCGAATATCCAATCGCTTGCAGCGCTCCGTGTATGTTTGTTATGACATTCCATATTAATCCGCCCTTAAATTCTTCAGGTGACTGCGTAACAAGCAGCCAAATCTCACTTAGCTTATCGTTCCAAGTTGCAAGGGCATTTTGCAGGTTTTGTACTACCCAGTTTGATGATTCCATTCAGATACCTCCTTCATAAGTAAATTGCCCGACAATACTGCCGGGCAATTTTGAAGTGTTTATCATTTAACAATAATATCTAAAATAGCCTTAGCAAAGGTAATAACAATACCGCCTGCAACAGTCAAAAATCCGTTTGCTCTCTGTGACGGATCGTGTGATTTAAGTGAAAGACCGACCTGTACAACACCAAAGCCTAAGATGATCAGTCCCACAGCACGGATAAGACTGAAGATAAAAGTGGAAAGATTGTTTACGGCTTTGAGCGGATCATCTGCCGCAAATGCCGTTACTGCAAGTGTACAAATAATTACAACTGCAAGAATAAGGCTGACATTGCGGCTTTGAGAGCGATACTTGTTTTTCCGCTGCCGGGTGAACCGTAAAACGCTATGAGCTTAGGCATCTTTCTTTTCCTCCTGTGCTTTTTTCGCTTGTTCTTTCAAGTATTTATCCTGCGTTTTGATGAACTTCCCTGCCGTATCATCGTTACCACGGTAAACAAGTGCAACATGCATATCTGCATTCTTTTCATAGTCTGCTAAAAGCTGTGCTTGCTTAACTGTTACAAGCACTGTAATGGTTGTCGGCAAATCAAAAGTGCCGTCTTCATTAGGAACAACCTCGTTTTCATCAACACCGCCTGAAGTAGTCGTTGTGATAACCTTTATATATTTAAGTTCGGGAGGAACTGTTGTTTCTTCGTCCTTCTCGGCTACATATATGCTGACAATATCACCGTTTTGTATCTTACCTGACAAACCGCCTGCAAAGCTTTTGATTGTGATACTCATTGCGACCTTATCGCCGTTTAAGGCTGACAGGATATTATCCGAAGCGTTGGCGTCATCTGCAAGTTTGGCTGATGTTGCAACATCGCCTTTGTATACATCAGAGTTTGTGTACTTGCCGATAATTTCTTTTGTATTTGTAATTGCTTTTTCGGGAAGTCCCGACTTTAAAAGTGAAGTAACGACAATATCTGCTTCGGTTATCTGTGTACCTTTGCCGAGGTTCTTTGAAAAAGTTATGACTTCGGTTTTACCCTCTGTCATTTTGTTAACCATAGGGGAAATGCCGAAGGTTATGGCTACGGCTAATATGATACAGATTATTCCGATTACTGTTCTGTTTTTCATGTGCATCATTCCTTTCTTTGATTTTTTGTAAAAAGAAAACGCCGCTGTGTGCGACGCTTAGTGTGATATAACTGTTAAAATTATTGTATTTCTTTTTTCAATACATGTTTTATAAAAAGTTCATTAAACTTTTCTGATTCTTCCCACTGAGGAGTATGACCTGATTTTTCAAACGCAAAGAACTCCTTATGTGGAGCTTCAAGGTTATTAAGCCATTCCCTTGCTAATTCACATACCGTATTATAGTCATATTTGCCCATAAAGAGATATACAGGAACATCTAAGGTTTTGACTTCGTTCAAAAAGTCTACCTTTTCATGTCCTAAAGGCTGTGAAAGACAATATTCATTCGCAGGAACATATTTGAGCATAGTAAAGAAAGAATATTCTTTAAACATACACGGAATTTTCGGCAAGGTGTTCATGACACTGTTACCGTATTTACCATACAGGATTCCGCCCATTTTGTTCAAATAGTTTCTCTGTAAAAGCAATTTATCATCTTTATAAAAACCATTAACGGGTGGTCCGATTTGTTCTAATGCTTTTATCGCACGCTTATCATTTCTCTTTTTTGCTTCGGTTAAGGTAAATTCATAAGAAATCTCTTCATTTCTTACTGCATCAACAACCTGTCCGATACCAACATAACACTCAATATTTTCCGGGTACTTTTGCACATACCAAACACCGAGTTGAGAACCGAAAGAATGACCTACAATAATTATTTTATCTTTTTTAAATCTTTCTTTCAGATATTGCACCACATTATGCAAATCGTTAATATATAAATCTTTAGTGAGCACTTCTGTTTTTGCAACTTTTCTGTTATATGCAAGACCTGCACCTCGTTGATCCCATGCTACAATAGTTGCCTTTTCGGCTAAAGGAGAATTCCATTTCATTATAAAAGGTCGGTCTGCTACACCGCAGCCACCATGCAAGAACAAAACAACAGGATTGTCTGCATTTTGAGAGCGGAATCTTAAATAATAATCATTATTATTTATACTGACTTTTTCTGCGGTATCAATTAAATATTTCATAAACTCAAATTTCTCCATATCTTCATTTGTGAATTGATTATATCATATGCACACTGCGTTTTCAACCAAATACACAATTAAATATCCTGCCGACAGATACGGAATAAGTGGCAGAGTTTTATCATTTGTCTTTGTTCTTTTGTTTCTTATCGCTGTACCGACAACCGAAAGAATCAGACCTATTATCAATCCAAGCACACCTCTGCTCATACCAAGCACAAAAGTATTAGCTGCAATAAACTTAACATCTGCACCGCCGATTTTGTTGTTTGAAATTACTGCAATAACAAACATCAATGCAAAGGATATTGCAAATGTCATAGCACGATTGAACAGAATAGTCGGTGAAATGTTTATCAGGCCGATAAGCAAAAGCATGATCGGAACATAGTCTTCGACCTTTCTCTCTTTAATGTCACAAACACTTGAGAAAAGGAATACGGCAAGAATTAAAGTGGCTTTTAAAAGCTCAAATGTAAAGCCGAATTTCAGAATAAACAGAAAAGATATACCTGCACTAACCGCTATACACGCCTTGTTGAACTTACTTTTCTTTTCATACTGCGGAGTTCTTGTCAGGACTGCTTTTGACATAAGACCTACGCATAACATGTACGCTAATACGGCTAAGAAGATTGGGATAAATAATGAAGCTAAGATGTAGTTAATACTTGTCATTGAAAATCACCTCATTTTCAAAAAAGCGGCGGAACAATAAATGCCCCGCCTGAGTTAGTTGTTGTGTGTTTTAGCCTGCGTAGTTAAAAAGTCCGTTGACTTTTTCCGTAACTTTCGGCATGATGGTTGAATTGAAGAGTGTGTAGAGGAGAGTGAGAAGAAGTGCGCCGATTACAACTGCGATGAGAATCTTTACACCTGTGTCAACATACGCTTCGGCCTTTGTACCGTCAAGGACAGTGTGTGCTTTCGCTGTCATATCGTTCTGAACCGCTGTGAATGAATTTCTTACCTTTGATACTGCATTTTTGCAGAATGATTTGATTTTATTAAACATATTGAATTCCTCCATAAAATTAAATTTAAATAAATTGATAAAATTTGCGGGCGAAGTTTTACTCCGCCCGTGATGATTTAGTTAGTGCCGTTGTAATTGAAAAGTCCGTTGACCTTTTCTGTTACGGTCGGCATGATAGTTGTATTAAAGAGAGCATAAAGACCTGCAAGAAGAAGTGCGCCGATAACAACGGCGATAAGAATCTTTACACCGGTATCAACATAGGCTTCCGCTCTTGTTCCATCAAGGACTTCGTGAGCTTTAGCGGCAATACCGTTTTCTGCCGATTTGAATGAATTTCTGACCTTTGCAGCTATCTTGCTGCCGAATGATTTGATTTTGTTAAACATAGATTTTTCCTCCAAATTTCAATTTCTGATTTCAGCTTTTTTGCTGTCATATGCGGTGAACACTGCATTCTGAATTTCAATGCGTGTAGAAGAAACAATCGGGTGACAAACATCTCTGCGTCTGTCCTCTCCGTCCTTGTTCTTCCATGTTTTGCTCGGCATTGAGATATATCGTTTACCGTCTTTTTCAACGATACCTATGCCGTGGATTACAAATGCATCGTCGATAACGACATCTGCATAGCCTACCGTGTTTTTGCTTCCGTCAAGAAGCTGTGTGATTTGTGCTTTAATTTTCATATTAAAAAGTCCTTTCTTAAATTAAAAAATTTTTTTGGTTCGATTACGCACCGAAGATTTTGATGAGTGTGTACCAAACAGGGAGAACTACATTAAACGTGATTGCTCTTCCTGCTGTGAAAATAACCATATTTGTTAAAATGTTCATTGTGTATCTCCAATCTGTTGTGAAATGAAAAAAGAGCAAGCATTTTTATCGTGCCTGCTCTCGTTTCTTTTGTCTGTATTTATTGTAGAAATCTAACGCTCTGAGTACATAATCGCATTGTTTATCCGGCGGTATTGATTTTGGAATGAGCTTACCAATACGGTTATCTCTGAACGGTGACTTTTCCCTTTGGTTAGGCTTTTCTTCGTCCATAATCGCATCGACAACTTCTTTAGTCAATCTGCCTTCGTTCAATGCTTTCCTCATGCGTATTGCCTGATCGTGTGACGGAGTGCAGTCGTTATATTCGATTGCTTCAAACAACTGCTGCTGTGTTTCTTTCGGAAAGTATGAGATTTCCACTGCGGGACGCATTGCGATTCTGCCTTCGTCTACAAGTGCGAGTATTTCTGGGACAAGTTCATTTAGGCGGATATATCGGCGAATTTGTCTTGCACTATCCCCAACCTCTTCAGCCAATTCTTCATCTGTTCTTAACTTCGTGCCCACTGGGCGCAAAGTTAAATCTGTCCTCTGACCTTGCCTTTTCATAGCGTCCAATCTCATCTTGTACGCCTTGGCTTTTTCAGATGGTAAGATTTCTTCTCTTTGAAGATTACTGTCCACCATTGCAAGTATCGCTTCATCTCTTGAAAGTTCTTTCACTCTTGCAGGTATTGTTTCTATTTCTGCAAGCTCAAAGGCTCGCTTTCTTCTGTGTCCCGAAACCATTTCATACATACCGTTTTCTATTGGTCGCACAAGAACGGGTTGAATTAACCCTCGCTCTTTGATGCTCTCAACAAGTTCAAGCATACTTTCATCGTCACGAACCTGATATGGGTGATTGGGGAAGTCACTGATTTCCGACAAAGGGATATCCGTTACCGAATCGTGATTTTTACTCAAAAAATTCCTCCTTTGCTGTTAATGTTTTACTACCCTGTTAGATATACCCGGAAGTATACATTCTTTTTCCTCCTTTAAATAGAAAAAGCCGATACTTTTTCTGAGCATCGGCTATGTAAAAGGGCAGTAAAAAAGACCGAATGTTTCAAGCGTTTAATCTGAAATATTCGGT
>JAMPDR010000086.1 GCA_023665555.1 Ruminococcus sp.
ATTTGACTTCGTCAAGCGAAATAATTCACTGCGTGAACAGCTGTGGTCGCGGGTAAGTGACTGCCTACGTCAGCTTTTCTTCCACATAGATAAATTGTAACTATTTTATAGATTGTTATTATAATAATATCTAACTGTCAGATACAATTTAATTTCGCGGACAAATGATTTAAAGTCGATTACTGATTTAATTCGCGACCTTAACTCCTCACTCCTCACTCCTAATTCCTCATTATATACGCTCCTCATTCCTAATTATTTCTGTTTTGCGCTGAAAATTGACACAAACACGGCAAGTTCGCGTGCATAGTTTTTGAATCTCAGATTTTTCGGTGACGGTGCAGGGATGCTTTCAGCTTTGACACCTGCAATTTTCCCGATGATTCCCGAACGCAAAAGATGAAACTCACTTGACATAAAAGCTAGCTTTGCAGTTCTTTCAAGCTTCATGTTGTCAATGATTTTCTTTGCATTAATGAAATTTTCTGCGGTAGTGGTTGACTGATCCTCAAGAATTATTCGCTCCTTTTCAATTCCGAGTGCGGTCAGTCCCTCAAACATTGCCTGTGCTTCGCTTTTGGTCTGATCATCGTGGACGATTCCGCCGCAGCATATCGCAATTACATTTTTGTGCTGAGTGAGGTATTCGGCGGCAGCGTTGATTCTTGTTTGCAGTGTTTCTTCCGGTTTGTCACCTCTGACACGGCAGCCGAGAATCAGAAAAAAATCGGGTTCGGATGTACAGTTTCCCTTGCTTGCAATGATTTCAGCCGCTGTGAAAGTGCCGAGAACTGCCGCAGAAGTGAGAAAAATCGGAAAAATTATTTTTTGAGCAATCATAATGTTATTCTCCTTTCTGAATACATATAATTGAATTGGAGGATATTTTTGCAAAAATCGGCGACAAATCAATTTGATATGACTGCGAACTGTCAATCACATTAAAATCGACTAATGTCGGATATCAAACGTGCAAAATTTGATTATTACTGCTTTTTATGTTATAATATTATATCATAAACCGATTATATTGGCAAATCTTATTAAAAAATAGGCATGTCCAAAGTGCGAAGTTTATTTGTATTTTGCCCGCCGCGGACACTGTCAGAAAAAAACTTTGATTAATACAATAATACAATGCTTTCAAAAACAAAAGGAGAAGAATTTTATGTGCGGAATTATTGGGTATATCGGAAGAAACATTGCAGTGCCGTACCTTATTGACGGTCTTGAAAAACTCGAATACAGAGGTTATGACTCTGCCGGGATTGCATTGATGGAAAGCGATGATATCAGCATCATCAAAACTAAAGGCAGACTTGCTGCGTTGGAGTCATTGATTGCGTCGAAGGCTCAATCGAAGGCAACGATCGGAATCGGACACACTCGTTGGGCGACTCACGGTGAGCCGAACGACATCAACTCGCATCCGCATTTGAGTCAGAGCGGACTGTTTGCAGTTGTGCACAACGGTATCATTGAAAACTATGCATCTTTGCGCGAATCGCTTCAGCAGGATGGTTATGTGTTCAAGTCTGAAACAGACACCGAGGTTATTGCACATCTGCTTGAAAAGAACTATGACGGTGACCTTGTTTCAACTGTTTCAAAAACAACTGATATGCTTGAGGGTGCGTATGCTCTCGGAATATTGTGCAAAGATTTTCCTGATAAAACAGTGTGCACACGCTGGGCAAGTCCGCTTGTTTTGGGCAAGAGCGTTGACGGATGCTTTATTGCGTCTGACATGACAGCGATTTTGAAATACACCAATGAATTATACAAACTCGGCGGCAGAGAAATTGCAATTCTTGATAAAGACGGCATTTCATTTTATGATAAATCATGCAAGCCGATTAAAAAGGAGAGCGAGCATATTTCATGGAGCATATCCGACGCGCAAAAAAGCGGATATGAACACTTCATGCTTAAGGAAATCATGCAGCAGCCGCAGTCACTGCGGGATACGATTCATCCGAGAATCAAAAACGGAAAAGAAATTGTTCTTGACGGTTTGAATCTGTCAAAAGATATCATCAAAAATTACAACAAAATTTTCATCACTGCCTGCGGTTCGGCATATCATGTTGGTGTTGTTGCGAAATATGTCATTGAACAGATGACAAAAATACCGACAGAGGTTGATATCGCGTCTGAGTTCAGATACAGAGATCCAATCGTTGACGAGTACACGCTTGTGATAATCATAAGTCAGAGCGGTGAAACGGCTGACACACTTGCAGCATTGAGAACTGCCAAGGAAAAGGGCGCGCGCATACTTTCAATCGTCAACGTTGTGGGCAGTTCCATAGCATGTGAAAGCGATGATGTGCTTTACACATGGGCAGGACCGGAAATTGCGGTTGCAACCACCAAGGCATATTCAACTCAGCTTGCGATGATATATCTTTTGGCTGCGCACATTGCACATCAGACAGGAAAAATGAGTGATGAACAGCTGGAAAGTTTCCTCACAGAACTTGCAGCAATCCCGGATAAAATCGAAACGATTTTGAAAACCACAGATGCTAAGATAAAGCAGCTTGCAAAAATTTTCATTCCGCTTGAACATTCATATTTCATCGGCAGAAATCTTGACTATGCCTGTGCAATGGAGGCATCGCTTAAGATGAAAGAAATCAGCTATATTCACTCCGAGGCATATGGTGCAGGTGAACTTAAGCACGGAACAATTTCGCTCATCGAGGTTGGCACACTTGTTGTTGCGCTTGCGGCAAATGATGCGGTTTTTGCAAAAACAATCAGCAACATCAAAGAGGTAAAGGCTAGGGGAGCAAGAGTTCTCGCCGTCACAACTGAAAAGCACCGCGATGAGGTCAGCGACATGGAATATAGCATCATCCTGCCTGACACTGATCCGCTTTTAATGCCGTCACTTGAAGTGATTCCAATGCAGTTGCTCAGCTACTACGCCTCAAAATTAAGGGGATGCGATATTGACAAGCCGAGGAATCTTGCGAAATCGGTTACGGTGGAGTAAAAATGGAAGTAATAGTGAAAAAGTATGCGGGTAAGGCTGTGCAAGTTTGACAGCGTTTACCCGCATAGTTTAGTTGGAATCGGAACTGTAAAAAACATATCGAAAAGAAAACCGAGATTCGTGTAAAAGCGTTTATGCATTTCTACATATTCGCTCATAGTATTTTACTAGATGGATTGCTGACACTGCTTAAACTCCACATGAAGCATAAAACTCATATGAAATGTACGCATTACCCAGTTGAATATACGGGTAACCGGTGTTTTTCTGTATCCGCCTTTTAAATATCCGTAGGCATAGTCTTTTTCCGTAACATTAACGATACGATCCGACCAGCTTTTCAATTCTTCTTTTGGATTTTCCAAAGAGAAAAATAATTTCGTTTCATTTCCTGCCATTTTGACTTCCGCGTTTACACCTTTCAACCCTATGGCATTTACGGCATCAAAAGTTATCATTCCGCCGGGGAAGTGCTCAGCCATGGCTATAAACAGACGGCGCACCTGCTCTTTCTCAAAATAATAGAACAATCCGCCTGCTGTGAAAACAATACCGTCCTCCGGCTTGAAGTCGATCTGATCAAACCACGAAAAATCATTGAGGTCGCAAACGATATTTTTCTCATGTTCACCTTTCGGAATGTGCTTTTCACGCAAGGCAACCACATTCTCCATATCCAGACAATACCATGGGTTCGTATTGTTGCCCATCTGTTTGCGTAGGCAGGAAAGTCCTGCTCCCAGTTCCACAACTGCCGCATGTGGATGCTTTTTCAGATATTCATTAATTTCCCACGACAGATTATATTGTCTAATTACGCAGTTCATCCACATATATTGCAGGTGGAATAAAACCTTGTCAGACCAGTCCACACCCAGTTCTTTCACGATGCGCTCTGCATCCTTATCCGGAAACAGATTTGGGTATTTTTTTGTAGCAATCATTCGTCCCCATAAGGGCATGCACAGTGTTTGCTGCACGGTGTTTTCTTTTAATTCGTTACTCATTTTTCTTACCCCATTTAAATGTAATTATTGTTCTTTTACTGTACTGGAAATCGCATTTTTCATAGTCGGCGATTTTAGCATTATCGGTTTACTTCTTAATAATCTCATCATGACAGGTGTCCCCGGTTGCAAGTTCCGAGTGACGAATGTATTTTACATGGCGGGGCAGATTCGCATAAATTCTCTCGTCTGATTGACAAAATATTTTGCACAACCCCCTTATACCGTAATAATCAAACATTTCGACATACATACATTTGCTGACCTTGTATTCAATTTTCTCATCGGTTGCAATGAAGTAGTCATATGTGACGCTTTTATCGGCGATTCTTTTATCGTGATCGGAAATGTTCCATTTCTTTGCAATTTGATAGCTGTTTGGCAGGATATTTATAATCGCAGAAAGCCTGTCAAACAACTTCCTTGCTTTTCTGAAAGAAAAGTTCAGAAAATCCAAAATTTCGCTGTCATCCATTCCGTATTCTTTAAGCTGTAAGCACATGGCAATGACTGCATAGACCTTTTCCGTGTTGATCGTTGGGTAAATATTATGTTTTTCATATGCCTGCGACACATACATTTCTTCAAGCTTGTTTTTATATAGGATTGTTTTCCCCTCAATATCAGAAAAACCTTTCCAAATCAAGCCTTGTTTATATGCTTTAGCATATTTTTCAATTGTCTTTGTCAAAAAAATCACCCATATCTTTTACTTTTTTCTTGCAAACCAAGGAATACAACGGTTTACCTTTTTGCAATAGTCAGTATATTCTTTTCCGTATAGTTCATATAGCCATTTTTCTTCTGTGTGTTTCATCAGTATTGTCATTGCAATCCAATATACAAAGGGGAGAATGAGTAAAAGCAGATTGTTTGCAATGAACAAAGAACCTGTACACATCAGCATGATGCCGGAATAGCATGGATTTCGCACGATGCCATAAATTCCATCAGTACACAACTCATTTGAAACGATGTATTTATCAATTTTGAATGCCGCTTTAAACCACACAACAAAGCCGCTGATGGCAATCAAAATTCCGATAATTATAAACGGAAGCTTTAATGCTGTAATTTTTCCAACAGACAGTATATCCATACAGGATAAAACGATTGCTATAACTGTTACGGCAATAATGCAGATTCCGTAAATCGGACCAACTCCGTATACGGGAAGATGTTCGTTATTATTTTTCATGGATGCTATCTTCTTTTCTGCATTGAAAAGCTGCCATACTTTCCACAGTCTGTACTTCCGCTTCTTTATACATAGCTTTCAGACGTTTGCTCAGGCTCTCTGCCGTTTCATATGGCGGTGTAAAAAAGCCTTTCGGAGTATAAAGTTTTTCAATAAACCAGTCTGTTCTCCTGTTCTCGCCCTTCACATAAAAACATCCGCAGAAAATACCTCCGGGTTTCAAAACTCGGAAAATCTCACTGTATGCTGCTTCTTTATCGGGGAAGGCATGGAATCCGTTGAGCGACAGCACAAGATCAAAGCTCTCGTTATCAAAAGGCAGGTTTCCCACATCTCCCTGCATAAACTGAATATTTGAAATTCCTCGCTTTTTTGCCTGTCGTTTTGCTCGTTCCATCATGTCTGAGGAGTAATCCAAACAAGTTATATCTGCATCCGGTAAAGTTTCATATACCGGCATTGTCAGTACACCTGTACCGACCGGAACCTCCAGCATTCGACCTGAAAAGTTTTGTGGAATGCCTGACAGCGCAAGTTCCAGATAACGGTCATTTTCCTGCTTATTCATGTTCCATACCAGTTTACAAACGGCTTTTCCGGCAGGTGTTGAACAGGTTATCATACCATCGTAAAATGTCGCTTCACCGCCAAGACTTTTATATGCGTTTTTGATTTCATCATGTCTGCTCATAGAAAACCTCTTTCTTCACTATTACATCGTTTATATTGTCATCATTGTCGTATTTAAACACTGATGTTAGGACAAGCTAACCGGACTTTATAAAAAATGCTGTGCGTTAGCGATTGCTAACTCATAACTTTAGTATAGCACAGAAAAAATCGGATTGTCAAGATACAATGCTGAAGTTGCGGAATATTCAGAAAAAGGAGATGGCATATTCGCCATCTCCGAGTTGATTTGAGTTTACACCAGTGCTGCACCTAAGTCCATGCAAGCAGCAAGTGCGTCATCGTCAGGTGCGTCATTGCAGATTACAAAATCGCAAACAAGTACCGCTCCGTCACTTTTGCAGGTTTCTTCCCAATTGCGCATCCATTCGCCGTCGCCCCAGCCGTAGGAGCCAAAGAGTGCAATCTTCTTACCGTTCAGCTTGGCTTCGCAGGAAGCAAACATCGGTTCAAATTCGCTGTCCTCCAATTCTTCCGCACCCATAGATGGGCAACCAAATGCAATCGCATCAAAAGAATCCATCATGGAAACATCAAATTCCGTTGCTGTGAGCATAACTGTTTCGGCACCTTTTTCTTCAGCACCTTCTTTGACAGCGACTGCCATTGCTTCGGTATTTCCTGTTCCGCTCCAATAAACTACTGCAATTTTACTCATGTTGTATGTACCAACCTTTCTGATAGAATGTATATTATATATATCAAACGGCAACAGTGAGCCGTTCAACAGACCTTCCGTTTGCAAACATTGTGCAGTATACATCAGTGCATTTTTTATATTTTGCAAAAAGTTTTTGTGCTGATTCTGCGTCACCATAAACCTTCCAGCATCCTACACATTTGCAGTCTGCCGCACGGTTCTCAATAAAGCCCTGCACATCCTCAGGCGGATAACCGAGAAATAAACCGATTTCATGCGGAAAATCTTCGTTTTTCTTAAGACGCTTAATCAGTTCTAAAATACAGCAGTTAGCCTTGTTTGTATCATATCCACGCTCCTGTAATATTTTATCTGCCATATTGCACTTAAGATCCTGCGACAGCTTTGCAGGGCGATAAACATAGATAAGCACACGATCTTCCTGACGGCGAAGAGGGAGAACACGCAACCCTTTCTTCACAAGCGTACGATTCCAACAACGGATACTGCTTTTCATTTCGTCAGTATCTTCAAATTTACAGTTAAATATATTTCCGGTTTTCATCCCGGCAAGCGTGGGTGAGCAGTGACGTACCAAAAGTTCCTCAGACATATCCGTTCTCCTGTATTGTGATCGTTGGTTAGCAACAGCTAACCGCGTGGTTGAAATATAAGCCTTTTCAAAGGCTGAGTTATGATTATATGTTAGTTAGCAACGGCTAACTAATGCTTATCATATCACATTTAATGCCGGGTTGTCAATAGATATTCACAAAAGTTTGAGAAAGTTATGACAATTTTCAGATTACAGATTCAATTCTTTCTCATGTGTATGTTTTTATATCCGCAATCACAATACGGACCTCCGGAAGCCAGTGTGTATTTGCGAACAAAATCAGAAACTCCGCTTGCCTTGCTCATGGCATAGTCTAAATTACACAAAGCCGGGGTAACATCTGAAATTCCAAGTTCGTTCATCAAAGTGCATATGCCGCATTTTGTGAAGCGTGCTTCGTAGCCGCTACCGTCTTTATATTCATAAAAGTCCATGTTCCATGAATACGGGTTTCTTTCTGCGGCACGAAGGGCGGCCGTTTTTTTCATATCGTTGATGTCTTTTGGTGAAAATTTCTGTTTGCCGCTCATTTGGCAGAACCATTTCATGGGTGCTGTCATCATGGATTTTTCATAATACTCAGTCATCTTATCAAGTGATGGCTTTTTCGGCATATTGAGATAAAACGCTGCAAACATTGCACTGTTTACTAAATTTATTTTGAATTGATCGGCCTTTTCAAATTCAGGCAAATTCATGATGATGTCTTTATATTTTTGTTTTGCTGCTATTGTGATTTTTACTGCGGTTTGCTTGTCGAAGCCGAGTGTGTCAACCATATTATCGCAAAATGATTTTTTAAACAGTATCCACATGCCCCATGTCATTCCTGTATATTTCATTTTAACATCTCCTTAAAAAATCAACACATTCAGTGCCGCAACAATTGCTGCACCGACAATCCAAATCAATGTCAACATTCCTCGCTTTTTCAGCACTTGTTTCCATGTCTGCACGAACGGAATCTCTTCCAATCCGGGTATTATCCAGAATTTGCTGTGTCCAACCCACAATCGGTCAATCACAATGCCATCATACCAGTTCATTACTTCAAGAAAAAGCAAAGCCTGCAAGTAAGCTGATTTGTAATCAGATGTTTTGTTCCACAAGCCGATAATAAGCAGAAGCGCAAACAGCATGACAAGCACAAACGGCAGCATAAAGATTTTTTTCTTTTTCGCTGTGGCTTTTCTGTCGGCAAGACCGATTGCAAAAGCTTTTTCCTGAAAAGATTCAGGGTAA
>JAMPDR010000087.1 GCA_023665555.1 Ruminococcus sp.
AATACGTTCGGCTACAGTTAGACTGTTCACCATAACCATAGAGATTCAAAACAGCAGGGGCTTTGTCGACTGTCTTTATTTGCAGTCTTATTGGGAGATTTTATTTATTTGCCATTTATTTGAAAATTGTGCAATTGGTTAGGTTGCAGGTCGACCACATGGGGTCGACCCTACGTGGTTTTACATTTAAATTTAAATATGTATAATAGGCAAGGTTTTGCGGACGCAGCAAGCGGCGTCCCTACGAAATCGTAACAATCTTCTCTCTGCGGACTATATCTTTCGATAGGCACAATCCTCCCCGCAATTACGCATTAAGCATTACGAATTACGCATTAAATTAAACTCCAATCTTCCCATCCACGCCAAACTCTGCAAGCGCTCTTGCTGTTTCGCCGAACGGCAGACCGACAACTGTCAAATAATCGCCGTTGATTTTTTTGACAAGCACACTGCCGTAACCCTGTATACCATATGCACCTGCTTTATCGTTCGACTCATTTGTTGCAACATAATCATTCACAGTCACTTTTGAAAGCGGATAAAACTCAACCTCGGTTGCACTGACAAAGGTTTTCTCTTTTTCACCATCCGTAATACACACCCCTGTGTATACAGTGTGTGTTCTGCCCGAAAGGCTGTTCAGCATTTTTGCGGCATCATCTGCATTTTGAGGTTTGCCGAGGATTTTGCCGTCAATTGCAACCACCGTATCACAACCGAGAACAACTGCATTTTCATTTTCTGCCGAAACAGATAACGCTTTTCTTTTTGCAAGTTCCCTTACCGCATCTTCTGCGCTTATATCATCAGGGAGTGTTTCATCTGCCTGAGATGCAATCACCAGAAAATCATAACCTGCATTTTGTAAGATTTCTTTTCTTCGCGGCGATGCGGACGCTACAATAAATTTTTTGCTCATATTTTACCCTCATCTTTGAGTCTTGCAATTTTCATTATGAGAAGCGCCGTTTTCGAGTCTGCAATCTCACCGCGCATAACCATTTCTGTTGCTTTGTCAAGCGGGATTTTTTCAACTGACAAGAACTCACCTTCATCAAGATGCTGAACGGATTTTGACAGACCCGTTGCAAGATACAAATAGATAATCTCACTGCAATATGCCACCGTGGGATAAACAGTTCCCATTTCAACAACATTTTCCGCCTTAAGACCGCATTCTTCTTCAAGTTCACGAATTGCGGCGGCTTTCGGGTCCTCGCCCTTTTCAAGTTTACCTGCCGGCAGTTCCGTCAAAACAGTGTCAAACGGATTTCGGAACTGCTTAACAAAAAACAATTCATAATCTTCGGTCAGAGCAGCAATGCATGCTCCGCCGTTGTGGTCAACGAGTTCGCGTGTTGCTGTTTTTCCGTCGGGAAGTTCAACTGTGTCAATATGTACTCTCATAATTCTGCCATCATAAAGCAGTTTTTCACTTATCTTTTTTTCAAATAATTCCATAAAATATTTACTCCTTGGTATATTATCAAAATTTTTCAAATATATTTAATCAGAGATTCCAAACTCATATATTTATAAGGTTTGACTGCAACATAATATTTCACTTTCGGTTGCAGTCGGAAAGTCTGAGGAAATAACTATATGCCAATCGTAAAAGCTGAAACCTTCGATTACGAAGTCAACAAAAAATATCTCGAAGCAATCACCCGTGAATACCCGTTTGTGTCAGCCGAAGTCATTTCAAGGACAAGTCTGGGACGCGGAATCTTTTCGCTTACCGTCGGCAATCGAAACAACAGCGTCTTGCTTGCCGGCGGCTTTCACGGCTGTGAATGGGTCGGATGTCTGACACTTTATAAGTTCATTGAACAACTGTGCTTTTGTCTAAAGTATCATCGACTCATGAGTGATGTTGATATTTCAAGAGCGTATACTCAACTCGGTGTAACCGTTATCCCATGCGTAAATCCTGACGGCACGGAAATTGCCGTACACGGTCCTGCGTCGGCAAGATCACTTCGTAAATTCGTTGAAAGTATCCCGTGTGATGATTACTCAAAATGGAACGCGAATGCAATGGGTGTTGATATCAACCACAACTTCAATGCAGGATGGGAAATACTTCGCCGAATGGAAGAAGAAAACGGAATAAGTTCACCGTCAGCACGTCAATACGGCGGAGAACACCCCGAAAGCGAAGCCGAAACCAAAGCGCTCACAAGGCTTTGCCGCAGCCGCTCATTCCGTCAGGTCATGGCGATACATAGTCAAGGCGAGGAACTATATTGGCAATACGGCAAAAACACACCTGCTCAGGCAAGCATGATTGCAAAAATTCTTGCCGATTCCTGCTCATATTCACTGATAAACAATGACGGACTGGCATCACACGGCGGATTCAAGGATTGGTTTATTGAACAGTTCTCTCGTCCGGGATTCACGTTAGAAATCGGCAAAGGCGAAAATCCTCTGCCTGCAACCGACATGCCGGAAATTTATGAGCGTATCGAAGAGGCGCTGACTATTTTTACGCTGATGTAACCTTTGTGCAATCACTTGCACAGGTAATAAGAATAGTGAAAAGGTGAAATGCGTAATGCGTAATGCGTAATGCTTAATTCGTAATGCGTAATTGCGGGGAAGATTGTTCCTATCGAAAGATTTAGTCCGCAGAGGAAGGCTAACGTAGCTAAATTATGCTTCGCATAGCTAAATTGCTTACGCAACTAAATTTGACTGCGTCAAGCGAAATTGCTCACTGCGTTTGCAGCTATTTCGTAGTGTCGACCCCATGTGGTCGGCCTGAACCTTACCGCTTGCGCTATTTTTAAATCAAGAGTAAATAAGCACAATCTACCAATAAGACTACAAGTAAAGACAGGCGACAAAGCCCCAGCTGTTTTGAATCTCTGTGGTTATGGTGAACAAACTTATTGTAGCCGAACGTATTTCGTCATTATTGTATGGCGTCCAAAGGATATGAAAGTCAGTACCAACTTGCCTATAGCAAAATACAATGAAAAATTGCTTGCAATTTTTCGTTGTTGCTTTTGCGTACGTCAGAGTTTCTTTTTGGTTACTTTTTCTGAACACAGAAAAAGTAACTGCCCGTCCGGCACAAGGACAAGCCAAAAGATGTATCATACTAAAACACGCGGACTATATCTTAATTCCGGTATAACCTGACCCGCGTACCTTTCCACTATTCCATATTATCTATTACTTAGATGATCACAGTCTTTTATCTTTCTCAAATGCCGCATCAACCGCATTTGCAACTGCACTTTCAAAGCCGTCACTTTGAAGTGAAAGCACACCCTCAATCGTTGTACCGCCCGGTGAACATACTTTATCAACAAGCTGCCATGGATGCTCTTCGCTTTCGAGAATCATCTTTGCACTGCCGAGAACTGCCTGGGCAGATATTTCAAGAGCCTGTGCTTTCGGCAATCCGTTTTTGACCGCAGCACGTGCCATAGCGTCAATGAACATATATGCAAATGCAGGTGAACAACCTCCGATAACACCGAAAACAGCAAAATGATTTTCAGGCAAATTAATCGCTTTGCCGAAAGCAGAACAAAATCCGTCAACAAAAGCGAGATCATCATCCGTCACATGTGCGTTTCCGCAAAAAGCTGATATTGATGCGCCAACCTTTGCGTTGATGTTCGGCATGACACGAACAATTCTTGTTTCCTCTGCAAGATGTGAACCAATAAAATCAAGTGTTTTTCCTGCTGCAATTGAAATAAGCAGCGGATTGCTTTTCTTAACCTCGTTCTTGATTTCGTCAAGCACAGTCGGCAGCACATTCGGCTTAACCGAAAGAACAATCGTATCGCAATTAAGTGCAATTTCTTTTGCAGAGTCCATCACTCTGATTCCATATTCAGCCGCCAGCTTTTCCGCCTTGTCTGAATGTATATTATACACAGCTATTTCATCAGCCGATGTTGTTTTTGATGCAACCAAGCCTTTGATAATAGCGGTTGCCATATTTCCTGCACCTATAAATCCAATCATGTTTTATTCCTCCACAGGCACTGCAACTTCCTCAGTCTCTTCTTCGGGAAGGTCAGAGGTACAGTGCGGACATTTTACAGCGTCAATGCTGACTTCACTTTTACAAAACGGACAAACTTTAACAGTCACAGCAACAGGTTCTTCCTCTTTTTTGCCGAGAGCCGCAACCTTATTTATTCCTTTGACAATAAGAAAAATGACAAAGGACATAATCAAAAAGTTGATTATCGCCGTAATGAGCGAACCGTAGTTAAATGTCGCATATCCTGCATCGGCGGCCTGTGCCGCAGTTTTAAAGTTAACATCTTCAAAGGTCAGCACAACAAATTTATCACTGAAATTGATGCCCTTTGTAAAAAGTGAAAGTATCGGCGAGATCAGGTCGTTAACAAGCGAATTAACAATCGCCTGGAAAGCGCCGCCGATAATAACACCGACTGCCAAATCAATCACGTTGCCGCGCATGATGAACGTTTTGAATTCGCCGATAAAACCTTTGCTTTTGCTTTTAATATCCATTTTTCATTCCTCCGTTGTATTTTGTCATGATTTAATTTTACCACACATATTTGCAAAAATAAAGACCTTAAATTAATTAGGAATGAGGAGTTGCGGTCGCGGGGAAAATAGCAACAATTTTAAAAAAAATCCGCGAAAAACAATGAGAACCTTCAGTTAAAGATTTATTATAATAACAAGTTATAAATTAATTACTATCTATCTTTGCGGGAGAAAAGCTGACGTAGGCCGTCACTCATCCGCAGCCTTCGTTCCTCACTCCTAACTCCTCATTCCTAATTCGTTCTTTCTCTGCGGACTATTGCTTACAACAGGTACAATCTTCCCCGCAATTACGCATTACGAATTACGCGTTACGAATTATCATGCTATTCCTGTCAAATCAAACGACGGTATGAACTGCTTTTCTGCTGATTCAAGCTGCTGAATAAATGCGTTTTCCAGTTCTGCTTCTTCAAGATAGGAAACAACTTTTTCATATTCTCGTGCAGTGATTTTCCGCTGAAGTTCGGGAAAGTTTTCAATTTGACCGCAGGGTGTATACTGTGCCATAAGACTGACGATCGTTTGCTTTCCCAGGTTTTCCTTTATCCAATCAATGATTTTCAACGACTGGTTGGTGTTCTTCGGCAAAATCAAATGCCTTACTATCAATCCTTTTTGCATCATGCCGTCAGGTGAAAAAACATCACTCGGCATCTGACGTTTCATTTCGATAACAGACTCACTCACTCGCTCAAAATAGTTCGGTGCATGGGAGTATTTCTCCGCTCTGTCACCGCTGATATATTTAAAATCAGGCAGATAGATATCAACAAGTCCCTCAAGCATTTTGAGCGTTTCAACTGATTCATAGCCACTGCTGTTATACACAACAGGCACAGGCGAATGATATTCTGAAAGCACTTTTGCAAGCCTGACAGCATAATGAGTCGGGTTAACGAGATTAATATTATGCACACCGCTTTCAATAAGATTATCGAAAATTTTCATAAGATGCTCGTCGCTTATCTCTTTGCCGAAGCAGCCGTGGCTGATTTCGTAATTTTGGCAATATGCACATCTGAGATTGCAGCCTGAAAAAAACACCGTACCCGAACCGTTAGTTCCGCTGATACATGGTTCTTCCCACATGTGCTTTGCGGCACGGGCAACAACAAAATTTTCACTCACCGAGCAAAACCCTTTTTGGGCGCTACGGTCAATGTTACATTTTCTCGGACAAGCCGAACAAATCATATTTTCACCTTCGTTCAGTATAAATTTAATTCGGAATTGCGGTACTGCGTGCGGCTATGATGCGGGGGAGATTGTACCTATTGAAAGATATAGTCCGCAGAGGAAGATTGATACGATTTCGTAGTACCACGGGGTTGTACATTTTAAATTTAAATATGTACATAGGCGAGGTTTGCGGACGCAGCAAGCGGCGTCCCTACACAATTATTCTCAAATGGCAACATTTATGCGTGATTATTCTTATACTGCAATAAGTTTCTTAACTTAACAGTTTGCACAATTTGCATCCAATCAATATTTTTTGTGAATATTATTCACTTTAACAAGATGAACATACCACACAGTACAAAAAGTACAAATTTTCTGTAACCTTTTTCAATTTTGAAAAACATAAACACTTCACATATTTTTTGTACATTTTGTACAGTGCATAAGTCCAACTTCATAAATGTTTGCTATCTCAACATATCAATTGTTATATTTCTAACTACCATCTACCTCTGCGGACTATATCTTACCATAAGCACAAAACTAAAACGCATCATAGCCGTACGCAGTACCGCAAGCACCATTGTACCACATAATCTTGACTTTTACCATAGCTTTAGGCTATACTTTTGACATGAATAATATCACAAAAAGGCGGTATCTACTTATGATTCTTGTATTTGATATAGGCAACACGAATATCACAATCGGTTGCTATGATGCAGAAAATCTCATTTTCGTTTCACGTATGTATACGGAAAGACACAAAACAGGTGATGAATTCGCTGCTCAGATTCTCAGCTTATTCGAACTTTATAATGTTAAACCCACCGATTTCACGGGCGCAGTTTTAAGTTCTGTTGTTCCCGAACTGACAGCGGTAATTGAAAAGGCAATTTATCTCACAATCAAAAAACAACCGATAATTGTCGGCAAAGAACATAACGGACACCTCAAAATTGAGGTTCTCCCTGTTGAACATCTCGGCGCTGACCTTGTTGCAGGCTGTGTTGCCGCCGCAAAAAAATATCCGTTGCCCTGCCTTGTTGTTGATTTGGGCACAGCAACAAAAATACTTGCTCTTGATAAGGACGGCTACTTTGTCGGATGCACAATTTCTCCCGGTGTGAAGATATCACTGGATTCGCTTGCATCAAAAGCATCGCTTTTGCCGTCAGTCAATCTCACAAAACCTGAAAGATCCTACGGTACCAACACTGTTGAATGTATGCAGGCAGGTGTTGTTTACGGAACCGCGGCGATGATAGACGGAATGACAAAACGCATCATAAACGAACTCGGTTTTGAAAACACAACAATCGTCGCAACCGGAGGATACAGTAACGGCATTATCCCATGCTGTGAAGCTGAGATCATCTATGATGAAAATCTTCTGCTTGACGGACTGAAAGCCATTTATGACGACAGCATGAACAATTGATCTTCACGTTTTTACAGTTGAGTCTGACATTTTGTCAGCTCAAAAAAATAATTTACTTTACTTTTATTTACTTTACTTTGTGGCATAAATTCGGAATTAACTTGGGTTTTCTCGGAATTAACTCTGCCTAAAACATCGTTTCCGCAGAATTAATACATTTTTGTTCTTTAAATCCAAAAACCTTTCTGATTTTTTGCTTGCGGAAAATGAGGTGAAAAACTTATGAAACTCATAATTGTTCGTCACGGCGACCCGAACTACGCAATTGACTCTCTGACAAGAAAGGGTAAAAAAGAAGCCATGTTGCTTGCAAAAAAGCTTGCCAAAGCCAACATAGACTATTTCTATTGTTCACCCCTCGGCAGAGCGAAAAAGACTGCATCGTACACAATGAAAAAGTATGATAAAAAACTTGAAATTCTTCCTTGGCTGCATGAGTTCAAGGGCAAAATTAAAGAGGACGGAAAACCTGTTTCCTGCTGGGACAGACTTCCGTCAGAGTGGACAAATGATGATATCCACTATACCGACAAATGGTATCAGTCAGAACTGATGAACGAGCCAAATGTTGAAACAGAATATCGCAAAGTATGCGACGGTATAGACGCGCTTTTTGAAAAACACGGCTATATTCATGAAGGCAGAGTCTATAAGGCGGTCAACAGTAATCATGACACCATTGTTTTGTTCTGCCACTTTGCTGTTGAATGTGTTATCCTGTCACACATTTTCGGCATGTCGCCGATGATTTTGTGGCACAATTTTGTTGCCGCTCCGTCTTCTGTCACAACGCTTGTAACAGAAGAGCGTGAAAAAGGCATTGCGGTTTTCAGAATGATGTCTTTCGGTGACACGGGACACCTTTACGCAGGCGGAGATGAACCTGCTTTTGCAGCAAGATTTTGTGAGTGCTATGAAGATGACACAAGGCATTGATCAATGCGGTGCTTGCGCACGGCTAATATTGCGGGAAAGGTTTGTAGTTAAGGTAAGATTCTGTCCGCAGAGGAAGAAGGAATGAGGATTGAGGATCGGATTTCAAGTAATATGTAATAAGGAATAGTGAATAAGTAAGGTCGCGTGTAAATCAGTGACCGATTTTAAATTACTCACCCGCGAAAAGTAACG
>JAMPDR010000088.1 GCA_023665555.1 Ruminococcus sp.
AAGCGGAGCAACAGGCTACAGAGTGTTCAAGTATGACGGCAAAAAGTGGGTCAAGATTGCTGACACAAAGAACACGAACTACACCATAAGCAAGCTTAAAGCAGGAACAAGCTATAAATATGCAGTCAAAGCCTATACAACAGTAAGCAAAACAACCTACTGGAGTTCTGCATACACACAGCTTACAACCTCAACAAAACCTGCAACACCAACGCTTAAAGCAACAGCAGGAACAAAGCAGGCAACACTCAGCTGGAACAAAATCAGCGGAGCAACAGGCTATGAGATTTACATGTCAACGAAAAAAGACAGCGGCTACAAGAAAGTAACCACAATCAAGAAAAACGGCACAGTGAAGTACACAAAGAAAGACCTCAAGAAAGGCACAACGTATTACTTCAAAGTAAGAGCCTACAAAACAGTTGACGGTAAAACAATCTATGGCGCGTATAGCGCAGTTAAGAGCGTGAAAGCTAAGTAAGAATCAACCCACCACGTAATGATGCGTGGTGGGTTGAGTTGTTGCTGCAAAAAAATTTAAGTCGTAGGGTCACACCTATGTGGGCGACCAAATTAGGCAGATGTTAACAATCAACATGGTTGAAAATAGTCAGGTTGCAGGTCGACCACATGGGGTTACATATAATTTTATTCTGCGGACTATTACTTCTGACAGGCACAATCTTCCCCGCATCATACCCGTGCGCAAGCACCAAGTACCAAAAAATCAATTCTATTTTTGTTTATTTTAACAACATTTAATTGACAAAAATTTATGAAAATTATGGCAAAATATGATATAATTTATTTATATAAATTCGGTATTAGCCGAAAAAACGATTTTATCACTGGAGGAAAATATTATGAAAGCAGTAAAAAACGAGTTTAATTTTAAATCAGTTTCAGGTCTTGCAGACATTCATGCGGCAAGCTATGTGCCGGAGGATAAGGACAGCGTTAAAGCTGTGATTCAAATTGCACACGGTATGGCGGAGCATCTTGAAAGATATGAGCCGTTTGCAGATATGCTTTGTGAAAATGGTTTCGCTGTATATATTAATGACCACATCGGACATGGTCTGAGTGTTTCTTCAAAAGATGAACTTGGCTATTTCGGTGAAAAAGACGGTTGGAAAAACTTTATCGAGGATTGCCATCAACTGACTGAAATTGCTAAAAAAGAGTTTCCCGATAAGCCGTACATCTTCTTCGGTCACAGCATGGGTTCATTCGTATCAAGAAGTTTCACCGCTAAATATGCAAACGAACTGACAGGTGCTGTTTTCTGCGGAACATCCGGCCCAAATCCGGGTGCTGCTGCGGGCATTGTTATTGCTAATCTTATTTCAAAAATTAAAGGTACTCACTACAGAAGCAAAATGATTGACAGCATTGCTTTCGGTTCATATAACAAAAAGTTTGAAGGTAGAACCAACTTTGATTGGCTCTCAAGAGATAACGAGCAGGTTGATAAATATATAGCTGACGATCTTTGCGGTTTCCTGTTTACTGCATGTGGCTACAGAGATATGTTTTCGCTTTTGAACAGCGTTTCAAGCAAAGAATGGTTTGCAAACTATCCAAAACAGCTGCCGGTTCTCATCATTTCGGGCGCTATGGACCCTGTTGGTAATTACAGTAAGGGTGTTAAACAGGTTTATGACGGACTTAAAAATGCCGGCAAGGATAACGTAACTATGCATCTTTATGAGAATGGCAGACATGAGATACTCAATGAAAAGGCATGCTTTGAACAGATTTGCACTGATTTGATTTCATGGGCAGACTCAATCATCTAAAAAACAATTATTAATCCAATTACAGCTGTTAAACATTCGGAGGAAAAATGGCGGTTATTATTAATAAGGATATCTGTAAAATTGAGAACAGATATATTGCAAAGGAATTGAAAATATCAAAAGGCAAAATAAGTGCGTCTTGCGTTGTTAATAAACTGACTGATGAGGTTATTTGCGGTGCTGAAGGCTCACAGGAGTTTGTTCTGAATTTCAAAAACGGACTTTTTTCCGAACGTATCTCTTCCAATTCGCTGAAAATCAATGTTGCCCGTGAAGAAAATCAGCCGCTTTGCGATGTGCTGATAATTGAATTCATGCCGTTTAAACTTAAGGATAAAAAAATCATGCTGAGCCTTGTTTATGAACTTGGTTCGTTTGACAGATTTTTTAAAAAGTATATCAGGCTTGAATGTGAGGACGGTCAGAGTTGTTTGTCAGTGCTTGATTATATTGATTTTGCACCGATACTTATCCATGATAAACTTAAGTTTTGGCGCTTGCCTGAACAGAAAAAGTCGCATACCGGTGGATTTTATATGTCGCTCGGACAACCCGTGTTTCTTGCAAGTACATTCATCGGCTGTGAATTTCCTGCAACGGTCAATACTGTTGAGGATGGTGCTGCCTGTGTTAAGTATTACAGTGGTAAGCCGTTGGGTGAACTTTTTGATGATGCAGGTGTATACGTTTCTCACAAGTATGTTTGCGGTGTTGCCGATGCCGACAGTATGCCACGGTTGAAAGCTGCATTTTTTGATTATATCAGAACAATTTCAAAGCCTTGCAAATTCAACGTTCAATATAATTCGTGGTATGACCATATGCTGAATATCAGCGGTGAGAAGATTGAACATTCTTTCCTTGAGATTGAGAAAAATCTGACAAGGGCAGGCACAAAGCCGCTCGACCGTTATGTTATTGATGACGGCTGGAACGATTATGCCAAAGGTTTTTGGAACTTTAACAGTAAGTTTCCGAATGAACTATATCCGAGCAGTAATCTTACCAAAGCATTGGGTTCGACTCTCGGTTTGTGGCTCGGACCTCGCGGCGGATATACCTCGGATACTCCGAAGTTTGCAAAGCAGATTGAAAAAAACGGTAATGGATATTTCAGCAAGTATTCATGGGATGTTGACGTTTCAAGTGATAAGTACATTAAAAAGGTATCAGACTTCTTAAGCGATTGTCAAAGTAAATTCGATTTATCATATTGGAAACTTGATGGATTTAGCCGCAAACCATGCCGCAACAAAAATCACGATCACATGGTCGGCGGTAAAAATGATATGTACTATTACAGTGAACTGTTCGAAAAATGGACAGATGTTTTTGAACGTTTGTCAGCTGAAAGTGACGGTAATGTTTTCCTCAATCTCACTTGCTATATGCCTGTCAGCCCATGGCTTTTGCAGTGGGCGAACACCTTGTGGATTCAAGTGAGCGACGATATGGGTATGATCAAAAGGGACGCTAACGGCAAAAAAATGAATGCATCGCAAAAAGATATGCTTCTTAGCTATCGCGATCAAGTTTACTATGACTTCAACAATGTGCGTCAGTTCTGCTTCCCTGCGAGTAATCTTTATAATCACGATCCGATTTACGGCAATGAAGCAAAAATTTCCATGACAGACGATGAGTTTCGTGAGTATCTGTTCACAATGGCAATGAGAGGTACATGTTTCTGGGAACTTTACTATAGTTATAACATGATGAACGATGCAAAGTGGCGGATCAATAATGCCGCACTTCGGTTCATTGAAGATAATCTTGATGTTATAACGCGCTCAGTTCAGTTCGGCGGCAGTCCTGCTCTTGGCCAGGTTTACGGATTCGGCTGTTTCGGATATGACGAGGGTATTGTTGCCGTCAGGAACAGCGGCGGCACTGCACAGCAATATGTCTTAAGGCTCGGCCATGAAATTGGCGCAGAAATTGGCTTGAAAGATGTTGAACTTGTTACGATTCTTCCGTATAGTACTAGAGGAACAGAGGGTACATACAGCTTTGGTGACACAATAAAGCTTCAGCTTGCACCGTTTGAAACGCGTATTCTGCACTTCGGCAAGAAGTCACAGCCGATGAAGGCGGCATACATCAGGACGATGAATGAAAATACCGTTGAAGTTATGTTTAATCAGACAGCAGTTACAGACAGCATAAAATGTTTTGAAAATCCAATTGCCTCCATTGAACTTCTTGAAGATTACATGACCGCACGAATCACTTTTGAAAAGCCGTTTAACATACACGATCAGCTTACGCTTTGCGGTGTGAAAGATATTCTGCTTAAAAGCAGTGATGTTATATTGAAGTTTGCTTACTATAAAGATGATATCATAACAGACGGATGCATTTTCGGCGATGGTGATTTTTCGATTGTTGCAACCACGGGCGGCGAAGAGAATTACGAATTGTTCTCACAGGGCAATGAAATCAGGCTTTGGTTCGAGAATGACCGTTGTCATTTTATGGTAGGCGGCAGTGAGGTTGTATCACAACTGCCTGCACACACTGTTGTTCAGGTTTGTGCTGTCAGAGAGAGAAACGGTGTTCTGAAACTGTATCTTAACAAGCATCTTGACAGTGGCATCAGACCGAAAACAGAACCGCTTTATCTTGTCGGCGGCAACGCAACCGGCTTTGACGAAAACAGAATCAAGCTTTATTCACGTGCCTTGGCTTATGATGAGGTTTAGTGCTTGCGGTACTGCAGTACTTGCGTACGGCTAATATTGCGGGGAAGATAGTACAAATCTTAAGATTAAGTCCGCAGAAAAAGTAACTGACCGTCAGCGCAAGCGCAGGTAATAAGTAAAAGGTAATAGTGAAAAAGTGCGGTCGCGAATGATATTGTTACAATATGGAGTTTTCGTCCGCAGAGAAAAGTAAAGATTTAAAACAGTGTTAAAATTAAAAATCTAAAAATTAACAGTTACGGCATTTCGCGGATGCAAATTAAAATATGTTACTGCTTTATCCGCGACCAAAACCTCTTCACTATTCCATATTACCTATTACTTATATTCTGCGGGCGATTATCTGAAAATCAGATGTATCTTCCACGCATATTAAAAAACGAACAAAAAATCAGCCGTAGCTAAAAACTACGGCTGTGATTGTTTTGATTAATAATCAATCGAGCACATAAAGTCCCGATCTGAGCCAAACGAACTCTCTGCCCATAACATTGATGTATTTGTACACTTTTTCATTGAACACGCGGTAGTCGCGCACAGAGTTGGTCTGCGTGTTAAGAGTGCGGATCTTTCTTGATGCCTGGTTGCAGATGTAAAGTGTGTTGCCCATGAGGGTGACAGCACATGGCTTTTCGAATGCGGTTGTTTCACCGCCGCCGACACGAAGCAGAATTCTGCCCTCGCGCGGAGAATACTTTATGATTGCGTTCTCATCGGGAACAGCGCACCAAATATACTGACCGTCAACAGCAATATCGCAAACAGAAGCACCGTGATAAGTCAGCTGAGAAGAAACATTGAGCGAGCCGTCGGGATTAAAAATATTATATTCGCCGTTGGGAAAAATCGCCATAATCTTGTTGTCAGCGAGAAAGCCGATGTCACACGAAACATAGTCGCCGAGTTGCTTGGCAATATCCTCATATTCATAGCCGAACTTCACCTTAAGAAACACCGACTTTTTTATGTGAGTGAACTTGTCATTCACAGCGTCATAGCCATAAAAGTTAGCAACGAGCCTGCCGTCATCTGTTTCGGCTTTGGTCGCAAAAACGAACCCCTTTTTGAAAGGTGTAATATTCAAAATTTCACCGGAGAAAACACTTTCCATAATACTCAAACCCCTTATCTATCTAAAAACGAGAAATGTTAGTTAATCAAAGTTACCTTAATATAATACATGATAAAAAGCGGCAGGTCAAGAGTGAAAACGGCAAAAAATTCAGTTTGGAGCGATAATGACGGTTTTGTAATGAAAAATGGAGTAAGTGGCTTGTGGGAGTCTTGTTTTGGGCGGTATGCGTTGGAAGTGTGTGCTGTCGGGAAAGGTTTAGACCGCAGAGGAAGGGAGTGATTTTTTGTAGCGGACGGCATCCTCGACGTCCCATGCACACTCTAATGTGTTTTTCAAAAATAAAAATTTGTTGATTTTTGTTATAAAATATGGTATAGTGGCATTGCCATACAAATTAAATAAATCACAAAACAGGGAATCCTTCAGTAGAAGTGCATTCTCTAATTAACTGTACCTGTTTTGTGAGTTAATTTGTGTGGCAGCAACGAGATTGCATTTTTATAGTGCGTCTTGTTGTGGCGCACTTTTTTGTTTTTATGAAGAAATGTGCTTGAAGTAATCAGCCTTATTTGCTATAATAAGGTCACCACACAAAAACTGAATAACAAACCGATTCCGGGCGGCATTTTTACTTTTTGGTAAAAGTGCAGGCTTTACTTTTCGTGTGCCTGTGAATTGGTAATTGTAAAAGTTTTTGTGTGGTAGCAAATCGAAGCCCTGCATTTTTCGTGTGTGTGACTTCGGTTGCACACACTTTTTTATTTGGAGGAAGAGAAATGAAATCAAAAGAATTTTTCAAACGCTTTATCGCATGCGCTATGGTTGTTATCATGGCACTGACATCAGTGCCGCTTGGCGAGTTTGTGGGATTGGAACTTACGGCACACGCAAATGGTCCTGGCGGCGGACATCCTGAATCACAATTCGTAGATGGCGATTGGGGATATAATGTCATTGACGGTTTTGCTGAGGTTACGGGATATTTTCCAGAAAATGTAGAGGAAGAAACGTATATTCCTTCTACTTTGGGAGGTTATACTGTAACGAGTATCGGATATAGAGCATTCTATGATTACAACAATATTAAAAATCTAATAATTCCTAATAGCATTACAAAAATTGAGGTTGCTGCGTTCTTTAATTGTAGTAGTTTGGTAAGTATAACGATACCAAATAGTGTTACAAGCATTGGTTATGAGGCGTTTTACAAATGCACCAGTCTTAAGAGCATAACAATTCCAAATAGTGTTACAAGCATTGAACCGGAAGCGTTTTACAAATGTATCAGTCTTAAGAGCGTAACAATTCCGGATAGTGTTACAAATATTGGTGAATATGCATTCCAAGGTTGTACCAGTCTAACAAGCATAACAATTCCGAACAGTGTTACAAGTATTGGATGGGAGGCTTTTAGAGATTGTACCGGTCTAACAAGTATAACAATTCCAGACAGTGTTACAAGCATTGAATGGGAGGCTTTTAGAGGCTGTACCAGTCTTTCAAAAGTAACGATTGGAAACAACCTTTCTTCAATTGGTAGAGATGTATTTACAGACACGGAATTATATAATAATGAATCTAATTGGGAAAATGATGTATTATATATCGGAAAATATTTAATAGCGACTAAAAGCTCAATTTCAGGCGATTACAATATTAAAGATGGAACTAAAGTTATTGCCAATTCTGCGTTTAACAACTGTAGCAACCTTGCGAATATAACAATTCCGAGCAGTATTACAGCCATCGATGCTGGCACATTCAGTGGTTGTAGCAATCTTTCAAAAGTAACAATTCCGGATAGTGTTACAAATATTGGTGGTCATGCATTCCAAGGTTGCATCAGTCTAACAGGTATAATAATTCCTAACAGTGTTACAAGCATTGAATGGGAGGCTTTTAGAGGCTGTACCAGACTTTCAGAAGTAATGATTGGAAACAATCTTACTTCAATTGGTAGTGGTTTATTTACAGACACAGAATTATATAACAATGAAGCTAATTGGGAAAATGATGTATTATATGTTGGCGAATATTTAATAGCAATTAAAAACTCAATATCAGGAAATTGTACTATTAAAGGCGGAACAAAGTTAATTGCTGATAACGTGTTCTATCACAGTAGTATTGAAAGCATAACAATTCCAGATAGTGTTATAGCCATTGGTGAAACTGCGTTTTACGGCTGTAGCAACCTTAATAGAGTAACGATTGGAAACGGCGTAAAATCTATTGGTAATTCTGCGTTCTGCAGTTGCAGTAATCTTAATAGTGTGACGATTGGAAGTAGCGTCAAAATCATTGACGAATATGCATTTGGCTATTGCAGTTTTGAAAGCATAGTGATTCCAGATAGCGTCACTACCATTTGCCATCGCGCGTTTGAATTCTGTGAAAGTCTTACAAATGTGACGATTCCAAATAGTGTTATAAGCATTGGCTCAGAAGCATTTTACATCTGCAAAAATCTTTCAGATGTTTATTATACCGGTTCGGTGGAACAGTGGAATAAAATTGAAATAGGTGGGTATAATGAGTATTTAACCAACGCAACAATTCACTTCAGCGATGCATCTCACTTGCACACTTACACTCCCAAAACAACCAAGTCCGCCACCTGCACCTCAACAGGAACAAAAACCTACACATGCTCATGTGGTGACACCTACACCGAAACAATTGCAAAAACGGCTCACACAACTGTTACCGACAAAGCCGT
>JAMPDR010000089.1 GCA_023665555.1 Ruminococcus sp.
AGGAGAGGTGGCAAAAATGCTTGCATTTTTGACGGAGAGGTGCTCCAAGATGTCCACAGGACATCGATACAGACTTACCGTTATATGTAATGTAAAGTTTTAGCTGAAACAAGGTACTACAAATCTTCTCTATTTTCTTCTGCGGGCGAAATTTCACCACAGGTACACCCTTATCCGCATACCTATTCACTATTCCATCTTACTTATTACTTATCGTTTCCCGCACTTCTTCAAGATTATCCAAGACCTTACAGCCTGTTTCAGCAAGGCGATGCTTTGAATTATGTCCTCTTGCAACAAGCAAACAATCACAACCGATTGCATTTGCAGTTTCGCAGTCATGCGTTGTGTCCCCGATGAAAACAACTTCTTTCGCGTCAACACCATTCGCATCGAACCAATTCAGCGCAGATTTCACCTTGCTTATGCCGAGATTGCTTTCAGTGCCGAGAATCTGCTCAAATTTATCTGAAATACCGTAGCGCCCAACCTGTTTGAGCAGCAGTTTGCTTTGTGTTGCCGAAATGATAACTTGCTTCATTCCCTCAGCATTTAATGCGTCAAGCGTTTCTACTGCATCGCTGAACAACTTAACATCGCAAAGCCTGCTTTCATAAGCCGCGGTGTATTCATCGGCAATTTTTCTGTAACTTTCATCGTCAAGTTCAATGCCGATTTTTTGATAAAAACCATAGACGGGAATACAGAAGTTTTCAAGATAGAACTCTTCAGACTCAATAGGCGGCAGACCGCGCTCGGCAAGCAAATAATCACCGACTTCAATGTTCACCTGCAAATCATTAAGCAAAGTTCCATTCCAATCCCATAATACATATTTATATCGGCTCATCATCATCACAGCCTTTTCTGTTCATCTATATACTATGATTATATCACAAAACTATTTTTCGCTCAACCATGCTAACAATTATTACATAATCTTAAGAAATAAAATACTTTATTCTTATTGCATAACGCAAAAAAAGGTGATATTATATATACCGAAATTTTAAGATAATATAAAGAGAGGACGATGAATATTATGAAGACCATAGAAATGATTGTTCCATGCTTTAACGAAAGTGACGTGCTCGACATGTTCTATAAAGAGGTCACACCTGTAATGCAGTCACTTGACGGTTTTGATTACAGTTTTATTTTTGTTAACGACGGCAGCCGTGACAACACACTTGATATCATAAAATCTTTTGCCGAAAAAGACAGTCACGTTAAATATATTTCATTTTCACGCAACTTCGGCAAAGAGGCAGCCATGCTTTCCGGTTTGCGTTACAGCAGTGCTGAATATGTCGGAATCTTAGACGCGGACTTGCAGCACAGTCCCGAACTCATCCCCGAAATGGTAGACGCACTTATAAATGAGGACTATGACGTTGCAGCGGCAAAACGCAGCGATAGAAAAGGTGAAAACGGATTCAAAAGCTTCCTGTCTGAATCATTCTATAAGGTTGCAAACAAAATGACCGAGGTTGAAATTGATAACGGTGCACAGGATTACAGAATCATGAAGCGCAAGGTTGTTGACGCAATCACTTCACTTACTGAATATAACCGTTTCACAAAGGGCATTTTCAGCTGGGTAGGTTTCAAGACAAAATGGTTCGAGCATGAAAACCGTGAGCGTGCGGCAGGAACAACAAAATGGAACATCGTAAAACTGCTTAAATATGCACTTGACGGTATCCTCGGATTTTCTAACGCACCGCTTCGTCTGCCGTTTTATCTCGGCATGCTCATGACAGGTATCGGTGTTATTTATGCACTTGTTTTCCTCATTATCCACTATGGATTCAACCCAAGTTTTTCGGGTATACATATAGTATTAGCGGCAGTCCTTGCAGTCGGCGGTTTGGTTCTCGTTTGCATGGGTATCGTCGGAGAATATATGGCAAGAATCTACAACGAAATAAAAGGCAGACCCGTTTTCATCGTTGATGAAACAAACATTGAAAAGAAATAAGTACAAACTTAAATCCATCGGTCAACCGATGGATTTAAAATTAGGGAGTATCCAAAATGCGGAGTTTAATTTGTGTTTCCCCGCCGTAGGCGGGGAAACACATGTCAAATAGAACCTCTAAGTGTCCACTTCCTAAAACTAAAAAGGACAATACAAATGAACAGTAGATTGAACATTGATAAAAACAAAATTATAATCAAGCCGCGCAAGAGTGATACTGCTCAACTGGTTATAATTTACTTATTATTTGCGGTTGTAACAGCAGCTATTGTATCGGTTGCTGTTCAGGACAAAACCGTGACAGCAATTTTGTTTTCAATCATAATGGCAGTCATCGGTATAGCTTCCATAATCAAAGATTTTCCGAATATCAGCACGCTGACGATTGATCAGAACGGAATCAAAAGCAAACTCCTGTTTGCCGAAAAGCAGATTACATGGAATGAACTGCAAGACTTTGGATTTTCATATTACGCTGAAACCCGTTATGACGGTGAACTGTTCAACTTATATTTTTCCGGAGAAACATTGGAAACCGGGAAAAACGGAAAAAAGAAGTTAAACGGCAAAACCATAAGAGCTTATGTACATGATGATGAATATGATACTTTTGAAAGCGAAGTGATTTCATTTTGCAGAAAGTATACGTCACTTCTGCCTTACGATACTCATGTGCGTAATTATAAAATGTGAAATATAACATAAAAATACTAACCACATCGGCTGTTCAATGAACCGATGTGGTTTATTATATTAACAATTTTAATATCTATTTAACAGTTATTAAAAAGTTCATATTTTTGACGCAACTTTGTGAAAGATATGACGTATCTTATTTTATACGTTAAACAGGAAGTGAACAATGTCGCCATCTTTCATGACATATTCCTTACCCTCTGAACGAATAAGACCCTTTTCTTTTGCCGCAACAAGTGAGCCGCATGCCATAAGATTTTCAAAGCTGATAACTTCGGCACGGATGAAACCGCGTTCAAAGTCTGAGTGAATCTTACCGGCCGCCTGAGGAGCCTTTGTTCCCTCTTTGATTGTCCAAGCGCGAACTTCAGGCTGACCTGCGGTAAGATATGAAATCAAGCCAAGCAAATGATAGCTTCTTTGAATGAGCAAATCAAGTCCGCCTTGTTCAACGCCGAGGTCTGCAAGGAACATTTCCTTATCCTCTTTTGAAAGAGATGAAATCTCAGCTTCAAGTCCTGCACAAATCGGAAGAACTTCACTGCCCTCTGCTTCGGCAATTGCGCAAACGGCTTTATAGTTTTCGTTGCCCTCAATGCCGCCCGAGAAATCCTCTTCGCTCATATTGCAGGCATAGATAACAGGCTTACTTGTGAGAAGAGCGGTTGAATCAAGGATTGCTTTTTCGGTTTCGTCACATTCAACACTTCGTGCCGGCTTTTCGTTTTCAAGGGCATCTTTAACGCGCTTAAGAAATTCCACTTCGCTTGCAAGACTCTTATCACCTTTCATGGCTTTTGCAGTTCTGTCGAGTCTTCTGTCGATCATCTCCATATCTGAAAGGATAAGTTCGAGATTAATGGTTTCGATATCTCTTTTGGCATCAACACTGCCGTCAACATGAATGATATCATCATTTTCAAAGCAACGCACAACGTGAATGATTGCATCGACTTCGCGGATGTGTGAAAGGAATTTGTTTCCGAGTCCCTCACCTTTTGATGCACCCTTAACAAGACCTGCGATGTCAACAAATTCGATTGTTGCGGGAGTAATCTTTGCAGGGTTATACATATCTGCAAGTGCATCTATCCTCTTATCGGGAACAGCAACAACTCCCACGTTCGGCTCGATTGTGCAGAAAGCATAGTTTGCAGACTGTGCACCTGCATTTGTGATTGCATTAAAGAGTGTACTTTTACCGACATTCGGCAAACCAACAATACCAAGTTTCATATTTAAAACCTCTTATTTTTATTGTCTTTAATTTTGTGTTAACATATTTTATTGCTGCCATATTATAGTATAAATGAATTAATAAGTCAAGGGAAACACTGTTAAATCGATGTTTCATAATCAGTCAAGCTATGCACAATGATGATTAATTTGCAAAAATATACAGAAATTTTGAATAAATTTCCATTGATTTAAAATTCGGATACTGATATACTGTTATACTGCCTTGTGATATATCCATATTCAATATAAGCATTTCACAATATAGATTGATAGTGCTATCATTATAAGAAAACTGATTAAAAATTAATTTAATATATATGAAAAGTGAAAAGTCGGTATCATTGCCGGCTTTAGGAAGAAAGAAGGTTCAATATGTTTGAAATTCGCAGAAAAGAAGCGCTTAACCCAACCGTAACTCTCATGGAGATCGACGCTCCGCTTGTTGCAAAAAAGGCAGAGCCGGGTCAGTTCATCATCCTCAGAGCAGAGGAAAACGGTGAGCGTATTCCTCTGACTATTGCCGATTTCAACAGAGAAAAAGGTACAGTCACAATAATATTCCAAATTGTAGGTGCAACTACTGTCAAACTAAATATGTTGGAAGTCGGTGATTGCCTTCATGATTTTGTCGGACCGCTTGGCAAAGCTACCCGCACAGACGGGCTGAAAAAAGTTGCCGTTGTCGGTGGCGGTGTCGGCTGTGCGATTGCATATCCTGTTGCAAAAAAACTGCATGAACTCGGCTGTGAAGTACACGCAATCGCAGGTTTCAGAAATAAAGATCTTGTTATTCTTGAAGATGAATTCAAAACTGCGTCAACAAAATTTATTCTCACAACAGACGACGGTTCAGCCGGCGAAAAATGTCTTGTCACAGAGCCGCTTAAAAGACTGCTTGACGCAGGTGAGCAATATGACGAAGTTATCACCATCGGTCCGCTCATCATGATGAAATTCGTCTGCAAACTCACCAAAGAATATAACGTTAAAACCATCGCATCAATGAACCCGATTATGATTGACGGAACTGGCATGTGCGGCGGTTGCCGGCTTACTGTCGGCGGAAAGACCATGTTTGCGTGCATTGACGGACCTGAATTTGACGGACATCAAATTGACTTTGACGAAGCCATGAAACGCGGCTGTGCATATAAGGATTTCGAGCGCAAGGCTCATGAGGAAGCCTGCAACCTTTATAAAAAGGAGGTAAATTGAAATGGCTGATATGTTAAAAAAGAACCCTATGCCATCGCAAGACCCTGTTGTCAGAAGCAAAAATTTCAAAGAAGTAGCGTTGGGATACACCGAGGAACAGGCAATCAACGAAGCTAAACGTTGCCTTAACTGCAAAAACAGACCTTGCACAGGCGGTTGCCCGGTTAAGATTTACATTCCCGATTTCATTAAAGAAGTTGCCGCAGGAAACTTTGAAAGCGCTTATCAGATCATATCAAAATCCTCCAGCCTCCCTGCCGTTTGCGGACGTGTTTGTCCTCAGGAAAATCAATGCGAAAGCAAATGTGTGAAAGGTATCAAAGGTGAACCTGTTGCAATCGGCAGACTTGAGCGTTTTGTCGCCGATTGGCACAATAAGCAGGAAAACAACACTGTCATAAAACCGAAAATCAACGGAATGAAAGTTGCAGTCATAGGCTCAGGTCCGTCAGGACTTGCATGTGCAAGCGACCTTGCAAAAAAAGGATATGGTGTAACTGTTTTTGAGGCTCTTCACCTTGCAGGCGGTGTTTTAGTTTACGGTATCCCCGAATTCAGACTTCCGAAATCTATCGTTCAAACTGAAATTGACGGCTTAAAAGCACTCGGTGTTGAAATTAGAACAAACGTCGTTATCGGAAGAACGCTTTCAATCGATGATCTTATGGAAGAATATGGCTTTGACGCTGTTTTCATCGGCACAGGTGCAGGACTTCCGAAGTTCATGAACATTCCCGGCGAAAATCTCAGAGGTGTTTACTCGGCGAACGAATTTCTTACAAGAATCAACCTTATGAAAGCATATAAAGACGATAGCAGCACGCCGATTGCTCACAGCAAAAACGTTGTTGTTGTCGGCGGCGGAAACGTTGCAATGGATGCCGCACGCTGTGCAAGAAGGCTCGGTGCAGAAGTCACAATAGTATATCGCCGCACTGAAGCGGAACTTCCTGCAAGAAATGAAGAAATCGAGCACGCAAAGGAAGAGGGAATCAAATTCAAAATGCTGTCATCACCGATAGAAATCAAAGACGGCGGTGACGGTCAAGTCGGAAAAATCAAATGTCAGGCAATGAAACTCAGCGAACCGGATGCATCAGGAAGAGCAAGACCCGTTCCGATTGAGGGAGAAACTTTTGAAATTGAAGCTGACGCCGTAATCATGGCACTTGGCACATCGCCTAACCCACTCATCAGATCAACCACTCCCGGACTTGAAACTCAAAAATGGGGCGGCATTGTTGCAGATGAAGAAACAGGCTTAACCTCACGTGAAGGAGTTTACGCAGGCGGCGACGCAGTAACAGGCGCGGCCACTGTAATTCTCGCAATGGGTGCAGGCCGAAACGCGGCAGATGCAATTGATGAGTATTTACAAAATAAGAAGAGATAATGATTTTATAACAAAAGGCATCGCAGTCGATTTGAACTGCGATGCCTTTTATTTACTTCCATGCTATATTTTCGTTTTTATAAAGCGCAATATTCTCTTCAAACCAACCCGTGAATATCCAGTTTCCGTCGCGTTTAACCATAGTATATTCCGCTGAATAAGGTTCTCCCTCATCATAGTTTGATGTCACGCTGAATTTGCAGTAATTATCTTCAAGAGTAATGATATTCAGCGACAGACTTTCCGGCAGATAGTCTCCGCCTTCGCCAAGCGATGAGATACCATAAAGTTTGCCATCATGCATTTTGTAATAAGAATTTAAATGATCTATATATGTCGATACGACAAAGTATTTATCAGCCTCATCCTTGATATCATTAACAGACTTAAACTCTTCAGAAGCAACTCTTGCATATTCGTTTTCATCATATTCAAACTTGTCGGTTTGATCAAGTTTAACCACCCAACCGTGGCACAGCCAGCCGTCATAAAATTTGTTTGCATCAGTGAATATTTTAATTATATCTTCTTTTGCAAGTTTAGCGATAGCAGGATTTTCCGAAACCTCGTTTTCTGCCTTCATCGGAAGCGTATTTTCGTCAATAATCTTCCAGTCGAACTTTATGTCGGTGTTCTCATGACCGGCCGTTTCATAATCAATGGTTCTCGGTGCATCGCCGATATATTCTTTCATCATCGACTCAAACTTTTCTTTATCGATTTCAACAAAATCCGTATCATAACTTAAGCGTGCTTTAGCATCATAAAACTTTGTTTCTCCATTTTCGCTATATTTAATTTTGTTCAGTGCTCCAATCCATTCAGGAGTAGCTCCGTCATCACCGTATCTGTAAAAATTCCATTCTTCGCTTACATCCCCGCCATCTTCCATATTTGAATAGGTCATAATTACACTGTTAGCGAGTATTGTTACATCGGGTGCATACAAAAAGTCTTCAGCCATTAACATACGTATTCTTCCGTCTGCATATGTAAATACTTCCCACGGTTTGTATCCGCTTTCACATACATTGGCTGTGATCAACTCAGGAATCCCGTTTTTGTCAATGTCGTGAAGCGCATAATAAAACTTATAACTGTTCCTTTCTTCTTCTATGTCACTGTATACATAAGGAGCATATTTTCCGAGATATGCGTATAATCTGTCACCATCGACATCTCTGTAATAATCGTGCACAACAACATCCTGATATTGCGCAATAATTTCCTTATAGTATTCGGGGATTCCGTCGGATTCCTGCCATGCAGCAGTGCTTGTTTCATTCAGTTCAGTGTTTCCGGATTTTCTTCCGTTGTCACCGAAGAAAACTACAGCACAAAGCACGGCAGCCACAATAACTGCCACAGCAGCAATAATGATTTTTTTACTTTTTGAATTCATAAACTTTCTCCTTTATTGTTATGTCAGAATTTTACAACCTAACCGCATATTTTGTCAATAGGAAAGAGAAAAACAATCCGTCGCAATCCTCACCCGAAAATTGTCAAGAATTATGGACAGAAAAAAGAGTGAAAAAATTTGTTTGGGAC
>JAMPDR010000008.1 GCA_023665555.1 Ruminococcus sp.
ATACATAAAAATAAAGATATTTTTGAAAATTTTATTGAGAATCGCTATAATTTTACTTTTAATTTTATCATATAGCACTAATTTATTCTCACTTTAACCTCTTATAACAGTATGCGGGAAGAGTCTGAAATAAAAGCAAGACCCTACCCGCATATTTAAATTATCATTATTTTATATCAAGAAACATAGTTAAACACGATTGTGACAATACCTATCACTATCAGTACACAACCTGTGACACGGTTGAGTGTTTTTGCACTCGCTTTGTTGGCAAGCTTGGCCGCAATCTGTGCCCAAAGCAACGTTGATACAACACAGAATATCAGCGCCCAAACGTCGGGCATGCCGCCGATCACCATATGGCTTGCAGAACCTGTGAATGCAGTGAATGCCATGATAAACACGCTTGTTCCGACAGCAGTTTTAAGTTCGTAGCCGAGGACAGTTGTGAGAATGAGAAGCATCATCATTCCGCCGCCAGCACCTACAAAGCCGCAGATGAAGCCAATCATGATTCCGGCAAACAGTGAGCGGATGGTTCTCTGCTTGGCTGTTAGTTTTTCGCTCATGCCCTCCTTGGTTGTCATAACAGGTTTTACAACAAACTTAACACCGAGCAGAACCGTCATAAACGTTGACATTGTTCCCATTGTGTTGGCTTCAACCAAACTTGAAACCCAACTGCCGACCATTGTAAAACATAGCACTGATGCCATCATCACAAGTCCGTTTTTGATGTCAAGATTCTTGTTTTTTCCGTATGTATAGGCGCTTACTGCGCTGGCAAGAACATCACTTGCAAGCGCTATGCCGACCGCCTGATAAGCCGGTATTCCAAGGAAAGTTATAAGCATCGGACTGATTACCGCCGCCGCGCTCATTCCGGCAAAACCTGTTCCCAAGCCTGCACCTATACCCGCAATAAAACAAATGATAAATTTGAAAAGCATTGTTATTGTTCTCCTATAATTAAGCCGACTTGAAAATTACTTTTTACTCACCGTTACCTCAGCGGTATACGTTCCGTAAATCCAGCAATCGCTGAACTCTTCAGACTGAATCGAGATATTGGACACCGTTACGGTTTGTTTTCCGCTTTTGTTCACATCAAGTGATGAAACATTAATTTCAATCTGAAGATCATCCTCTTTAATTTTATTGATTTTAGACCATGGTCCTATGATCGTTATTTTATCAAGACCGCCCTTTTCTGTGTCTACTGAATAGTTGCAGTCTGCCGCTTGATTGAGCAAAACAACCTTGTCCGACTTTCCTTCAAGGCTTTTTTTACTCATTGAACTCATGTCCAATGTAACAGTAAACTGTTTCACATTAGAATCAATAATATTGATTCCCGATTTATCATCAACTTTAAAAGTGAACCTATTGACACTGTTTGTCAGCTTTCGAAAATCAATTGTACCAACGTTATATGAATCGTAGTCTTCGCCGTCAAGTGCATTATATGAAATTTTAACCTTTGACGGATATATTGACATTTTTGACATTTGACCTTCATATTCAGACGGTTCGTTGACAAACTTAACCGATGTAGGAACGGTTTTAACCTTAGAAACAGGAATGGTTATTGTTGCAGGATTTGTTTTACTTTCAATTTTTTCACAGTGCAAATACTGCGCATTTTTCATGTTATCAAGTGCATATGAAACCGTTGCTTCAAGTTCCTTGGTTGATTCAAGCGGTAAATTTTCTTCAGCAATTTCCGCATCAAAATACACTTTCTTAAGGCTTTGAATAATCGTTGCCGGACCTGTTACGTCAACTGTGCTCATAGATGCAACAGGAGCGCCGACAACAAAGCCATCCTTGGCAAGCGAATCGGAATCATTGATAAGTCTTGCTTCAACATTGAAAGTATCTGTTGCTTTTTTATCAAAAAATACCGTTATTGTTGACGGCTCAATTCTTGAAACGGAAACACCGCTTTCACTTGATTTTGCGGTCAGGTTGAGCACCTTATATCCCGAAGTATCAATATAACCTACGGTTGCTTCAACTGAGATATCGTCTTTGGTTAATGAAGCCGCATTGATATTATACCCTTTACCGGTTACCTCAACTTCAACGTTTAAATCGTCCGAATCGTAAAATGGAATATAGTCGGATTTATCATCAAAAGATGTATCAAAATTAACGGCAACATTACTGATGATTCGTGATGTCTGATCACTATAGTTAATTTTTATAACTGTCCAGAAAGCAATTGCAATAATCAATGCGAGAACAAAAACTATTCTGTTTTTTTGCAAAAGCTTTTCAAAAAAGCCTGTTTTATTCTTCATTGCTGTTTTTCCTCCGACCCTTTTTGAGTGAGATAATGCCGTCGGCAGAATCGTTAATTAAAAATTCAGTCAGTTTTTCAAGCAGTTCACCTTGTGTGATATCTCTTGTTAAAGTACCATTTTCGGCAACAGAAATTGCACCTGTTTCCTCTGAAACAACAACAATCATAGCGTCTGAATGTTCACTCATACCGAGAGCCGCGCGATGTCTTGTTCCGAGTTCGCGGCTGATTTGGTTTTGTGTAAGCGGAAGAATACAGCCTGCCGCATGAATTCGGTTCTGTCTGATTATCATTGCACCGTCATGAAGCGGCGACTTCGGATAAAATATATTTTCAAGAAGCGGAATTGAAATCTGTGCATCAACAACACTGCCTGTTGAAATAATTTCGCCGAGAGGACTTTTGCCCTCAAGAACGATTAGTGCGCCGATTTTATCATCACTCATTTCACCTGCGGCTTTCGCAATAAATGAAGATGTTCTTCTCATCTGCTCTTCGGTAATACCATTGTTTTTTGATGAAAAGAAGCTGAACTTTTTAAAATCTCCCCTGCCGAAAGTTTCAATTGCGTGTCTTATTTCAGACTGGAACAAAATTACAAGCACGATAACAAGATCATTGAACAGTTTACTAAAAAGATAACTGCTTGTTGACATATTCAGCGCCGATACGATTACAAAGATAATTCCTAAAAATGACAAGCCTTTGACAAGATGTATCGCCCTGGTTTGTCTTAAAGTTTTGATGCAATAATATAGCACAAGAGTTACAGTTACAATATCAAGTATATCATTCCATCTAACGGAAGAAATCAGTTTAACTGCATTTTCTCCCAGCGTTTGAATAAATTCCGTCATAAATTTCACCAACTAAATAAATATGTAATAAGCATATAACTGTATACTTAAAGAATCTTAAAATAAGTAAATCTCCGTCTGAAATCAAAAAGACGGAGATGTTAATTTTGATTGTGCACCTTTCAAAAATCGGTACACATTAACAACAGCCTTAATCTTTATATAATATTAACATATTTTTGTTTCGTTTGCAATTTTATTGAGATAAAAAGCTAAACTTTTTATATTTTTTTTACAATTGAAATACCCCGGACTCACCCTGACCGTTCCGTTTTGTGCAGTATTATAGGTGTTGTGAGCATGGAACGAACAGTGATATCCTGCCCGAACAGCAAAGTTCATTTCATCAAGCATTTCCGCTGCTGCTTCGCTGTGCATGCCGTCAATGCCGAAAGACAAAACAGGGGCATATTCCGCGCCGTGCATATTGTCGTAAACTGTCAGATTTTCGATTGAATATAAATCTTCTTTCAAAACAGATATAAGATATTTTTCATGCTCAAAAATCGCTTTCTCTCCACCGCATGATTCAATGAAATCAATCCCTGCACCGATGCCGGCAATTCCGGGCAGATTGCTTGTACCGCTTTCAAGTTTATCCGGATAAATCAGTGGCTGATTCATTTCCATGGAAAAGGAACCGGTTCCGCCCTCAATAAATGAGTCAAGTTCCGTGTCACTGTCAAACAAAAGTATACCTGTTCCCAGAGGTCCGAAAAGTCCCTTATGTCCCGGCATGCAAAGAACATTAATGTGATTCTTTTTCATATCAATCGGTATTGTGCCTGCTGACTGTGCGGCATCAACAACAAATTTGATTTTATTTTCATCAGCCAATCTGCCGATTCTTTCAATCGGCAAAATCGTTCCGAAAACGTTCGATACATGTGTACAAATGATTACAGCGGTTTGCGGTTTAATTATTCTCTTGAAATTTTCAACAGTTTCATCTTCATTTTGAGGATCGACGTATGCAACATCATAGCTTATTTTTTCCTCGTGGCAGAGTTTCACAATAGGCCGTAAAACAGAATTATGCTCAAGTGACGAAATAATCACGTGGTCACCTGATTTTACAATTCCTTTAATTGCAATATTAAGTGATTCAGTGCAGTTTTTTGTGAATATTATACGATCGGAATCAGTGCCGAATTTTTCTGCAAGCTTTTCTCTGACAGTAAATATCAGGTGTCCTGCGCGCACTGATAACATGTGTCCCCCTCTGCCGGGATTGGCATAGCATGACTGTGCATTTATCATTGCGTGAAGCACACACTTCGGCTTCGGAAAAGTTGTTGCAGCATTATCAAGATATATCAAAACTGACCACCATATCTTTCAACACCCAGATTTTTTATTCCGTTTGCATCAATCAGTGCATAAGCCTCATCAGCATTGCCATCAACAAAAACAGCATAGTTACAACCCTCTTTACGGTTGGGATTTGGATTTTTTCTCAATCTTGCACGAAAACCGTTTCTTCTCAGCAGAGATACCGCTTTTTCGCCGTATGTCTGGTTTGCAAATTTTATATATATCATCAGTATTCACCTCATCAACATAATAGTATCTCAATTCAATATATGAAGTAACTCTTCGTGAAGTGAGGAAACATATTATTCACTTTTTATTCATACACAATTCAAAAGCCACAGATAACACTTGCAGTCGAAATATATTTCGTGTATAATATCAATGAATGTTAATAAAAGGCAAGGTGATTAATATGTCAAAAATTCTGATTGCAGATGATGAGCAGAAAATAAGAAGGCTCGTCTGTGATTTTTTGAAAAACTCCGGATATGAAACTGTTGAAGTTGATAACGGTGATGATGCATTTTCGTTGTTCAAAAATTCATCAAATGATATATCTTTGCTTATTCTTGATATCATGATGCCGGGACTTAACGGCTGGGAAGTCTGCCGAAAAGTCAGAGAAACTTCAGATGTTCCTGTTATAATTCTTACTGCAAGAAGCCAGGAGTTCGATGAACTTATGGGATATGAGTCAGGCGCAGATGATTACGTAACAAAACCATTCAGTCCATCGATTCTTGTAAAAAAAGTTGAAGCTTTGCTGAGAAGATATGAATCCTCAGTTGAACAACCTGCAAAATCGCCGTGCACTTCACTTGTTATCAATCATGAAGCACATGAAGTTAAACTCGACGGCAAAACAATTGACCTCACGCTTAAAGAATATGATATATTGAAAAAACTTGTTGAAGCCCCCGGACGTGTATTCAGCAGAGAGCAGCTTCTTGACAGCATTTGGGGATATGACTATGTGGGTGATATCAGAACAGTTGACTCTCATGTTGCAAGACTCAGAACCAAGCTTGGTGAATGGGGCAACAAAAATCTGAAAACTGTTTACGGTGTCGGATATAAAATTGAGGGTACAGAATGAGTAAACTTCAGATTAAGAAAAGACTCAGCAGTGTTAGAAGTTCGTACATCACTGCCATTGCCGTGTTCTCTGTTTTCATTGCCGTTCTGACAGTGTTGCAGTTTTTCTTTATGGATAACATATATGCCTATTCAGCCAAAAAAACAATGATAACTGCCGCTGAAGAAATCACACAAATGGAGCGAGAAAGCGATACTTTCAGGAGAACGATTGCTGACTGTGAGGCAAGAAATAATATATACGTTGAAATATACAAGCCAAGGGATGTTCTTGTTTACACAACGGCAAGCAATGAATGGATATATTCCGAAAGCAGTTCCAACAGTGATTTCAAACCAAGAATCATGAAAGTGCTTGACCACCGAGATATCAACAGTTCTGAATATTTCGAAATAAGGCAGGAATACTTCGCATCGGCAAAATATATTGTCTATTCAAAAACATATATTGAAAACGATTCAAGCATTGTTATCTACTATTCAAGTGATGTAATCAATGCAAACGCGAGAACAGGAAGCTGGACGCTTTTCAGCATCAGTATGCTGTTACTTATCGGATTCATTACAATAACTCTTCTTTACACATTTACTTTCGTTATACCGATTGACAAAATCAATGCTATAACAAGAAAAATCACACAGATGGAATTTGATGAATCATGTCCCCCGTTCAAAATTCGTGAACTTGACGAACTCAGTGACAGTGTTAACGCTCTTTCAGCTTCGCTGGACTTAACACTTAAGGATTTGAATATCAAAAACCGACGGCTTGAGCAGGATATTGAAAAGGAACGAGTGCTTGAAGAAACAAGAAAGCAATTCATTGCAAGTGCATCACATGAACTTAAAACACCGATTTCAATTATTCAGGGCTATGCAGAAGGTATCAAATTCGGAATAACAGACGGTTCGCCTGAAGAATATTGCGATATTATCATTGAAGAGTCGCAGAAAATGAACAGTCTTGTTATGCGCATGCTTGAAGTGACACGATATGACAACGGCGGATATTCTCTTGACTGTTCACCGTTCCCGATTGCTGAAACGCTTAGTTCATTTGCAAGTTCCAGAATCAAAAGCATGAACGAGAAAGGCATAACATTTTCAATTGATATCGACCCATCTTACTATGGCTATGCTGATAAACAAATGATTGCGGATGTTTTTGCAAACTATCTTTCAAACGCAGTCAGTCATGCGGATTTTGAAAAAATCATCAAGGTCACATGCAAGCAAGTTGAAGATAACTACCGTGTGAGTGTTTTCAACACGGGCAAGCAAATTGCTGATGAGGATATCAGCAGAATTTGGCAAAGTTTTTATCGTGCAGATAAATCACGTTCAAGAGCCGAGGGAAGATTCGGCTTAGGGTTATCAATTGTTGTCGCTGCACAGGATATGCACGCAAGAAAATACGGCGTGATAAACCACGAAAACGGAGTTGAATTTTGGTTCGACATTGCAAGCTATATCATACCGTCGCAGGATTAATAACTGCATAACATAACGATAAAACCGTTCATCTTAAATTGACGAACGGTTTTGTTTATTTGAATCTGAACATTTTATGAAACTTCTTCTGAAAGCGTCTGACATATACTGTCACGGCACAGGTGAAACAGTAATCAAGCATTAGAAAAATAATATTTGCGAACACCAAAATAATTGCAACGGCATATCTCCCAAAGAATGATTCTTTATTAGTGATACCCATAAATTCATCAAACGGAACGCCTAACACCTTTGTTATCAGGAAAAATGATAGAATTGCCGATGCATTGAAAATCAAAAATTTAAGAACATATTCAAGCACTTTCGGCAACTTGCTTTCAAGAATTGACTTGATAATCGGATAATAGCCGAAAACAACGATATACATAATCACTGCTTGCTTATTCGGAACTACGATAAGACTTACAATTGAAGTTGCGGCATAAACACCGAATGACCACGCTTTACCCAACTCCACAACGCTGAATAATACCAAGACGCTTGCCATTGCAGGAATTGCCAATTCAAACGTTTCAAATACACTCGGAATCATAATAATCACTGAAAGTGCAACCATCATTCCGCCTATCGCTGTTTTGCCGGCCTGACTTTTATATGACATAATTCACCTCATCAAATGCAGGGAATCAGGTCACCGCCCATGCACTCACAGCATGAATCGGCACAGCACAGACCGCAACATATTTTCAGACAATCGTCATCACTGCTGCTTCGAGAACTTCTGAATCCACCGTTTCTCTGATTTGAAAGATTTTCATATACATTTCGATATTCGACATTGGTTGGATCCATTCTGCATGCAGTCGAAAAATAATCATACGCTTGATCAACCCAGCCGCGATTATAATTGATTCTTCCTTTAAGGTAATACCACTGTGCATCACGTGATGCTATACCGATGTTTTCAAGCAGAATTTCCGCATCGTCAAGTCTGTTTCTGTCAATAAGATTTCTGATATAAGAATAATCATTTGACGATGTACGTGAATAGCCGCTGTTATTATATTGCCTTGAATAGTCATAGTAACCCGAATTTGAGTATGCATTTCCTGCGGATTGCTGATAACTCGATGCACTGCCGTTTATGATTGCATCATATGCCTCATTGATTTCCTGCATTTTTTCGTTTGCAACCTCTTGTAAAGGTGTGTCGGCATAGTTATCGGGATGATATTTTTTTGCAAGAGCACGATATGCTGCTTTAATTTGCTCCGAGGAGGCACCGCGCTCTACTCCGAGAACTTCATATGGATCTCTCATCATTTATTTTTTCCTTTCAAAACTTTATTCATCGAACCGCTCATTCCGTCAAAAAGAATATTTTCAATTATCGGGAAAAGCACTGTAAGTTTCAAATTATTATATGCTTCAATCGCTGATGCAACACTCAGATTTAGCGTTGATTCAATCTCTTTTTTGATTTCATCAGAAATATCCGCAGCTGTCTTAAGGTTATATCTATTGACAAAAACATTAAAGGATGAATGTTTTATATCACTTTCAATATCATCAGCGGCATCAATAAGATATACCCATCTGCCAAGCATATACCCCAAACGATAAAGACTTGTGTTTTCTTCATCGTTATAGCAGAATATCCTTCCGAGTGCATCTGCACTATTGTGTGCGGCTTTGTCTAAGATATCTGTTTCATTCTGTTCAACTTCAGATTGTTTTTGCATTGATTCACCTATGATCAAATCAAGCTTATCAAAGCACTTTTTTGCTTTTCTTCGCTTAAGTGCGGCATATGGCAAAATCAGATACATCAAAAACTTTTTGAAAATTCCGCTGTCGGCAATATTATCTTTGATCTTATAATAAAACATAATCACCGTCACTGCCGCCGCAAAACTGAAACTGTTTTCTGCGTTGGTGCAGTAATTGCATTTTTTCATCGGATTGAACGGACATCTTCCGCCTTTGAATTCAGGTGAAACACCTTGCACAGATAGTATTATCATAGCCAAAAAAGTTAAATCATAGCTTAACATGAGCCTGGATATAACTCCGTATTCTTTGCCGAGATATTTACATAGAGTACAGTACAGACCTCGGTATGCTTCATATTCCTTAACTTTCATTTCCGGCTTATTGACTCGAACATAGCCAAACATCGACTCACCTCAAAAGTTTAAAAATTGCGCCGATTGTTAACTTATTATTTATCATCATATTCTAAAAGTCTAACTTAAAAAATACCTTATTAATATTGATTATTGAACAAAAATATAATATAATTATCTCTATACTGACAATAAATATTGACGATTAAAGGAGGATTTACCTTGGCTGTTATAAAAAAAGAGGCTTATTACCTCTCATCAACCTGTGTAAATACAATCTACTGCAACATATGGCATGACGATTCAGTTAAAACAAAGGGAATCGTTCAGATTGCTCACGGTGTATCTGAGCATATCGGCAGATATGACGACTTCGCAAAGTTCCTTGCGGCGAACGGATTCATCGTGTGCGGAAATGACCATCTCGGACACGGAAAATCAGCGATGTCTGATGAGGAAATCGGATTTTTCGCTGAAGAGGACGGAGATATTCGCCTTGTTGATGACATGCACATTTTAAGTGTAATCATGAAAAAGAAATATCCGGAATTGCCCCTTTATCTTTTCGGTCACAGCATGGGCTCATTGTGCGCAAGAGTATATGCTGCAAACTTCGGAGATGAAATTTCCGGACTGATACTTTGCGGAACAGGAGAACTCCCCTCCTCTGCCGTTGTTCTCGAGCAACCGCTCCGTTTCCTTTGCAAAAAACTCGGCACGCATACTGCTGTTTCGAATGCCCTGTTCGATAAAATCAGTACCATCGGCATCAAAAACAAGCAGACCGACAAAGACTGGCTGAGCAACAACAGGGAAAATGTGCAGAACTTCCTCAACGATCCGCTTTGCGGAACTGATATGAAACTCGGCGCGATAAGAGATATTGTTTCGCTTGCGAACTCAGCATGTGCAACAACATGGGCATCGCGTGTTCCTACAACTTTGCCGATTATGATCATCTCAGGTGCAAAAGACCCCATCGGTTTCAACGGAAAAGGTATTATTGCTGTTAGCGATAACCTTGAAGAAGCAGGTCACGAGCCAAAAGTCATCATGTATCCGGGCGACAGACACGAGATACTTAACGAAGAAAACAATGAAAATGTTTATTATGACGTTCTTGCATGGCTTAAAGAAACTCTTGGTGAGGAATAATCGGCATATATGAAAAAAGTTACTATATACACCGATGGAGCATGTTCCGGAAACCCAGGCGCCGGCGGCTGGGGTACTATTCTTGATTACATGGGTAAACGCAAAGAACTTTCAGGCGGCGAAGCGCACACAACCAATAACCGCATGGAACTGACAGCTGTTATCGAGGGACTCAAAGCATTAAAAGAACACTGCGATGTCACGATCATTACAGACTCCCAATATGTTTCCAATGGTATAAACCTCGGCTGGGCCGCTTCATGGAAAAAGAACGGCTGGAAAAAGAAAGATAAAAAGCCGGCTCTCAACCCCGAATTATGGGATGAACTGCTGACACTCATTGCGAAGCACGATGTTAAAATTGAATGGATCAAAGGACATGCAGGGCATCCGGAAAATGAGCGCTGTGATGAGTTGGCGGTGGCAGAAAGTCGTAAATTTAACAATTAATAAAACGAACGGTTATGATTTTTTCTAACCGTTCGTTTACTTTATATAATTCGATTAACCGTCAAAACCGTCAAAAGTCATATTATTCTTAAGTGCCGCATCTTCAGTGCTCAGAAGTGCGCCTGTTGACGGCAGGCTCTTTGCTCTGTATCTATATGCTTTGACAAATTCACCCTCAACATAATCACGAACAAGTGTGATCTTATTGCCGCGTTTAAGCGTGATACATGAAACTCCGATTGTATCTTTCATCGCTTTCGGCAAAACAAGCGACGTATTGAACAACAGTCTGCGGCCGCCCGATGTTTCAATGACGAGTTCTTTATCCTCTTCAATATACAAAATCTGAACAAGCGGCGACTTATCGCTGTATGCTTTAATTAACTTTTTACGATTTGTCTTTGTCTGATATGATGACAGGCCTACTTTTGCAACCTTGCCGTTTTCAAAGAAGAACAGCATGTAACCTTTACATTCATCATCCATAACAGTTAGATAGACAGCATTTTCACCTTCATCCATATTAAGCTTTGCCGCAACAAAATCACCAAGTACGCTTGTTTTGGTATCGGAAAAATCGTCTGCCTTGGCTTTGTATACCTGACATTTATCTGTAAAAAACAGCAATTGCTTATTATTAGTAGCCTCAATAGTCTGCGTGATTTCGTCGTTTTCTTTAAGTTTGTGCTCACCGCTCATTCTCAACGACTGGGGTGTAATTTTTTTAAAGTATCCGCCCTTTGTAAAGAACAAAGTAACGGGATAATCAGGTATCTCTTCAACCGGCTCTTCTCCGACATCTGATACCATGATGATTTCGCTCTTTCTTTCGGCTGAATACTTTTTGATCACCTGCTGAAGTTCGTCAATAATCACTTTGCGGATTTTAGCATTGCTTGAAAGGATAGTTTCCATTTCGTTGATTGAAGCATTAAGGCTTTCAATATCTTTCAAGCGCTTCATGATATATTCACGGTTGAGGTGACGCAACTTAATTTCGGCAACATATTCTGCCTGAATCTTATCAATACCGAAGCCAACCATCAAGTTTGGAATAACCTCTGCTTCTTCCTCGGTATTTCTGATAATTGCGATTGCTTTATCAATATCAAGGAGTATTTTCTCAAGACCCTCCAAAAGATGTAATCTGTCTTTTGCTTTGTTTAAATCAAAGTTGATTCTTCTGCGTACACACTTACCTCTGAATTTTATCCATTCAATAAGCAGTTCTTTAACACCCAGAACTCTCGGATAACCATTAATGAGCACATTGAAATTACATGAGAAGGAATCTTCAAGCGGTGTTGTTTTATAAAGCTTCTGCATGAGTTTATCAGCATCCACACCGCGTTTAAGGTCGATGGTGATTTTCAAGCCGTTTTTGTCGGTTTCATCACGGATATCACTGATTTCCTTGAGAGCACCTGCTTTGATACGCTCAATGATTTTGTCGATAATAGCTTCGGCTGTTGTTGTGGGCGGAATTTCCGATATATCAATACAGTTAAAGGCTTTGTCATATTTATATTTGGCTCTGACACGGATGCCGCCTCTGCCTGTTTTATATATCTCTTTCATTGCATCACGGTCATAAAGAATCATACCGCCGCCCACAAAATCAGGTGCAGGAAGAGTATCAATAACTTCATGTTCCTGATCTTTTATAAGCTCTATTGTTGTTTCGCAAAGTTCCTTAAGATTGAATGAGCAAATTGAACTTGCCATACCAACCGCAATTCCAAGACTTGTGTTTGCAAGAATTGACGGAAACGTTACCGGCAAAAGCACAGGCTCTTTGGTTGAACTGTCATAGTTATCAACAAAATCAACGGTATCCTTGTCGATATCACGGAACAACTCATTGCACATTGATTCCAATTTTGCTTCTGTATATCTCGCTGCCGCATAGTGCATGTCACGTGAATATGCCTTACCGAAGTTACCCTTTGAATCAACATAGGGATTGAGCAGCGTTTCATTTCCGCGTGAAAGTCTAACCATAGTTTCATAAATAGATGCATCACCATGAGGGTTAAGACGCATGGTTTGTCCGACAATATTCGCAGATTTTGTTCTTGCTCCCGTAAGGAGATTCATTTTATACATTGTGTATAAAAGCTTTCTGTGTGACGGCTTGAATCCATCAATTTCCGGGATAGCACGGGACAAAATAACGCTCATCGCATATGGCATATAGTTAATTTCAAGCGCATCAACTATATGCTGCTCAACAACCTCGCCGGCATCTGCAATGTGAGTATTTTCAAGCAAATTTTCTTCGCTTTGATTTTTGTTTGATGATTTTTTCTTTCTTGCCATTTGTCTACCTCATTTAGCTGACGTCGGTCATATCAATATAAAGATGACCAAAGTTTGCAATGTAATCTTTTCTGCCTGAGAGATTGTCACCGAGCAGAAGATCAAACTTTTCAATTGTTGCCTCAATATCTGACGGTTCAATTTTAATTAATCTTCTTGTGGCAGGATTCATTGTTGTAAGATTCATCATATCCGCATCGTTTTCACCAAGACCTTTTGAGCGCTGAACAGTATATTTTGAGTCGCCGATTTCAGCCAATGCATCGGTCTTTTCTTTTTCGGTATATGCAAACCATGTCTGTGCGCCGCTTGTGATTTCGTAAAGCGGTGATTCGGCAATGAAAACTTTACCTTCATCGATAAGAGTCGGCATCAGACGATAAATCATTGTAAGAATAAGCGTTCTTATCTGGTATCCGTCAACATCGGCATCGGTACAGATAATAACCTTGCTCCAACGCAGTTTTTCAAGGTCAAATGTAAGCATATTCTTGCTGGCTGCCGACTTTGTTTTAACTTCAACACCACAGCCGAGAACACGCACAAGGTCAACAATGATATCGCTTTTGAAAATTCTGTCATAGTCGCACTTAAGGCAGTTGAGAATTTTACCTCTGACAGGAATAATAGCCTGAAACTCAGAATCTCTTGCCTGCTTACATGCACCAAGAGCCGAGTCGCCCTCCACGATGAACAACTCTCTGACATTAACATCACGGCTGCGGCAATCAACAAACTTCTGTACACGGTTTGTTAAATCATTTGAGGCAGCAAGAGTCTTTTTAAGGTTCTGCCTTGTTGATTCAGCTTTAACACGGCTACGCATATTAATCAGCACTTGCTCGCAGATCTTATCAGCTTCCATGCGATTTTCAATGAAATACACTTCAAGCTGATGGCGCAGAAATTCAGTCATTGCTTCTTGAATAAATTTATTTGTTATCGCCTTTTTAGTCTGATTAAGATATGAAGTTTCTGTTGAAAACGATGATGATACCAAAACAAGACAATCAGCAACATCCTGGAACTTGATTTTAGCGTCAGATTTTGCATATTTGCCGTTTTGTTTAAGATATGAATCGATTTGATAAACCAAAGCATTTGTAACAGCTTTATCAGGTGAGCCGCCGAATTCAAGCCAACTTGAGTTGTGATAGTATTCAAGCATCTGCTTTTTGTTTGAAAATGTCAGTGCAACATTGAGTTTAACTTTATATTCAGGCAGGTCGGCTCTATCTCGTCCGCTTCTCTCACCATGCCAGAATTGTACTGACGAAAGTGCGTCTTCACCGACAAATTCACGAACATAGTCGGTTATTCCCTCTTCATAATAATATTCATATGTTTCAAAGCCGCCCTTGATTTGATTTTTCAATTCAAAATGAACTTTGCTGTTAACAATAGCCTGACGGCGAATCGTTTTCTGATAAAATTCAAGCGGTATATCAATATCAGTAAATACTTCAAGATCAGGTTTCCACCTAATGCGGCTTCCCGTATCACGTTTCGTGTACGGCTCACTCGTTATGCCGCCGATGTTTATACCTTTTTCAAAGTGAAGTGAATATTTCTGACCATCGCGTTTGATTTCCGCATCCATATATTCACTTGCGAACTGAGTTGCACAAAGGCCCAAGCCGTTAAGTCCCAGTGAATATTCATAACTGCCGCCGGAATTGGTATTATACTTACCGCCCGCATAAAGTTCGCAGAAAACAAGTTCCCAGTTAAACTGGTCATATTTTTCATTATATCCGACAGGAATACCGCGTCCGAAGTCCTGAACCTCAACGGAGCCGTCAAGATAACGGGTAACAATAATTTTGCTGCCATAGCCCTCTCTTGCCTCATCAATTGAGTTTGAGAGAATTTCAAACATAGAATGTTGACATCCCTCAATACCATTTGAGCCGAAAATAACCGCAGGACGTTTTCGTACTTGGTCAGGTCCTTCGAGTTTGGTAATATCCTGATCGCTGTAATCGGATTTTTTTGCCATTTACAGTCACAATTCCTTTCATTTTAATTCTTTGCGTCGTCAAATTTTCCATACATCGTGCAAAGTAATAAATATCAAACACAAAATATTGTGTTAAAGTCATATGGTTATAATTTACACCATTTTTCAAAAAAAATCAAGAGGTTGCTTGATGCAACCCCGAAACTAATTATTCATCTTTAATTTTAAAAATCATTTTAAGTAAACCTCTGAACAATTTCGGACTTTTGACAACAACAACCTTCATTAAGGATACCTCCAATCAAAATTCCGCTTCGGCAGTTCTGTTCTTGCTATGGAAACACTGAATTGAATCTCAGTCTTCCTATCTTGAACAACACATTATGCCAAGAATAACAAGCATTACCGCAAGGATAAACAACATGATTTTTGTTGGAAAACACAGCGCAAGCAACAATCCTGCGCCGAAAGCGGCAAACACCGCTCCCTTATTTTTTGCCTGCGAATGTGACACATCGATCATCCTCCACCGCCCTGCCTTGCTGAAAGCTCAGCAGGTATTGTAATGAGCAGCTGCCGACAAGTGCGGATACTGTGGCTTAACAGCTCAATATTATTATACGGTTTTCTCTGATTTTTGTGATTAAACTTCCCATTCGTTGATATTTTTGACTTCATTATACATAGAAATATAACTGTCATGTCTGCTCTTACTGATAGACCCGCTTTCAACAGCTTCACAGATTTTACATCCCTTATCCGCAACATGTGAACATGAAACTGAAAAGCGGCATGTACCGATATAATCGGAAAACTCCTTGAAATAATATTGCAGATCATCCTTGAGAATCACACCGTTACCAAGAAAATCCAGAGATGAAAATCCTGCCGTATCAATAATAAGGCAGTCACCAATATGAAAAATTTCAGCATGTCTTGTTGTGTGTCTGCCCCTGCCGAGTTTGTCACTGATTTCGTTTGTTTCAAGATTCAGACCCGGACACAGAGCATTGATAAATGTTGATTTGCCGACGCCTGAATTTCCGGTGAATGCGGTGAGTTTACCTGCAAGATATGACTTGATTTCATCAAGAGAAGACATATCATCGGTTGACACAGTAAACACTTTGTAGCCTGTCTTGCTGTATATTTTAACAAGTTCATCAGCAGGTGCAAGATCGGTTTTAGTGATGAGAATAATCGGTTCAATATTGTTTTTTTCTGCAACGACCGTCATTTTGTCTATAATAAGAGTGCTCGGCACAGGATTGCAGGTTGAAACAACAATCATTAAAACGTCTATGTTAGCAACAGGCGGCCTTGCAAGACTGTTTTTCCTTGTAAAAATTTCATCAATCGTGTTTTCCTTATCCTCGCGAACTGTTATTTTCACCTTGTCCCCGGCAAGCGGCGTTATGCGCTCCTTACGAAACTTTCCTTTTGCCTTACATTCAAAAACACCGTCGACGGTTTCTACATAATAGAAACCGCCGATACCTTTTGTTATAAATCCCTTATACTCCATTTACACACTCACCGTCAATCTTCGTTCGGTTCTTCAAGCGGAGCTTCACTCTGAGGCTGACTGCTCGTTGTTATCGGCGCTTGCGTCGGCTTCGTTGTTATCGGCTCAGTAGCCTTTGTCGGCTTTTCGGGTGCTGTTGTTGACGGCTCGGTCGGCTGAGTTGTTTTCGGTGCCTTTGTTGTTGACGGCTCAGTAGGCTTCGGTTTTGTCGTTTCTTTCTCTTTTTTTGTTGTGGCTTCGGTCGGAGCTTCTGTTGTTGTCGGCTCAGTGGTTGTTACAGGCGGTTTTCCGGTGCTTACATAAACAGCAATTTCTGTTCCCACTGCAACCTCTTCTCCGATGTGCTCATATCCGATTATTTCGCCTTTATTTTCAGTGCTTGCGCGATATTCGGTTCTGCGTGAATCAAGGGCAAGACCAACCTTTTCAAGTGCATCTTTAGCTTCCGAAACAGTTAAACCGAGAAGATTCGGAACATCAACAGGTTCTGAACTTTCACCCGTTGCAACATAAACGGTTATTGTTGAGCCTGCATCTGCCATCTCGTTTCTTGCCGGAGAGGTTCTGATAACAGTTTCTGAATCTTTATCTTTATCATATACTTTCTCAATCGTAACGGAGAAGTTGGCACTTTTTAAAACATTAACCGCAGAAGTATACTCATAGCCGTAAACATCCGGAACTTCAACTTGTTTTGATGCTTTTGCAACATAAACAGTGATAGTTCCTCCGCGTTCGAGTTTACCTTTGTTCGGCTCCTGCTTAACAATTGTTCCTGCGTCCTTATCGCTTTCCGCATCATCTTGAATATCAAAAGTGAACATTGAGTAATCATCATTATTCATGACTTCATCGGTAAAATTCATGCCGACCAAATTCGGAACATCAAATTTGTTTTTGTTCGGTTGAACAATCGCAACTATGGCGATTGCAAAAAGCACCAATGCCGCAAGTGCAACAGCTAAAATAGTGATAGTACGCTTTTTCGACTTATTGTCAGGTTCATCACCGTTATCTTCAATTGGCTCAACGGCTTTCGGTTCACGCACTGCTGCAGGCTTTTTATCCTGCACAGGAACTGAAACATACTTTGTTGGCTGCTTATCAACATAATATGAGTAATCAAACTTTATGTTGGGATTGCGCTTATATTTTTCGATATCCATCAGCATTTCAGATGCGGACTGATAGCGATCGCTCTGATTTTTTTGCATGGCTCTGATGATTATCTGCTCCAGTCCAACGGGAATGTTCGGATTGATTTCACGCGGATTCACAGGGTTGTTCTGAAGTTGCATGATTGCAACCGAAACAGCGTTATCCGACTGGAAAGGAAGTCTGCCTGTGAGCATTTCATAAAGCACAACACCGACTGAATATACATCGGTCTTGGCATCTGTGACACTTCCCTTTGCCTGTTCGGGACTGATGTAATGCACAGAGCCGATTGCCATATCAGTCATAGTGCTTGTTTCACTGCGGCTGAACCTTGCAATACCGAAGTCTGTTACTTTAATTGTGCCGTCTGATATTAACATTATGTTCTGCGGCTTTATGTCACGGTGAACAATACCTTTATCATGTGCATGCTGTAATGCTCTGAGAATCTGAGTCACAAAATAAATCGCCTCACGGGTATTTACCGTTCCCTGCTGTTGGATATATTCCTTAAGCGTAATACCGTCAACATATTCCATGACAATATATTGAAGTCTGTCACCGTAGCTGACATCATAAACTTTAACGATATTCGGATGAGAAAGCAAAGCAATTGCCTTTGACTCGTTTTTAAAGCGGCGTCTGAAATCTTCATTTGCAATAAATTCATCCTTAAGAATCTTGACTGCAACAATTCTGCCGTCAATATTGTCATATGCCTTATAGACAACAGCCATGCCGCCCACACCGAGTATTTCAATAATTTCATATCTTCCGTCTAATCTTTTACCAACATAGTTTTCCATTTATACTCACTCCTTCTTTCAGTTTTTTATCACAACAACTGTGATATTATCACTGCCGCCGTTTTCGTTTGCGGCATCAATATATTTTGAAGAAAGTTCATTAAACGCATTGTTTTCATAGATGACAAGCAACTGTTCATCTGAAACACAGCCGCTCAACCCGTCGGTGCAAAGAACAATCACACTGTCGCTGCTCAATTCAACAGTATCAAAATCAATTTCAATTTTTTCTCTGATACCGAGTGCACGGGTGATTATATTTTTGTTTGGATGATGGTCAAACTGTTCTCTTGTGATCTGTCCGTTATCAAGCATTTGCTGAACCAATGAATGGTCCTTGGTGATTTGCGTTATACTTGATTTGCTTATATGATAAGCACGGCTATCTCCGACGTGAGCAATACAAGCGATTCCGTTTTTGATTACACATGCAACTATTGTTGTACCCATACCTTTAAGAGATTCATCAGCCTCGGCTTTGTCAAAAACAGAAACATTGGCAGTTGTTATTGCCGAAAGCAGAAGATTCTCAATTGAAAAATCAGTCATAGACTTATTATAACATTTTTGAATTTTGCTTCCGACCATGTCACATGCAAGCATACTTGCAGTCTGTCCGCCTGCCGCGCCGCCCATTCCATCGCAAACAACAGCCCAAACAACACCGTCTTCAAAGCTGCCGAAACGAAATGAGTCTTCATTTTTTGCTCTTTTCATACCGACATCAGATTTACCGACAATTTTCATAAACAGATCACCTTCAGTTCATCCGCCTCGTCTTAACTGTCCGCACGAGGCATTTATATCACTGCCGAGCGTTCGCCTGACAGTTACATTTATTCCGCGTTTTTCAAGTATAGCAATGAATGATTTTATTCTGTCATCGCCGCTTCGTTTGTAATCCCGCTCTTTTACAGCATTCACAGGAATCAGATTAACATGACACAACATACCTCTAAGTTTTGATGCAAGTTCTCTTGCACACTCGTCACTATCATTAACACCGCTTATCATTGCATATTCAAATGAGATTCTTCTTGAAGTGCCATCGGTATAATCCTTGCAGGCTTTCAAGAGAGTGTCAATGTTCCACTTATGATTTACGGGCATAGTTCTGCCGCGTATTTCATCATTTGGTGCATGCAGTGAGATTGATAAAGTAAGCTGTAGTTTCTTTTCAAGCAACTTATATATTCCGCTCACGACACCGCATGTTGACAATGAAATATTTCTCATGCTGAGATTCTGTCCATCGACATCAGTCACAAGGGAAAGAAAGCGCATAACATTATCAAAATTATCAAGCGGTTCTCCAACGCCCATCATTACTATATGCGAAATTTTGATTTCCAAGTCCTTTTGGGCGGCATATACCTGAGCAAGAATTTCACTCGGCATGAGATTTCTCACAAAACCTGCAATTCCCGATGCACAAAAGTTACACCCCATCTTACATCCGACCTGGCTTGAAACGCAAATTGTATATCCGTATTTATACTTCATAACAACAGATTCAATAAATTCCCCATCGTGAAGTTTAAATAAATACTTAACCGTTTCATCATACACTGAAACTAACTTTTTTTCAATAGTGCAATCATAAATATAATAAAAATTTTTCAGTTTTTCTCTTAATTTTTTTGAAATATTCGTCATTTCATCGAATGAGGAAACGCTGTGTTTATGAAGCCATGAGTAGATCTGGGTGGCAGTAAACTTCTTCTCACCCAATTCCAGCATTTCTGATTGCAATTCATCTTTTGTCATCGAACGTATATCTTTAAGCATTTTCTAAATCCCTTTTCAAATTCTTTCAAAGGCGGCAACAAAAAAGCCGTCTGTATTATTAATATGCGGCATCAGAGTGACACAAAAATCATCGCTTATTTGTTCAAGCGGCTTTGCGGGAACAAAATCGCTTACCGTATCAAGAAATTTTTTGCATACATTTTCGTTTTCGTCTTTGTTCAATGTGCATGTGGAATAAATCAATCTGCCGCCTGTTTTAACGTATTTTGACGCATTACAAAGTATTTTAAACTGGATTTCAGGAAGTCCGGAAAGACTATCTTCGGATTTATATTTGATTTCGGGCTTGCGCCTTATGATACCCAATCCCGAGCAAACAACATCACACAGCACCCTGTCAGCAAGTCCGATTTTCGGATCAAACTCAGCGGCATCACCAACCTGGGCCTTGATTATGTTCAAGCCGAGTCTTTCAGCACCTGATGAAATTAGTTCAGTACGATGCGGATAGAGGTCAAAAGCAAGTACTCTGCCTTTATTGTTCATAAGTTCTGCAATAGTAAATGCTTTGCCTCCCGGTGCGGAGCAAAGATCAAAAACAGTATCTCCCTCACCCGCATCCAAAGCCATTGAACAAAGAGTTGATGCTGTGTCCTGTACATGAAACAGACCGAGTTTATATGTATTTAAAGATTCGATATCCGTTCCCGAAAGAGATATGCGTAAAGTATCCGCTATGTATCCGTCACTGCAATTTATGCCCTCATCAGACAACATTTGCTTTAGATTTTCAGCAGTTGTTTTCACGGTGTTGACGCGAAGAATTGTTTCGGCCTGATTTATTGATGCAGACAGCAAACTTTCTGTATTTTCTTTGCCGTATTCTCTGCACCATTTTTTTACAAGCCATTCGGGGCAGGAATATTTTATGCTCAGGTAGTTATCATAATTACTGCCGCTCGGCAAGATCAAGCCATTTTTTGATACTTTTCTAAGAACAGCGTTTACAAGGGATGCGGCATAGGCGCTTTTATTCGCTTTAGTCAATTTCACACTTTCATTAACAGAAGCAGAAACAGGAACTTTATCCATAAATAAAATTTGATATGCACCCATGCGAAGTATTGTAATAACCTCCGGTTTCAGCTTTTTCAGCGGCTTAGTAAGACACAGTGAAAGTTGATAGTCAATTGTAAGTTTGCGCTCAACAACCCCGTAAACCAGAGCAGACACAAAGGACTTATCCCTTGTGTCAAGCTGTGATGCTGTCAGAATCGAATCAAGTGTTAAATTGGAGTACGCCGAGTCACGTTCAATTTTCATCAAAATTTCAAAAGCAATCTGCCTTGCACTTTTCATATAAAGTCGGTACCTTTCTATAGGTTATCTTCGATTTTTGTTGTTGAAACGTAAAATCAATCGCAAAAGAGATGCAATTGCCGTCAAAAGTGAGGCAACATAGGTCATCGCAGCAGCTCTGAGTACCTTTTTTGCGCCGCTTTGCTCTTCGGCATATAACATACCTGTTTCATCAATAACTTTCATTGCGCGAATTGACGCGTTGAATTCAATCGGCAGTGTTACAAGCTGAAAAAGAACAACACATGCAAAAAGTATTATTCCAATGTCAACGAGTATTCCGAAGTTAAGGAAATAGCCGATAATTGCAATCCATATTCCAACGCTTGAACCAATATTTGCAAACGGCAGAATTTTGTTGCGTATCTTGATCGGAACGTAATTTTCCGCATGTTGGGCGGCATGCCCTGCCTCGTGGCATGCGATTCCGACTGAAGCAATTGACGAGCCTGCAAACACCTGTGGTGAAAGCCTTATAACGTTACTTCTCGGATCATAATGATCAGTCAGACTACCGCCAACTTGCTCAATTCTGACGTTAGTTATTCCGTAATATGAAAGCACTCTTTGCGCCGCCATTTCACCTGTCAGACCCTGACGGTTAGGAACTCTTGCCATCTTCTTATAAGTTCCCTTAACATTAGCTTGCGCAATTAATGAGATTATGATTGCGGGAACAACCAAAATAATGTAATAATAATCAGGCCAAAAATACATAGCTATACCTTACCCTTCTACTGCAATATTTCAACAAATAATCAATTATCCGTACTGCAACTGCCGCGGAGTGACTTTATATTAATCATTTTAACCTTTGATATCTCAAATTAATTTAAGGGGGCAGATTGTCCATGCGATTTTCCGCGATGTGCATTTTGAATTATTCAGATATTACCTAACACTGTTCCTTTTTCGATTCTTACACCGTTGAGGAATGTTGATGTATCCATTCTTTTCTTGCCCTCAAGCTGAACCGTTTTCAGTTCAATGCAATTGTTATCGCCGCAACAGATAACAAGTTTTCCGCTGCAATCAACAATTGCTCCCGGTATATTGTTTCCCTTTATATCCGAGAGAACCGCTGAATGTATTTTTAAAATTTTACCTGCCAGTTTAGTTGATGTTCCCGGCCATGAATACAGTCCGCGAATTTTGTTATGAATCTTTTCAGCGGTATCATTCCAATCGATAACACTCATTTCTTTTGTGAGCAGACCCACATTTGATGCTTCGGCATCGTTCTGCTTTATCGGTTTAAGTTCATCTTTTTCAATAAGCGAAATCGTTTCCATCAAAGTTTTTGCACCGAGCGGAGCAAGCTTTTCATACATATCCTCGGTTGTATCATTTTCGCCGATTGCCATTTTGCTAACAAGCAGGATATCTCCTGTATCAAGACCCTCATCCATTTGCATTGCAGTTACGCCTGTTTCGCTGTCACCATTGATTACTGCCCAATGAATTGGCGAGGCTCCTCGGTATTTCGGCAGAATTGACGCATGAATATTAATACAGCCGTATTTCGGATATTTGAGAAAATCATCAGGTAAGAGTTTACCGTATGCGACAACCACAACCAATTCCGGATCGATCTCTTTTAGGATTTCAACACCCTTGCCGTTTCTTAAAGAAGTTGGCTGAAAAATTTTTAAATCATGCTTTAATGCTTCAACTTTAACATCAGGCATTTTAAGTTCCTGCTTTCTGCCCACAGGCTTATCCGGCTGGCAAAAAACACCGACAATTTCATGTTCGGACTCTGCAAGCGCTTTAAGACAATCAACTGCAAAGTCGGGTGTACCCATAAATGCAATTTTCATACATTACTTTCTCCTCTTATTCTCTCATCGCTAAGTCTTCTGACTTCATCTTCAGTGAGCATTTTTGAAACAAAATCAGTGTATAAATGACCGTCAAGATGGTCAAGTTCATGACAGAAGCATCTTGCACGCAGGCCTTCGCCCTTATAAAGGCACCACTGACCTTTTCTGTTTTGTGCTCTTACTGTTACTGATATAGGGCGCTTAACAAGTCCCCACTGATTTGGGACTGAAAGGCAACCCTCTTCGCCCTCTTCTGTTTCCTCTGACTTTTCAACAATTTCCGGATTTATGAGTTCCATCAAACCCTTGCCGTCATCTATATCAACAAGCACCACTCTTCTCAAAACTCCAACTTGAACCGCAGCCAATCCTGCACCCTCTGCTTTTTTGAGCGTATCTTTCATATCATCAAGAAGAGTCCAAAGTTTAGCATCAAAGTTTTCAACTCTGCGGCTGATCTTTCTGAGTACCGGATCACCTACTGTAACAATTTTTCTTATTGCCATAAATCCCATTACCTTTCCGACTGCAAATTATAATTTTCTGCAGCAGTCATGCAGTATATTAAACCAAACTTGACGGATTTATGTCCGCCGTAAATGTAACATTTTTATATGCACTGCACTTGCCGAATTCGATAAGCAAGCGCGATATCAAAGCACGAAAACGCTTATTGTTTCTGCACTTAATTATTATTCTATACCTGTACTTATTGTTTACCTTAGAAATTCGCGGAGGCATCGGAGAAAGAATGATCAACTTCAAATCGCGGTATTCGCCGCCAAGCAAATCAGTCATTCTTGTCAGAAAAGTCTTTGCTGCTGAAAAAGCAAGATGCTCGTCTTCACTGACAGTGTTAACTGCGCAAATATCGCAAAATGGCGGATATGTCATGATTTTCCTGATTGCGATTTCGTTTTTGAAAAATGTTTCATAGTCCTGACTTTGTGAAAGTCTGATTATATTATTCTCAGGTGTGATCGTTTGGATAACGGCAACACCTTTTTTTGCACCTCTGCCGGAGCGTCCGACAACCTGAGTCAGAAGATCAAAAGTAAGCTCTTCACTGCGAAAATCATCGTTATTCAGCTGTTGGTCAGCATTAATGACACCGACAAGCGTCACATTTTCAAAGTTAAGTCCCTTAGCAACCATTTGTGTGCCGAGCATGATATCATAATCACCGTTTCCAAAGTCGGTCAGATTCTTCTCAAATACCTGTCTTGACATGGCAGAATCGGTATCCATACGCAGAACGCGTGCCTCAGGAAATAACTGCTTAAGTTCTTCTTCTATTCTTTGCGTACCGTAGCCTGCATATCTCACACGTTCTTTTCCGCACTTTGAGCACTTAGATGTGAATTCGGTAGAATATCCGCAGTAATGGCACATCAAGCGATTGTTGGCACGGTGAAACGTCAATGATATGCTGCATGACGGACAGGTTATAACACTGCCGCAATTATCACATGCAACAAACGTGTTATATCCGCGTCGGTTTATAAGCAAAATTGACTGCCTTTTTTCTTTGAGATTTTCGGCGAGCAAATCCTGCAATTCAAGGCTAATACTGTATTTATTTCCTCTTGCACGGTCATTTTTCATGTCGATAACTGTAACATCAGGCAAGACCGCATTACCGTATCGCTTGCTTAATTTTTCAAGCGAATACGTGCCTTTCTCGGCAAGTGAATATGTTTCGACGCTCGGTGTTGCAGATGCAAGAACAAGCAATGCATTATGCCATGCTACCCTGAATTTTGCAACATCACGTGCATGATATCTCGGTGATGATTCCGATTTATATGTGTGTTCCTGTTCTTCATCAATAACAATCAGTCCGATGTTATCAAACGGAGCAAAAACAGCTGATCTTGTTCCGACTGCGATTTTTGCTTCGCCGTCACGGACACGTCTGTATTCATCCTTACGCTCTCCCATGGAAAGCGCACTATGGAAAATTGCAACCTGCGAACCAAATCTGCCTTTGAAAATCGCCATCATCTGAGGGGTAAGTGATATCTCAGGAACCATAACGATAACCTGCTTACCGTCAGCCAGCACATCATCGATCAGTTTTAGAAAGACCGATGTCTTTCCACTGCCGGTAATGCCGTAAAGAAGCGATACACCGCCGCCACCATGATATTTCTCCAGAAGATTTTTATACGCAGTGTTTTGTTGTTCAGTCAATGTTATATCAGCTTTTGCATTGCTGTCAATCAAATTGACTTGCGGAATTCTGTACACATCACAGTTGTTGATATTGATTATTCCGCGTTTGGCAAGGTTCGACACAACTGCAGTTGATACGCCTGTGAAGTAGCATATTTCTTTGACGCTTGCCGAACCGACATCACGCAGAACTGACACAACGTTTTTCTGTTTATCAGTCAATGAATCGAAAATCGATTCAATTTCTGCTTCATCTTTTGCAAGACTCGCTGTTTTGACAGAAAGATTTCCTACTCGACTCACAGCTTCATAATTTCTGACTGCAACGCCCTTGGCAACAAGACGCTCTAAAGCGTCACAGCTTTCATCCATATCACAAGCCAAAAGTATATCATTCTTTTTCATGAACGATGCTTGCGAAAGCATGAAGTCGTGAATTTTTTTCTCTGTTGCAGTAAGATGAATATCTTCATCAGCTGTCACCGCAATATAGGTCACATTCATTTTCAAATTGAAGCCTGTCGGAAGCTGAACTTTGGCGGCTTCAAAATATGTACAGAAAGTTCTGTCCTTAAGGAACTCTGCAACGGCAATCATTTCATCGCTCAAAATAGGTTTATCGTCAAGCACTTTAAGAATTTTTTTATATCGTGAATCAGCTTCACCTTTTCCGACTGAGAACACAATGCCCTGTCTTTCTGCTTTGCCGGCACCGAAGTTCACACTAACGCGTATTCCCGGTTTTGTCCTATCTAGAAATTCATCGGGAATAATGTAGCTATATAGAATATCAAAATGATATGCAACATTTTCAACAGCAACATATGCAAGAAATTGTTCCATATCATTCACATCCTTATATATTATGTTCAGAGATTTCCTATAGAAAGTCTGATTGATACAGTGTGTGCAGATTGCACTGCAGATTTTTCGTCGGAGTGCAAAAAACGCAAGCAATACTTTGTGTATTAGCGAGGGTTTTTAGATGCTTTGACGGAAAATATATGTGCAAGATGTGCGCACCGAATCAATCAGAGTTTCTCATATATTTCTGATTTCTTCCGGCTCAATAATGCCGAGTTTTCCGTCAAGAAACTCATTCAAGGCATATGAAACGGGTTTTTGTGTTCCGCACTTTTCCTTCAGCTGTTCATCTTCAGCAACAATTCTTGCTCTTTGTGCAACAGCAGTAACAAGAGAATATCGGCTTGTGTGATCTTTAAGTAACTCTCTGAGATCGGGATTAAACATTATTCATTACCTCACATATCATATATTTTTGAATTTTTATTGATTTATTATTGCCATGACATTGTCAACTGCAACGTCAAGTTCATCATTTATAACGACAAAGTCATAATCACATGCTTTTTCTATTTCTTTTTCTGCAATCGACATACGTTTTTCGATGGCTTCTTCAGTTTCAGTTCCGCGTTTACATAAGCGTCTTCTGAGTTCCTCAATAGATGGCGGCATGATGAAAATCTGCTTTGCCTGAGGCATCAGCTTTCTAACCGAACTGCCTCCCTGAACCTCAATATTCAGAAAAACTATTTTACCCTCAGCAAGCAGTCTTTCAATCGGTTCAGCAGGTGTACCATAATAGTTTGAACCATATTTTGCATATTCAAGCATTCGACCGCGTTTAATATTATCTTCAAACTGTTCAGTGCTGACAAAGTAATAATGGACTCCGTCAACTTCACCCTCACGCATTTCACGGGTTGTCATTGAAATTGAAAGAAATGCATCGTCACCCATTTTTTCAAGCAGCTTAGCGATAATAGTATCTTTACCGCAGCCTGACGGACCTGAAATCACAATAAGCTGTCCTTTATCCATTTTCCTCGTCCTCCAAATACAAGATACTGTCATCGTCACTGTTAAGACGGTGAGCAACTGTTTCAGCTTGTAAATAGGAGAGAATAACATGGTCACTGTCCATCATGATAACAGCCCTTGTGCGTCTGCCCTGAGTGGCATCAATTAACGTTCCCCGCTCTTTACATTCCTGAATAATTCGCTTTATCGGTGCGGAATCGGGACTTACAATTGCAATAAGTCTTGAGGCATTGATCATATTGCCGAATCCTATATTTACTAACTTCATCTGAACCTCCGCTGCTTATTCGATGTTCTGAATCTGCTCTCTGATTTTCTCAATCTCGGATTTAATGTTGATAACACGTTTTGCAATGTCAACATCCTGAGCCTTTGAGCCGATTGTGTTTGCTTCACGGTTAAATTCCTGGATGAGGAAGTCAAGCTTTCTGCCGATTGCTTCGTTGCTTTCCATGAGTTCATGAAGCTGAGCAATATGACTGCGAAGTCTGACGGTTTCTTCAGCCACGGCAATTTTATCAGCATATATAGCCGCCTCGGTAAGAAGTCTCTGTTCATCAACATGAACATCTTCAAGAACGGTTCTCATTCTTTCAAGCAGCTTTGCGTTATATTCTTCAACTGTTTGAGGAGAACGGATTTCAATGAATTCAACATCACCAAGAATTGTGTCACAGCGCGAAAGAACATCATCTTTAAGCTTAACACCTTCTTTTTCACGCATAGCAATGAAGGCAGCCAGAGCCTCATCGGTAACATTCTTGACACAGTTCCAAATTTTTTCTTCATCTGCTTCCGCTTTATGTATTGAAAAAATATCACTGTATCTTGCAATTGAAGTTACCGTTACGTCATTTGGTATACCGTATCTTTCACCGATTTCAGTAAGAGCATCAAGATACCCCTTTGCAAGAGTATGATTAACATTAACGGTGCAATCCTCAGCCTCAAGTGATTCTATGTAAACATAACATTCAATCTTACCTCTTGAAACAGCGGATTTGATGTGAGTTTTCAGCTTTTCTTCAAGGAATCCGTATATGCGCGGCACTCTTGCAGAAAACTCATAATACCTATGATTTACGCTCTTAATTTCAACGGAAATACTCATGCCCTCAATTGTCTGCTGGGCTCGTCCGTATCCGGTCATGCTTTTAATCATTAGATTCACCTTCTGTGATTTGTTTAAAGTCCATGCTTACGGAAACCCCGAATTTAATCGAAGTTTCCGTAGTTTAATTATATAACATTTTATTGCATTTGTCAAACATTGGGAAAAGTTAGAAATATTGACTAGCGTTATATCTTTTTATAGTAAAATATCTTGTCGGGCTCTTCTAATTAATTCAATGTATAAATATTAGATTAATCAGAGATTTCCCTACTTCTTTTCCCGTACCATGCCTGCGGCAAGCATGAGTTTTCTCACTTCGTCATCGGTAAGATTTCTCCAATCGCCCTGCTTGAGCATACCGAGTTTGACAGAGCCGATTGCAGTGCGCTTAAGTCTTGCAACTTCAAGTCCGATTTCTTCACACATTTTTCTTATCTGGCGGTTCCTGCCCTCATAAAGAATCACCTCAAGAACAACCCTGTTTTCCTCCTTGGTTACAACACGAACCTCAGCAGGTGCGGTTTTGCGGTCATCAATAATGATTCCCTGAGTCAAAGCTGTAAGCTGTTCTTCGGTAACAGCAGGTCTGACTGTTACACGATAGGTTTTGGGAACATGCTTTCTCGGATGTGTCATTGCGTTTGCAAATTCACCGTCATTTGTGAAAAGGAGCATACCCTCAGAATCACGGTCAAGTCTGCCCACCGGATAAACTCTGCCCGGTACATCGCTGATAAGTTCAACGACACACTTTCTATCAAGCTCATCACTCATGGTTGTGATGAATCCTCTCGGCTTGTGCAACATGATATAAGTTTTATCTTTTTGTTTGATAACCTTTTTGCCGTTAACAAGCACAGTGTCTTTTTTTGGATTAACTTTATCTCCGATTGAAGCAACAGAGCCGTTTACTTTGACTCTGCCCTGTTCAATCAATTCTTCACTTTTTCTTCTTGATGCTACTCCGCACTCAGAAAGAAATTTCTGTAATCTGATTTTTCCGTCTGTCATTTTCAGTTTTTCAATGCGGTATGCGACTTTGAGCACAGTAAAACCTCAAGCGCATACGCCGCAAAACTCCTTTCATTAAACTCTATGTAATATATCATTTATTTTCATCTTAATTTTATCTATAAAACTTATTTTTTCAACATAAGTCGGCTCGACGCACTGCGCATCTTCTGCGGCGATTATATCATCCGTAGCAATCAGTTTACCGCCGCAATATATATTGACAAAACCGAGTTTATCGCCAGCTTCAATCGGAGCATAAACGAACTTAGGAAGATACACCTGCTGTGTGATTTTACCCTGATTCGCATTATAAGCATAGCGATAAGGATACTGTGCCGCGGTGATTTTTATTTCGGACGCCGTTGAACCTTGGACAGTAATTGTTTCGGGCATTCTTAAATAAATATCTTCCATTTGAACCGATGAGAAAGCCGCGTTGAACATCTTTTTGTGGTCGTTCCAGTCATCACCTGCACTGAGCGTAACCGCAATATATGTTGTACCGTCACGCTCTGCCGCCGAAACGAGGCATCGCCCGCTCTTTTTGGTGAACCCGGTTTTGATTCCGATCGTTCCGTCATATGCACTTAAAAGTCTGTTGTGGTTCGAAAAAGTCACGCAAATGTCAGGCTCAATAAAATCTATCCGTTTACTTTTGGTCGAGCATATTTCCCTAAGAAACGGATTTTTCATGGCATATGCACCAAGAATTGCCATATCTCGTGCAGTTGTGTAATGATTCTCATCATCCAAGCCTGACGGTGTGACAAAGTTTGAACCGGTCATACCGATTTCTTTCGCCTTTGCATTCATTAAACCTGCAAAATTACTCATACTGCCCGCAAGAAAAATTGCAGTTGCATTGGCGGCATCATTGCCCGATTCAAGCATCATACCGTATACAAGGTCGTAAAGTTTCAGTTTATATCCGGCCTTAAGTCCAATAGAAGTACCCTCTGCTCCTGTCATTTCGGCAGTAACGTTGACAGTATCATACATTCTGCCTGATTCAGCCGCAAGAACAGCTGTCATAATTTTTGTTGTGCTTGCCATAGAACGTCTGGTATCTGCATCCTTTTCAAAAAGCACCTCGCCTGTTTCGCCGTTGATGATTATCGCGCTTTTTGCGCTTAAATCAGGTACATTGACAGCACCCACAGTAAACACTGTGAGTATCATGATAAAGATTATTGAAACAATTTTTTTAATTAACAAAGCAACCACCTGCCATTTTTATGATATGCAGGCGGTTGGCGTAAAATTATTAAATTTGAAACAGAAATTCTGATTAATTCCGTTCTTTCTATTATTCCTGTGTTTCCGCATCAATAGCAGCTTCAACCGCTGCGTCCTTTTTTGTCTTTTTAACAAGACCTGTTACCTTGTCAAACATTTCCGGCACAAGGTTAACAACTCTCTCAGCCGCATTGTCATAAGCAGTGATGTGCTTAAGAGTTACTTCGCCGTCATTGATTACAAGGAAAGCAACAGGAGTGATTGTAACACCTGCTCCTCCTCCGCCGCCGAAAAGTTCTTTGCTGTTCTTTGACGGGAAATCTGCTCCGCCTGATGCAAAGCCGTATGTAACCTTTGAAACGGGGATAATTGTGATTCCGCCCTCGGCATAAATTGCCTCACCGATGATTGTGCTTGTATCAACAAGATCACGGATTTTTTCGATTGTTGAGCTTAAGATTGCTCCTGCTGATTTTTCTGACATTATTTTTCGTCCTTTCCTGAGTCAATATTTTGAGTCTGCTCTGCTTTAGGAGCAGGTGATGGTTGTTTATTCTTTTTTGCACCGCTTAAGAATTTGAGCAAAACCTTGAAAACAAGTCTTACCGCCATCGCAAGTGTTGCATTAATTATCTTTCTGATTATCAGATGAAATTCCAGATTGAATTCGCCTTCTGAATGGTTAGCAAGAAAATCAGGCTCAACCACAGCATCATATCTTTTGACAACATTGTTTGAGCAAAGGAATCCGACAAACGGATATACCTTTTCACACGTTTTACCGTATTTTATTGCTGTTGATGCGGCATCTCCTGTACCGACAGTTATGTATATCTCAATTTCATCGAAAACAATGCTTTTCAGCAGCTTACCGCCGTATAGTCCGAGAACATGTCCGAGATTGCCTAATACTTCCATCATGCCGTCATAGCCGTTGGCTTTAACCATTTGCATAATAGGATTCGGTTTTTTCTCTTTTGTTTCTTCTTCTTTCTTTTCTTCGGTCGGCTTATCTTCTTTTGGTTTCTTTTCCTTTTTGGGCTTTTTAGGCTTATTCGGGTCAACAGGCAAAATGTTGAACTTTATAAATAAATACCGCACTGTCATGTATATCTTATCGGTATAAGCGAAAGACACGTGAACGGGAACAGACAGTATTAAAACAATAAGCGCAATTATGCATGCAAGCACCAACAGGAAAATTTCAAATCCGCTCACTTCTCCACCCCTCTTTATAAATCTAGATAAACGATGATTAAATTCGGTGCTACGATTTATTCAGCGGTTACCTTATATATGTTAACCCAAAAATCAATTTTCGTCAACACTTTGTGACAAATCAGCTTCCTGTTTATCGGAATTTTCTTCGCTTTTTTCCGTAATCACTTCATTTTGCACGCTTTTATCAGGCAAGGACGGCAATTCATCAAGCGACGATACACAAAAACATCTTAAAAAGTTTGCTGTTGTTCCATAGATAAGCGGTCTGCCCGGAAGATCGAGTCTACCTTTTTCTTCAATCAGCTGCTTTTGACAAAGTGACGAAATAACACCCGAACAGTCAACACCTCTGACTTGCTCAATAAAAGCTTTAGTAACAGGCTGATTATAAGCGATGACAGCCAAAACTTCAAACGCAGCCTGCGAAAGCGGAGTGTTACGCTTAACTTCAAGTACCATGCGTATCTCATCAGCATATTGCTTTGCGGAACAAAGCTGATATTTATTTTCGAGTTTCAGCAAACGAAGTCCGCTGTCACGTTCTTCGTAATCTGTCTGAAGCTTCTTGAGAACCTCTTCAAGTGTCAGTTCATCAATTTCAAGTGCAGATGCGAGTCTTTCAAGTTCAATCGGCTCTGCAACCGCAAATAATACAGCTTCAAGCATACTCTGCATTTTTTTCAAATTCATTCTTTCTGCTTCCTCCGTTTATCCAAAGACACAACAGAATTTTCTCCGTCCCCGTCAACAGTAATTTTATTAGCCTTAACAAGTTCTAACAGAGCAAGAAATGTTGCAACCATTTCAGAGCGCGAGCCTGACTTTTCAAAAAAATCACCGAAACGCGTTTTCGCCTTCTTCAATAATCTGCGATATATAAACACAATTCTTGAATTGACCGAAACAATTTTGTGTGCTACTATCCCGCCAAAAGCCTCAAACGGCGGCGGAAGTTTGTTTTTGCCCCTGCCTACAGCGGCAAGGTAGAATCTTAGCAAATCCTGTGGTTCATGAAGACGCTCATATTTCATATTAACAGGCAGTTCGAGCGGTTTTCTTTCAAAATAATCGAAGCCGTTAGCTTGTTCTGAAAGTTTTTGCGCCATCAGCTTACAGTCACGATATTCTATAAGTTCACCGGCAAGCTCTTTCTTCAGCTGCTCTGCTTCTTCATGCACAGGCAGAAGTGATACTGTTTTTATGTAGATAAGCCTTGCAGCCATTTCAACAAACTCGCTTGCAATTTCCATATCTGATTCTTCCATCCGGTGAACATAGTCGATATACTGTTCAACCAAATCAAAAATCGGAATATCATTGATGTTGAGTTTATGCTTGCTTATCAAATGTAAAAGAAGGTCGAGCGGCCCTTCAAATACATCAATTTTATACTGAATTTTTTCCATATCAGACCCACCGTTAAATCGCTAATCCGAAAATTGCCGCACCTGCTTTAAGGAACAGGTTTGAAATGAAACCGGAAGCAATTGCCATCGGAGTATTGAACACACCAAGCAGAACAAGAAGCAAAACTGCATAAACCAAATATCTCTCATATTGTGCAATTTTATAATAAGTTCTGTCAGGTATAACCAGCCTGAGTATTCTTGAACCGTCAAGAGGCGGCACAGGAATAAGGTTGAAAACTGCAAGGGAAATATTTATCTGTGCACAATAGCTGAAGAAATATGCGATTGCATAGGAAAATGAACCGTCCTGAACATACATAAATTTAATGCATCCGCAAAAGCACATCATGAAAATGAAAGCCATGATCAAGTTGGAAACAGGACCGGCAAGAGCAGTCAGCGCCATTCCGCCTTTTTGATTCTTAAAGTTCCTCGGATTTACCGGAACAGGCTTTGCATATCCGAAGCCTGCAATCAAAATCAAAAGTGCTCCGAAAGGATCAATATGTGCAATAGGATTCAACGTCAATCTGCCCGACAGACGTGCGGTTTTGTCGCCCAATCTATCTGCAACAAAAGCATGCGCATATTCATGAATCGGCAAAACGCAGAACATAACAAATAACCTTGCACAGAAATTAACGAGCAAGTCAATTGTGAATCCGTTTCTGAATAAGTCAAAAATCATAAGTTTATTCCCTTTCGAGTTAAATCATTTTTAATCGGCAATTTTAAATCCGGCAACAAATCGATCGAATCCATTGAAATCCTTTATTATTTCAATTTTTTCACAAGCATCAGAAAACAGCGAACCCACTGTTTGTGCCTGTTCCTCGCCGCATTCAACCGCGATAAAGCCATCTTGAATAGCAGGCAACCATTTTTCTGCAAGAGCATGATAGAATATTAATCCGTCGTCACCGCCGTCAAGGGCGGTAATCGGTTCACGTAAAACCTCTTTCTGCAAGGTCGGTATCTGTGCCGAACTGATGTAAGGCGGGTTAGATACAATGATATTAGGTTTCGGTAAAAATGAAAACTGTTCAAAACCACCGAGTACATCGCCCTTTATGCATGAAACTTTATCTGTGAGATTAAGCGCTGCCCGATTTTTTTCAAGATAAGCAATTGCATCATCCGAAATTTCAACGAGGTAAACCTCTGCCTGCGGAACTAAGTGCTTAATTGAAAGTCCTATGCATCCGCTGCCTGAGCATAAATCAAAAACAATCGGTTTTTCCATGTTCCTGATTTTATCTGCAACGTATTCTACAAGTTCTTCGGTTTCAGGCCTCGGAATAAGAACCCCTTCTCCGACCCGGAAAGTCAGATCCATAAAATCCCATTCGCCGAGAATATACTGAATCGGTCTGCCCGATATACGCTCAGCAATCATATCGTCTATTTCAGTTTGCTCACATTCAGTTACGCTTCTGCTTTTTTCAAGCAGAAAACCGTTATAATCAAGTTTACAGCATTTTTGAATGATGAGTCTTGATTCAAATTCAAAGTCGTCTATGCTGCTTTTTTTTAGCGTCAGACAACACTTCTTATATATTTCATTGATTGTCATATCAGGTTTCGCTGTCTTTCTGCGGTTCATCGTCATCAATAACGGCTTTGAATGCTTCAAGAGCAACTTCAATCATCGAGTCGTCGGGTTCTTTGGTTGTCAGCCTTTGCATCCAAAGTCCGGGTGCGGACAGAATCTTTACAAGGATATTGTCATGCTTACCCGCATACCTGATAAACTCATAGCCTATTCCCATAACCAACGGCAAAATCAACAGCTTAACAGCCATCCAAACAGCAGTATTATTACGAAGTGCAGGAAAAATAACCGACACAGCTGAAGAAACAATAACACTGATTATAATCATAACAAACATGAAATTTGTTCCGCATCTAGGATGAAAGCGTGACTGCTTTCTGACATTTTCAACCGTCAAATCAAGTCCGTGCTCATAGCAAAAAATCGTTTTATGCTCGGCGCCGTGATACATGAAAGTTCTTTTTATGTCTTTCATGAGCGAAACCGCTGCTATGTAAATAATGAATATGACGGCGCGCATTATACCCTCAAGCAATGCACGATAATTAGTCAGAGCGCCATTTGCAAGTGAGTTGAACCAGTTGGTGATTTTTGTGGGGGCATAGAAGAAAAGCGCAAATGCAAGCAAAACACCGAGAACAGATGCAACACCGGTAAGTATATTCATGAATTTTTTATTCATATGGTCATTGAGCCATTTATCAAGCTTTGACATGTTTTCTTCATCGTCAACTTCAATATCTTCAAGTCCGGACTTTTCGGCAGATTCCATAAGACAACTGTAACCGAAAATCATCGACTCGATGAAGTTAACAACACCTCTTATCAGCGGCCAGCCGAGAAACTTAACTTTATCCCTGATGTGCTTAACCTCTTTTTCTTCGGTGTCAATTGTTCCGTCGGGCAAACGAACAGACATGGCGGCGCCTTTCGGTCCTTGCATCATTATACCCTCAATCAGTGCCTGACCGCCGACCGAAGTTTTACGCAAAACATCGTTTTTCTGCTTTTTCTCAGACAATTCATAGTCCCCCTTTATAAAAAATAATATTTATTTTAATATAACAACCTTTATTCTAACATAAATTTCGCTTTTTTCAACACTTATGTAAACTTTTATATTTCGTTAATAATTTTCAACCATTGAAATATCAAGTTTATCGCATGTCCTAAGAAAGTCTAAAACCTGTTTAATGATAATCTTCACACCGCCCACACTATCACTTTCTGCATTAAGAGGCATGATTGGGTCATGAACGCTGAGCCTTAGCAAGAACCAACCATTGCCGTGGTTCTCATCAAGAAAAATACGAAGTCCTTCACGATTATCATCGGCAAGAGTCCATCCGTCAGCATTTCTTGCGTATTCTTCAAGCGAAGCAATAACATCATTACCGTATGCTCTGAAATCATCACAAAGGATTTTCGGGCGAAGTTCGCATGCTTCAACAGGGTCTTTAAGTTCGCTGATGAGAGATTCAAGTTTTTTACCCTCTTTACCCATCTGCGCCATTTTTATAACAATTTTTGTGACAAGATATGCACCGTCGTCAAGATAATAGTTCTCACGAAGTGCGGCATGTCCTGATGTTTCAATCGCCAGCGGACAGTTAACTCCGTCGTTATTGAGTTCAATCTGTCTGTTTATAACATTGCGATATCCTCTTTTGAAACGGTAATGTACACCGCCAAGGGTATTGTTTATAAAATCTGTAAGTCCTGTTGAGGTTACAGAGTCAGTAACAATTGTTCCACCCTCATTACCCTCAAGAGCAATGATTGATGCAAGTGCAACCAATCTGTTACGGTTAATTTCGTTTCCGTGTTCATCAACACAACCGGCACGATCAACATCGGTATCAAAAATGATACCTAAATCAGCTTTATTGTTTACAGTTGCTGCACTGACTGATTCCATTGCCTGCTTATTTTCGGGGTTCGGGATATGGTTAGGAAACATACCGTCAGGCTCAAGAAACTGACTGCCCTTAATATCTGCACCAAGCGGCGCCAAAACCTCACTCGCATAGAATCCGCCGACACCGTTACCTGCATCAACAACAATTTTGTAGTTTTCAAGCGGCTTTTCGTAGTTTTCAGCGTTAACTTCGCGGCAAATCATATCACGGAGTCTTTTTGCGTAGTCACTCATGTAGTCAACAGGTTTAACTATTCCCGGCTCTGTGTTCGGCAGTTCATAATCAGAGGCAAGAACGATCAGTCTTTCGATATCTGCGCCGTCAAGTCCCCCGTTTGTTGTGAAAAATTTTAATCCGTTTCTGTCAAACGGATGATGGCTTGCAGTGATCTGCACAGCAGCTGCGCATCCAAGGTCAACAGTAGTCATGAACATTGCAGGAGTTGATGCGTATGAACAGTCAATAACTGCAAAGCCAAATGAAGTAAGTGCCTTAATAACCTGTGCTTTGATTCTTTCGGCTGATATTCTTGAATCATGACCGACCGACACTTTTGCGCCGCGTTCAATACCTTTTTCAAAAAGCCACTGACAAAATCCTGCCGTTAAATCAAAAACCGCTTCATCGGTAAGTTCAACTTTTCCGTTTTCTGTTTCAACAGCAATACCTCTGATATCTGTTCCGCTTTTGAGTTTCTTATATAAATCCAGCTTAGTCATAACTTTGCCCCTTTTCCGTAATCATTTTTTCTGTTACCTTGATTAAGAATTTATACATTGGAGCGTACGCTCTGATCGTTTCTCTGATTTCCTGCAAAACACTGCCGTCAAACAGCGGTGTAAGGTCACTTGAATATTTGATGAAGTAAAGATATTTTGCATTATAATATGGCTTCAAATCCGCGGCAATATCGCCTTCTTTAGCCTTTTTATAGCAATCCATATCAGCAATTGCACCTGATTCTATGCATGCTTTAAGCGCAGTGCGAAACTCCTTTTGATTTTCAAGCATCACCTTGCGGTATACATCCAGATACCTCGGTTCGGGACTGAACATACCCACCCCAATTGAATAACCGCCCGGCATGAATTCAAACCACATGCACGGCTGATATTTCCACTCATGCTTGTGACGCATGAACATGCACCACACGTTCTCCCTGTATAAATCCTTATTTTTTGAAAAGCGTGTATCACGTCTTATTCTTGAAACCATTTTCGTCGGTATAAGATTCATATGTTCATCTATTTCAAAAAGCTGATCGCAAAGATCAGAACATATTTGACGCATCGGAACTATTGCTTTTTGTTTGATGCTCTCCTTAACCGATTCATAATGCAACTTGCTGTCGTTAAACTTATTTTCCGCAAGAAGAAGCAATGTATCTGAATCGAAGCCATTAAAGCTATCCATTTTTACACCTCATTTATTTTGCATACGAAACCGTACCGCATTGTTTGAATCCTATTTTTTCATAAAAAGCACCTGCACCGTCGTTAAGTGCAATCACATAAACCTTTTTGCCCTCTTCGGCAAGTTCATTTGCAAGCGTTAAAACCGTGTTTTTTCCCAACCCTGTACCTCTTCTTGATGAATCACATGCAACACCGCTGATAATCGCTGCATTTTCACTTTCAGCAGCCGTCATCGCGCAGGAATACACTCTATCATCATCACACACAGCTTTCATTCTTGCAAGATTTCTGCTCTTTCTGAATGTAAAATCAGAGAGCCACGAGAGATAAGCATCTCTGCTATTCGAAAAAGAGTTGGGAATTGACAGTGATATAAGAGCGTATGCGCTTTTAAACAGTGTATCATCACAGCTTTTCACCGCAGAGTAAGATACTCCTTTTTCAAAGACAAACATGCACTTATCTTCGGTATCTGTAAAGCCGAGTTTTTCCATTATATCGTTTTCAGCACAAATCGAATCGTAACCATACATGTTGATAAAATCTGAAATTTCGGAAAAATCTGCACCACTGTTTGCACATACGGTTACAGCACCAAAAAACGATGCAACAACTGCATTAACTTCACTTTCATTCATGCTGTACCAAACATTGAAAAAATCGCGGTCAAGTCCATAGGCGCTGAGATAACAACTTACGCGTGTTCCGAGCGGATACAACGAGCAAAACTTATTTATCTGATTTGTATCAGCAGTTTCAGCTTTTTTAAGCATTGGCATACTCCTTGAACAACGCTGCCGCAAGCTGACAGCATGACTGCATATCATTTATATCTGCGACACTTGTTGCCGAGTGGATATATCTGCACGGCAAGGAAATCGTTATCGTATATATGCCGCCGTTACTCTTGTGGATCGCGCCTGCATCGTTGCCGCCTGCTACTGCTGTTTTTGTTTGGCACTTTATTCCGTTTTCGTTTGCAATTTTGAATGCGCCCTTGAAAAGTTCACGGTTATATACAGTTGATCTGTCCATAAATGACACCACAGCACCTTCTCCGAGTTGGCAAACGCAATCAGCCCCGGATACACCGGAAACATCGGCTGCGGTTGTTGACTCAAGCACAATTGCATAGTCGGGCGCAATCGAGAAAGCGGCAGGAGCGGCACCGCGTAAACCGACTTCCTCCTGAACGAGGAAAGCAAACCATGCATCATATTCAAGGTCGCTGTCGAGCATACCGAGCATAACAGTGCAGCCGAAACGATCATCTATTGCCTTTGCTTTAACTTTATTGTTGCCAAACTGCTCAAAGTCCGAGATGAAATATGCCGAATCACCTATTTCAACATACTTTTCGGCCTCTTCTTTTGTTGATGCGCCGATATCTATACACATTTCACTGACCGACGGCACTTTGCCCTTTTCGTCGGCATTTGTCATATGGATAGGTTTGATGCCGATTACACCCGGAACACTATGCTCGCCGACTGTAACACTTCTGCCAATAATAACTTTGCTGTCAATACCGCCGACTGGTGCAAACTTCAAATAGCCGTCATCGGTGATATAAGTAACTATAAAACCGACTTCATCCATATGAGCAGAGAGCATAACTTTATTTTTCGGTGTTTTTTTCCCTTTTTTGAAAGCAAGGATATTGCCCATTGGGTCAACCTTCCAGTCACATTTTCCGTCAATGCAGCTGATTATATATTCACGGACTTTCTCTTCACGTCCGGAAGTTCCGTTGATTTCACAAAGCGTTTTGAGTGTTTCAAGCATCGAGTTCACCGTCCTTTTCCAGGATAAATGCAGCAATAAGCTTAGCTGTGTTATCAATATCACTGAGGTCTATAACTTCAACAGGTGTGTGCATGCTGCGAAGCGGAATTGAAAGCAAAGCTGTTTTTACACCGCCGCGAGAAATATTTATCTTATCTGCGTTCGTTCCTGTAAGAGAACTCATGACGTCATGCTGATAAGGAATGTCGTTTTTCTTTGCAATATCTTTCAGCGACTGCATAAGCACTCTGTCAAGAACAGGAGAAATTCCGATTGACGGACCTTTTCCGAGTTCAATCGTTTCAGCCTTATGACAAAACGTATCGTCACCGAATCCGACATCAACTGCAATAGCGTAATCAGCCAAAGCATTATATGCACCGACGGTCGCACCGCTTCCTCCGACTTCCTCCTGAGAGGTAAACTGAACTGAAAGGCGAACATTTTTTATTTTATCATGAACCATTTCAATCGCTTTGATAACAGCCGCAATTCCGCATCTGTCGTCAAAGGCAGGCGATGCGATTCTGTTACCAAGCAGTTCAAGCTGTTCACCGTGTATGATTGCTCTATCGCCGATTTCAACCAGCGATTCAGCCTCTTGCCTGCTGAATCCGATATCTATTGCCATTTTTAAAATATCGGCACCTGCTTCCTTTTGAGCGGCAGAGAGAAGATGCGGAGGAGTTGAGCACACAACACCCGTAAGTTCTTTTTTGCCGAATACAGTTACTTTTGCACCTGTCATGATTCTGACATCTGCACCGCCGACCTTATCAACAAGCAAAAAGCCTTTATCGTCAATCCCACGCACGACAAGACCCACTCTGTCGATGTGCGCATCAAGAAGAATGTTAACTCGGCCATCCCCGCATGTACCGATAACATTGCCAAGTCTGTCAGTGTGAACTGTCATATATTTACTGAGAATGTCTTTTGCTGCTTCGCAGGCATCTTTTTCATCGCCCGAAGTTCCATTTTTATTCGCAAGCAAAAAACAAAGTTCTTTAGTCGTCAAAATGATCACTCCATAATATAAACATACATTTTATATTATAACCATACTTAACCAAAAATCAAGCAAAACCTTTTTAGGCAGTCAATATTAGGCAGTCAATATGTAAGTATATACTTTCACTTTTAGCGGCATTACGGAACTGTTACTGAATAAATATGAATATATTCTGAATACGCATAATTACATTAGTTCATTAAAATAAAAGCCGCCCGATAAACGAGCGGTTTTACTGTTAAATTAAGCTATTTTATGCGCCGAAAAGAACAAGCAGTGACGATACAAGTGCGATTATAAAGAAAACTACACCTGCAATTTTTGTGAACTTAGCAAGTTTTGCTTCCATAGTTCTGCCCTTATTCTTGCCGAAGAAAGTATCAGCTGCACCTGAAATTGCACCTGAAAGACCCTGCTGTTTGCTTTCCTGGAGCATTACAAGAGCGATGATGATAATAGACAAAAGAATCGTCACGATTGATAATACATATTGAAGTGCTGTCATTATGATAAACCTCCACCATATTTTAACTACTACGGTATTTTAACACATCTTAAAGTTATTTGTCAATACTATGCCTTTTGTTTTTTTGACAAAAAGCTATTATGCACCTTTGATGTGTTCATGTCTTCATTTTCACCGTATTTCACGATTGCATCACCCGTACCCTCAACATAGGCTTTGGTAATAACAAGTTCCTTAATCGTCGTGTCGGACGGTATATCATACATATATTTCATCAAAAGTTTTTCAACAACCGAACGCAAGCCTCTTGCACCGGTCTTATATTCAAGCGTTTTTTCCGCAATCGCCAGAAGTGCGTCATTCTCAAACTCAAGTTTAACACCATCAAGTTCAAACATGAATTGATATTGCTTGATGATTGCGTTCTTCGGCTCAGTCATGATCTTAACAAGATCTTCCTTGTCAAGTGAATTGAGAGCTGTGATAACCGGCAAACGACCCACAAGTTCCGGGATAAGTCCGTACTTAACAAGGTCGTGATGAACAACCTTTTGCATCAGTCGGCTTGAATCGACCTCTTCCTTAGTGCGGATTTTTGCACCAAAGCCAAGTCCGGAATTGCCCATGCGGTTTTCAACCATCTTTTCAATTCCGTCAAAAGCACCTGCACAGATAAACAAAATGTTTGTTGTGTCAATTTGAATGAATTCCTGCTGAGGATGTTTTCTGCCGCCCTGCGGAGGAACGTTTGAAACAGTGCCTTCCAGAATTTTCAAAAGTGCCTGCTGAACACCTTCGCCGCTAACATCACGAGTCAGCGATGTACTTTCGGATTTACGGGCAATTTTGTCGATTTCGTCAACATAGATGATTCCGCGTTCTGCCTTTTCAATATCATAATCTGCCGCCTGGATGAGTCTGAGAAGAATGTTTTCAACGTCCTCACCGACATATCCCGCTTCAGTAAGTGTTGTTGCATCGGCAATTGCAAACGGAACATCAAGTATTTTTGCCAAAGTCTGGGCAAGTTTTGTTTTACCGACACCCGTGTTTCCGAGCATCAAAATATTACTTTTAACAATTTCAACATCACTGTCTGACTTTGTGTAAATACGTTTATAGTGGTTATAAACCGCAACGCTCAAAATCTCCTTTGCCTCACTCTGCCCGATTACATATTCATCAAGTTTCTCCTTGATTTCATGCGGCGTCGGAAGTGATTTAAGAGAATTGTCGCCGCCTTTTTTATTAGGCTTAGGAGCATTGTCGATTATTGAATTACAAAGATCAACACACTCATCACAAATATACACACCCGGTCCGGCAATGAGTGTTGCGACCTCATTTTGAAGCTTGTTGCAAAATGAACAACGAACAGGCTTTTCCCTGCTATCGTCATCTCTTGCCATCTGATCAACTCCTTAAATTTATGGAAGTTCGATTAATTCAAAGTACCCGAAACTTCCTTATCTCTTGTACAGTATCTTATCAACAAGGCCGTAATCAAGAGCTTCTTCAGCCGTCATGAAATTGTCGCGTTCAGTATCCTGTGCAATAACTTCAATCGGCTTGCCGGTGTTTTCAGCAAGAATTTTGTTCAGCTTTGTTTTGGTTCTGAGAATATGGTCTGCAACAATTTTGATGTCTGTTGCTTGACCCTGTGCACCGCCCGAAGGCTGATGAATCATAATCTCACTGTTTGGAAGAGCAAATCTTTTGCCCTTAGTGCCCGATGAAAGCAAGAAAGCACCCATGCTTGCAGCGATACCCATGCAGATTGTTGAAACATCGCACTTGATATACTGCATTGTATCATAGATAGCCATGCCTGCGGTTACTGATCCGCCGGGGCTGTTGATATAAAAGCTGATGTCCTTTTCCGAATCCTGACTTTCAAGGAAAAGAAGCTGTGCAACAACAAGGCTTGCAGTTGCATCGTTAACTTCATCAGAAAGAACAATAATTCTGTCGTTTAAAAGTCTTGAATAAATGTCATATTGACGCTCACCGCGATTGGTTTGCTCAATAACATAAGGTACTAATGCCATGTAAATGTCCTCCTTTAAATCTCACGGATCTATTACGCCGTGATAATATTATTTTGCGAATCAACATAATTAATTTTTGCCGTAATGAGCAAAAATTAATCATGAAAATCGCTAAATCGGAGTTTCAGTTAAAAAATCGGAACCCGATTATTCAGCAGCTGTTTCCTCGCTGTCGTTCTTTTCTTCTTCCTGAACTTTTGCGGCTCTCGGCTTTCTTGCAGTTGTTACCTTTGCATTATCTCTTACAAACTTAATTGCTTTGTTCAAAGCAAGGTCAGACTTGATGCCGTCAGCGGGAACAATTTGCTTAACCTGGTCAGCTTCCATGCCGTACTGCTCTGCAAATTTAGCATATTCAGCTTCAACTTCTTCGTCAGTAACTTCGATTGACTCAAGTTCAACAATCTTTTCAAGTGCAAGACGAACCTTAACATTCTTTTCAGCGTTCGGCTTAGCCTGCTCTTTATACTGTTCAACTGTCATGCCTGTATACTGAAGATACAGTTCAAAATTCATGCCCTGCTGTGAGAGTCTGTAATCAATATCCTTGATTTGATTGTCAAGTTCATTTTCATACATTACTTCCGGAATTTCGCCTACAACGTTATCAGCGAGTTTTTCAAGAAGCTGCTGTTCAATTTCTCTTTCGTTTTCAGCAGTCTTTTGCTCTTTAATTTCGTTTGTGATGCTCTTCTTGAGATCTGCAACAGTATCGCAGTCAGCTGCATCCTGTGCAAACTCATCATCAACTTCCGGAAGTTCCTTAACTTTAATTTCATGAAGTTTAACTTTAAATACTGCTGCCTTACCTGCAAGTTCAGGTGTGTATTCTTCGGGGAAAGTTACGTTAACATCGAATTCATCATCAATGTTGTGGCCTACGATCTGATCCTCAAAGCCCGGAATGAATGTACCCGAACCGAGTGTGAGTTCATAGTTTTCGCCCTTACCGCCGTCAAATGCAACACCGTCAACAAAGCCTTCAAAGTCGATAACTGTGATGTCACCGTTTTCGGCTGCTCTGTCTTCAACTGAAATAATTCTTGCATTTCTTTCAACAAGTTCATCAATCTTAGCCTGAACTTCTTCGTCCGTTACTTCAACTTTTTTCTTTGTAGCTTTCAACTCTTTGTAAGCCTTAAGTTCAATTTCGGGTTTAACGTAAACTTCAACGGTCATTTCAACACCGTCTTTGCCGATTTCCTGAACGTCAACTTTGTTTGTGCCGACTACTTCAAGACCGGACTCTTTGATTGCTGCCTCAACTGCATCGGGATAGCAAATGTTGAGAGCATCCTCATATAAAAAGCCTTCACCGTAGAACTTTTCGGCAACATGACGTGTAACCTTACCTTTGCGGAAACCCGGAATTGAAATACGATTTTTAAGTTTTGCAAATGCTTTGTTGCAAGCATTGTTGAAATCCTCAGCACCTACTGAGATTTCCAAGGAATACAAATTTTCTGTTTCCGTCTTTTTCGATGATTTTAAACTCATGGTTTATGCTCCTTACTTTAAAACTTATAATGGTGAAAATTTTAAGGAAAATCTGATTAATTCAGTACTCTCCCGGGAACTTCTGATTTAATTCAAGGTGTACAGATTGCGCAATAGATTATTCGTCAGATTGTTCAAAAACCGCAGGCAATACTTTGTGTATTAACGAGGATTTTTGGGCGATATGACGGAAAATATATGCGCTAGATGTGCGCCATGGATTAAATCAGAGATTCCCTAACTTCCCATTATAGATTGATACCACGGTATTATATCAGTATTTTCAAAAAATTACCATAGTTTTTTTAAAATTTTTCGATTAATTTCGGACAAAAACCAAGATAATCGGCTGAAATCAGTCTAAATTCCACTTCATCACGAATTCCGTTGAAAGAATTTAAGGTCGATTCACCGTGAAGATGTCCGTAATAGCAGCGTTTTATATCCTCGCTTTTCAGCACATTCATTATTTCTTCACACTCCTGTGTCTGCGTAACAGGAGGATAATGCAAAAAAACTATCGGCTCACCGCCAAGTTGCTTTGCGCAGTCAATTGACATTTTTAGTCTGCCTGCTTCGCGTTTGAGTACCTTCATATCTGCGCTTTTTTCTGCATCATAGAACCATCCGCGACTGCCGCATACAACAAAATCACCGACCTTGAACGCGTTATTGAACATTATTTCAATGGTATCAAAGTCATTCGCCTTCACAAATTCATCAAGTTTCTTTTTGGTTTGCCACCAATAATCGTGATTGCCTTTCATGATTATCTTTCTGCCCGGAAGTGAGTTGAGAAACTTAAAGTCACTCACTGCCTCTTCAAGTTTCATCGCCCATGAAATATCGCCTGCAATCACAACGGTATCATCTTCATTGACAATGGCTCGCCAATTTTTTTCCAGACGTTTCTCATAATCGTTCCAACCACGGAAGATATCCATCGGCTTATTTGTTCCGAAAGATAAATGTGTATCTCCCAGCGCAAAAAGTGACATTTTTCTCACTCCCTTCGTTCCTCATACATATCAAAAGAAGTCCACAGGACTTCTTCTAATATGAATTTATCAGGAAATTCTGAATGATTCAGTAGTTCCTTTATTTTATCTCAAGCATTTTATAGACCATGTCTATCATTTCTTCTTTGTTGCAGCACTCGGTGAATCTTACTTCCTTACCGCCAAGATTTGCAAGCTGCGGCGGACAAGGCTCACCTGTTTTACTGATGAGAAGATCAACCTGTTCAAATTCATCCGCATTTTCCGGAATCTCTCCGCCGACCGCACTGAGAACAGCAGCTGAGAATTTATATGGGTTTGCGGTTGATGCAAGCACCGTTTCGGTCTTATCGCCTGTTCTGTTTACATATTCCTCGTAAACCTTAACTGCAACTGCGGTGTGTGTATCGCAAAGATAGCCGTTTTTATAGGTTTCTGCAATAGTATCACGTGTTTCATTATCATCGCAACAGCCGGCATCAAACAGTGCAAAAACTTTATCTGCAACGTCCTTATCAATTTCATATTTTCCATCAGCTGAAAGTTTACCCATCCAATCTCTTATTTTAGCATCATTTTCATCGCTGAGATGGAAAAGCAGGCGTTCAAGGTTTGATGAAATGAGAATATCCATTGACGGAGAAGTTGTTGCATAGAAAGCTCTGTTTTTGTCATAAGTACCGCTCTTAAGGAAGTCAGTCAAAACATTGTTTGCATTCGATGCACAGATAAGAGTTTTAACAGGGATACCCATGCGCTTTGCGTAATACGCTGCAAGGATATTACCGAAATTACCGGTAGGAACAACAACGTTCATTTCATCGCCGTTTTTGATTGTTCCGTTTTCAATCAAATCACAGTATGCCGAAACATAATAAACAATTTGCGGAACAAGTCTGCCCCAGTTGATTGAGTTGGCCGAAGAGAACATCATGCCGTTTTCTTCAAGTTTTGCCGCAACATCCTTATCAGTGAATATCTTTTTAACACCGCTTTGGGCATCATCAAAGTTGCCATTAATTGCGCAAACGCAAACATTGCCGCCCTCCTGAGTTGTCATCTGAAGTTTCTGCATCGGACTTACTCCGTCATTCGGATAGAATACCATAATTTTGGTTCCCGGTACGTCTTTGAATCCCTCAAGAGCAGCTTTACCGGTATCGCCTGAAGTTGCAACAAGGATAACAATTGTTTTATCAGCAACAGTCTTTTTTGCAGCAACCGTAAGGAGATACGGCAAAAGCTGAAGCGCCATATCCTTAAATGCGCATGTAGGACCTCTCCAAAGTTCAAGCACATTTGCACCATCTGCAATTTTTTTGAGCGGTGCAACTTTTTCGCTGCTGAACTTACCTGCCGCATATGCTCCTGATACGCACATGTCAATTTCTTCTTCTGTAAAATCGGTAAGATAAAGTGACAGAACTTTTTTAGCCCTTGAAATATAATCAAGACCTACAAGTGAATCAATAAACTGCTTATCAATCTGCGGTATTGATTCAGGAACAAAAAGTCCTCCGTCTGCTGATATGCCCCTGGCAATTGCCTGTGATGATGTAACGCGGACATTTTTATCTCTTGTACTTGTGTAAAACATTTTGTTTAAACCTCCGTTTTTGTCTTTAACTATACTTTGATATATTAACACAAATTATTGATTAAGTAAAACATTATTGAAAAATTTTTCAGCATTTTTGAAAAAAATATCATCCAAGGTGCTTTCAGCTATCCCTTTTTTCTTCAAATATCTGTGAAGTTCGCCAATTTTTGATGGATCTTTAAGTCTGCGATTCATTTTAGATCCGTCAAAATCACTGCCGAACGCAATTGATTTTTCTCCGCCCAACTCCGATATATGACAAATATTCTGATAGATACGCTCAAAAATATTGCCATCGCCGAGAAAGACATGATAAAAGTTTATACCTATTAAACCATGCGATCCTATGATTTCTTTTATCTGCCAATCCTTAAGGTTGCGCCTGTGCGGACAGATGGAAAAACAGCAGCTGTGAGAAGCAATAAAAGATTGATGCATAATTCTGACTGTATCACAAAAGCTGTCTTCGTTGAGGTGAGATACGTCAATAATTATGTTCTGTCTTTGTGCCTCCCGAACTGCATCACGTCCAAAAGCAGTCAAGCCTCCGGATGCAATATCTGCTCCGCATGCAAGTTCGTTTTCTCCATTCCATGTGAGAGTCATTGCACAAACCGAACGCTCTTTCCAAAGCGATATATTTTCAAGCTTGCCGCCGAGAGATACAGCATTTTCAAGAGTAAGAAACGGTTTTATATTTCCGGGCAATATGGATTTTCCTGTTAAATAGTATTTATATAATTCTGTTGCATAGTCAAAAGCAGCTTTTCCATGGAAATTATCATTAAGCCACAGCGCAAAGCATTGATTGTATTTCTTGAATTCTTTTGTATTTTGAACATTCACCTGCAATTTTTCACTTTCAAAATCAAGACCGTTTGAAAAAGCCTTTTCAACAGTGTCACAATGCAAATCAAAATATTCCATAATCATCTCCGAAATCAGATAAATCAAAAGCGTTTTCAATTAAATTGAAATTGTTTATCCGTCCGTTGTTTTGCATAATTTCAAAGACATCAAAGCGTGGCTGTTTATCAGTCAGATTTTCCTGCATATACTGCATTGCCGTGAGAATTATTCTTTTTTGCTTCTTACGGTCAACCGCCTCTCGCGGTAATGAAAACTTACCGCCGCTTCTTGTTTTCACTTCAACAAAAATAAGATACGTATCGCTTTCAACAATTACATCAATTTCACCGTATAGAGAATGATAGTTACGGCATAATACCCTACAGCATTTTGCAGTAAAGTAATCTGCTGCAAAAGTTTCGCCAAGCTTACCAACATCTGCACTATCCATTTTTATCACCGAGTATTTTCTTAAGAAACGTTTTTCTGTGTTCGGGGCAAATCCCGTGTTCGGCAATCATTTCATAGTGCAATTTTGTGCCGTAACCCTTGTGCTGAGAGAATTTATATTCGGGATACTTGATATCCATCTCACGCATGTATCTGTCACGTGTTACTTTAGCGAGAATTGATGCAGCCGCAATTGAAATTGATTTTGCATCGCCTTTAACAATTGTGCGCTGTTCAATATCAAGTCCGGGTTTTTGGTTTCCATCAATCAATGCAATGTCAGGCTTAACCGAAAGTCCGTCAACTGCCTGACGCATAGCAAGAAAGGTTGCCTGCAAAATATTTATTTCATCAATCGTTTTTGCGTCAACCATAACGGCACAATAAGCAATCGCCTTTTCTTTTATAACGTCGTAAAGTACTTCACGCTTCTTTTCGCTCAGTTTTTTTGAGTCATTTATTCCATCGATTTCACAATCTATCGGAAGAATGACAGCGGCAGCACAAACAGGTCCGCACAAAGGACCTCTTCCTGCTTCATCAATTCCGCAAACCGCTTGATACCCCTCAGCTATTGCTTTTTTTTCATATTCATAGGTCATACTTTCATGAACCTTTCTTATTTACATAATTTAAGGGACTGACACGATAAATGCGCCAATCCCTCATTACGGCAAAGCCAACAGCCTTACCGCTAAGTTTCAATTCATCTGTGCGGCAATATACTTTATGAGATGAATCACACATAAACGCATATTGACAAATAAAACACAGTCAAATCAGATTACAGTACAGAAATTGAAGATTGAGCCGGGAAGCTCCTCTTTGTCAGCTGAAATTGTGAAAGTGAATTTCTTATCAGTAACAGAACTCAATTCATACACTGCTTCAAGGAATTTTGCAAGTTCATTGTAATCTCTGCCGCCGATTCTGAGAGTTGCATCAACAAGAACATCGGTGATATCATGGTCACCTGCACAAATTCCCGAAAGGAAACCATAGAATGCATCGTAACCTCTAATTTCGAAATCATCAGCAGCAACAAGTCTTGCACGATGGTCAACATCATATGTCAGCTTTGTTTCCTTTTCAACGCAAATAACATTTCCTTTTGATGCCTCGATAGCCTCGTTTACGCATGCGATGAGGTGCTTAGTTTTGCCTGAACCTTTGTGTCCTAAAATAAGAGAAATCATGTTAATTTCCTCCTTGTATATATTTTTCCGCCACTATGTGGTCTTTTCACTTAGTATTATATCACTTTCCAAGTCTTTCTTCAAGTGCTTTCTTCTCATTTTCATAACCCGGTTTGCCTAAAAGTGCAAACATATTCTTTTTATAGCTTTCTACACCGGGTTGATCAAACGGATTTACACCGAGAACATAGCCTGAAATTGCACATGCTTTTTCAAGGAAATAAATGAGATAGCCGAGATTTTCTTCATCAGGCTTTTCAACATTGAGAACAATGTTTGGAACACCGCCATCATTATGAGCGAGAACTGTTCCCTCAAATGCCTTGCGGTTAACAAATGACATCGGCTTACCCGCAAGGAAGTTAAGACCGTCAACATTTTCGCTGTCCTCTTTGATGATATATTCCTGCTTAGGAGCGTCGAAGTTGATAACAGTTTCAAACATAATTCTTTCGCCCTGCTGGATATACTGACCGAGTGAGTGAAGATCGGTTGAGAAAATTGCAGATGTCGGGAAAAGTCCCTTGCCCTCTTTGCCTTCGCTTTCGCCGAACAACTGCTTGATCCATTCGTTCATCATCGTGAAGAACGGCTCATAGCTTACATACATTTCAGTGCATTTGCCCTTGTTATAAAGAGCGTTGCGAATTGCAACATATTTATAGCAGTCGTTTTCATCAATTGATGTTGACATAAGCTCTTCTCTTGCTTTTGCAGCTCCACCCATCAATGCATCAATGTCGATACCTGCTGCTGCAATCGGAAGAAGTCCGACAGCTGTAAGAACAGAATATCTTCCGCCGACTTCATCAGGAACAACAAATGTTTCATAGCCTTCCTTGTCAGCAAAAGCCTTAAGTGTTCCTCTGGCCTTATCGGTTGTTACGAAAATTCTTTCAGCAGCAGCTTCCTTGCCGTATTTTTCAATCAGAAGTTCACGAAAAACTCTAAAAGCGATTGCAGGCTCTGTTGTTGTGCCTGACTTTGAAATTACGTTTACGCAAACGTCCTTGCCATCGCAGAGTGAAACAAGTTCACTGAGAGATGATGAACTGATAGAATTACCTGAGAAATAAATTGCAGGTGTGCCTTTGCGAAGATCGTTATAGTTTTGTGATTTGATTGCCTCAATAACGGCTCTTGCACCAAGGTATGAACCGCCGATGCCGATAACAATAAGAACATCACAGCTATTCTTGATTTTTTCTGCTGCAACCTTGATTCTTGCAAACTCATCCTTATCATAATCAACCGGAAGATCTACCCAGCCTGTGAAGTCACTGCCCGCGCCTGTTTTTGTGTGAAGCAGCTGATGAGCGTTTGCAATTTTTTCCTGATATGAATATATTTCTTCATCTGTTACAAAATCTGAAACATATTTCTTAACTAATTTAGTTGACATAAAATAAGCCTCCTTACAAAATATCATACGATATTATTGGATTATTTTAATACAAATACAAGATTTTGTCAACCAAAAATCGCTAAATGGTTACCAACTGTATCAAAACCTACATGGTTTTATGTTCTTCAACAATTTTAAGCGGCAGTTTTTTCTGTGGAACTCTGGTCAATCATAGATTTTCTTGTCAGTGAAGAAATCAGACGATACATAATATCCGTAACCTTTAATCTTCTCACCGCCGTTTCGCTTATCAGCTTATATTCGGCAATGCTTTTTCCATCAATTGTGAACTTCACTGTACCAAGAACCTGACCCTGTTCAACAGGTGCTTCCACATCGGCGGCAAGGTCAATTTCAGTTTGTATTTTACTTTTTTGACCGCTTTCAAGTGTCAACGATTTTATCTGTTCAAGTTTTGGCATGACCGCCGCGTCAATGCCTTTGATCACTCTGACTTCGGTAATCAAACTCATGTCAAATTCGGGGGTTACAGTTTCGTAATTGGCAAAACCCCAATTAAGCATTGTCTTTGCCGCTTCGAATCGTTCAGAGCCGCCGCTGCTGCCCATTACAACAGCAATCAGATGCAAGCCATCTCTTTGTGCAGATGCCGATATGCAATGTCCGGCTTTTGTTGTTGTTCCTGTTTTGAGTCCTGTTGTGCCCTTATAGAATCTTACCAACTTATTTGTATTAACAAGCTGAGTCGCGCCGTCACGAAGTGAATCCATCCAAACAGTTGTATAGTTTTGTATACGTTCATGGCTAAGCAGCTGCTTTGACATCAGCGCAATATCATATGCACTTGTCAAATGCTCGGTGGTATCATCATCAAGTCCTGTACAATTTACAAAATTCGTATCATTCATTCCGAGTTCTTTGGCACGGTCATTCATCATTTTCACTATTCCGTCTTCACTTCCTGCGATGTGCTCACCCAAAGCAGTGCATGCATCGTTTGCACTTGATATCACCGCCGCTTTAAGCAATTCATCAACTGTCATTTGCTCACCCTCCTTGAGCCATATCTGCGAGCCACCCTTTCCTGCCGCAACTGCACTTGCCGTGATTTTATCGGTCAATGACAACTTGCCTGAATCAATTGCTTCCATCACAAGCAGCAGCGGCATAATCTTTGTTACGGATGCAGGATAAAGTTTTTTATGCTCATTTTTACTAAACAGCACCTCACCTGTTGATGCATCCATTAATACCGCCGCTTTTGCATCAATATCAAGTGCTGTTTCACCTTTTTTTGCGGATGCAGAGAAAACCGGTGAAGATACAGTTAACACAATGCAGGCAACAAAGCATAAGAATTTTTTCATTTAATATTGTTTCCTTTCCGACTGCCGATTCACGAAATTCCCTGCCGCAGTCGAACAAGGCGCGATGAAATTTTGAGAAAGATGCTTCAAGCATAATATCCCTCACAAAATGTTATGATTAAAAGATTAAAATTAAAACAAAGATATTGAATAAATTTTCACTTTGCATTATAATCTTTGATTGAGCGATGCTTACTGCATCAACAACATTCTGTCATAGCTGCTCTGACCGACAGCGGAAAGATTGAGATAATTATGAAAGTTGCTTTTTATACCTTAGGTTGCAAGGTTAATCAATATGAAAGCCAGGCAATGAGTGAAACTCTTGCCAAAAACGGATATGAGATTGTGGGCAGTGACGAAAATGCTGACATTTTCATCGTCAACTCATGCACTGTCACAGCTGTTGCGGACAAAAAAACACGTCAGTCTGTCAGACACTTCAAACGCAACAATCCTGATTCAATTGTTGTTCTTACAGGCTGCATGCCGCAGGCTTATCCCGATGATGCGGATAAACTCATTGAAGCCGATATTGTTATCGGAAACAAGAATAACAATAAACTGCTTGATATGCTTGATACATACGTGAAATTCGGCAAGCGCGTCGTCAGTATCAACGAGCACGAAAAAGGAGATAAATTCAGCAGCACTTCAATTTCAAGTTTTGATGAGCGCACAAGAGCGTATCTTAAAATTCAGGACGGCTGCAACAGATTTTGCTCATACTGTATCATTCCTACCTCGCGCGGCAGAGTACGGTCAAAGCCGCTGGATGAATTGAAAACAGAGGTTGAACAGCTTGCGTCCAACGGTTTTGCTGAAATTGTGCTTGTAGGAATCAATCTTTCGTCATATGGTTCTGACATTGGAACAGATTTTCCGACAGCTGTTGAAACAGCATGCTCTGTTGACGGAATCAAGCGTGTCAGACTCGGCTCACTTGAACCCGACCATCTGACAGATGAAGTTATCGACAGGCTTGCAAAATGCAAAAAACTATGCCCGCAGTTTCACATATCACTCCAAAGCGGCTGTAATAAGACGCTGAAGGCGATGAACAGACACTACACCTCCGAAGAATATGAAACGCTTTGCAATAAGCTGAGAAGCAGCTTTAAGGATTGCACTCTCACAACCGATGTTATGGTCGGATTCGCAGGTGAAACCGATGAGGACTTTGAGGAAAGCCTTAAGTTTGTTAAGAAAATTGGCTTTGAAAGTGTTCACGTATTCCCCTATTCGATCAGAACAGGTACTCGCGCCGAAAAGATGAGCGGCCACAATCCGAAAAGTGTTAAGGAAAAGCGCTGTGGCATAATGCTTGCGGAAACCGAAAAAATCAGACTTGCATTTTACAATTCGTTGATTGGCAAAATTCAAAGTGTACTTTTTGAAAGTTCAACAGCAGACGGATTTGTTCGCGGACATACTGCCAATTATACACCTGTAAAAGTAAAATCTCCGCAAGCGGTTTGCGGAGAAATCATGGATGTTAAAATAATCGAAATTGCAGATGATATCTGCATCGGAGAATTAGTATAAGAAAATTGTGATTAATCAGTTTTCAAGATTTGTAAATTATAACGCGGCTTGTTTGCTCCAGCGCACAAGCCCTTATTTTTTTCTGCATAAGCATATATAAGTCAGTTGAGCGGCACTGGATATTATAGACTTCTTTTGAAAAGGTATTTTGCTTAAGGATATCATTATATTTCATAATAAGCGGTAACTTTAAATCAGATCTGCAAATAATCTCAGCACCTTTTCTATTAGCCGCAAGCACACGTATGTAAGGCGGCGATTTCTTCGAAATATCGGCAGGGATTTTCAGCATAAGCCTTATAATACACCTGCGAAGTCTTGCCATGGTCATGCTTTTTGTCTTTGCCGAATTCAAAAGTTCATCAATCGAACACGCAGTTTTCAAGGCCTTATGTATTCTTTGCGAAATGCCGCTTTCATCTTGTATAACGGCTTGAATCTCCGAAAGCGACATTGAACGAAGTGCTGAAAGAACAGTTCTTTCATACTTCTTCACATCATCAACAACGTAGCCGTTTTCAATTGCTTCGCTTATTTTTTCGTATGCATATTCGGGCATAAAGTTTTTAGCAGATGTAAAGTCATCCATTGACCGTATTGCAGCGGCACTTGCAAAGAAATCTGATGTGGTTGTGCTGTCATGGTCACACTCCTTGCGTTTAACTGCAAATATCTCGGCAGGCGAATTCAAACGCTTAAGAGCACGAATATATTCAATAGCAAGCGTACTGTTCGGCATATTAATAACCGATGCAGCCTCACTGCCGAACACTTCCTCAACCGCCAAAGAAAGAGCAGACGGATAGGACTTTCCACATGCCATTTTGCTTTTTATCAACGCTCCAACCTTTTCATCATCAATACTTTCAGCACATTTTTTCAAAAGTGCTGTATCGCTGATTTCACTGCCAAAACTCAACATGTCGATTCCGATTGCGTTAAGCAATGACACAGCACCGAAAGCGAAGTTTTCTGCGCTGTCACACGACCACGGAACAGGCAAATCAACAACAAGGTCGGCGCCGCAATGAATTGCCGCTTCTGCTCGAATGAATTTGTCAACATATGACGGTTCACCGCGCTGAACAAAATTGCCACTCATTACGCACACAATATGAGTTGCACCGGCCTTACGTGTTTGTTCAAGCTGGTATACATGTCCGTTATGTATAGGATTATATTCACAAACAACTCCCGCAATTTTCATCTCTTCGCCATCCTATTCCCTTATTTGTAATGCTCATTTTATATTGTTTCACCGGCAAAGTCAAGGCAAATGAAAAGAACTTTGAAACAGAATCGCTTCAAAGTCCTCAACGCTGTAAATTACTTAGCTTTCGGGAACAAATGATTCACAGTCAACGCATTGACACTGAGTCGGGTTGCTTTCATGTGTACCGATTGAAACCTTATCAAGGGTACAATAGTTTGCTTCGTGGCAATGGTGGATACACTTACTTACTGTACAGCCGATGCTGCTGTTTGCTTCATCTTTGCAACTCATGGGTATAACCTCCAAAAGATAAAATATGGCATGAACAGCCGCAGATGTTCGCGCCGCAATTATAGTTTTACCTGTAATTCAGATTTTATAACTTTCAAAATTAAATTTTATAAATGAAAGCATATACTTCCATAAAGTGAACACACACAGACCGTAAAGCCTGTGTGTGTTCGCGCACTTTTTATTTTGGATTAGAGGAAATGACGATTTTGTGTTGGGATAAATTTACTTAATTTTCGGGTTGATACCATTTACCAAAGTTTATAAATGACTGATAAATTCTATCCCAGAAATTCAAGAAAGACTGGAGCAAACTTGAAAGCATTGCGCGCCAACCGCCGCTTACAGTATCTTTAATATCATTAATCTTATCCTGCGTACTTTCCGAGAGCATGTCCTGAATCATTGTGACACCTGCTGCAAGGTCAGTACCATTAAGGAATACATTGATGATCGTTGTAAGTCTTGTTTTATCAGTTTCGCTGAGTTTGTCACTGCTGTTAACAGCTTCAATCATCTTTGAAATCGGCAATGCATTTTGTGCATCCTTACCGATAAGGTTAAGATAAATCATAACATAAAGGAACAATTCTGTTCTGTCTGCTGCTGAAGCGAATCTGTAAACAGGCATTGTCATGAAGTGCAAGTGCTCTGTATCTGTTTTATCGTTATGATTTACAATGAGATTGAACAGACCGTGCAATGTCTGGAGTTCAGTTTCTGTGATTGATGGCACAAAATAACCATTGATAAGCTGACCATTGGTAAGATATCCCTGGAAGAGAGCCTTGACGGCAGGATAATAAACTGTTTTGTATCCTGCGGCAAACTTAGAAAGAAGATCAAGGAAATAGTTAACCGGACCCTGATCGAGCGCATTTTTGATGATTGCCTTAACAAGCATCTGACCCATAAGCTGACCGTTTGAATAATCACTTTCAAGATAAATACTCTCAAAGCTTACACCAAAAGCCTTCATAAGAGTCTTGAATTCAACATTCTGATAGCACCAGTTATGCTGAATTACGTCACCGAGTCCGCTCTTTTCGACAACAAGTCTGTAGAAAGCTTCTTCAGGCTCATATACATAGTTGAAGTTGATGTAAACATCGGTGTAATCAGGATTGATAAGATGTCCGATGAAGTTAGTCAGTTTTGATACATTTTCAGAAGTGAAAAGCTTGTTGTCATCTGCATAGAGTTCTGTAAGAACTGTTTTAAAATATGAGTTCAAACTTGCCTTAAGGAGAGTAAGCTCATTCTTTTCGAAATCAATGCCGCTTTGAACAACAACACCATCCTTAACTTCTGTTTGTTTCCAGAATATCGGCATTGAGGTGTTGTAGATGTAATCAAGAGTAACACCGAGAATATTCACGCTTTTGAGATCGCCGTTTGCAAGCAGGTTTTCAACATCAATACCCTGTTTCGGTGCAATCTCGTCATCAGCAGCTGATGAAACAATTCCCAATGATGAAACAATCATGAGTACAGACAATAATAAAGCAATAAACTTTTTCATATGACCATAGCCTTTCCGACCACAAACAATAATTATGATCACACGCTCTCTGCTGTGGTCTGACAGAGTGTGATTAAAATTCATCCGTTTATCACAGATGCACAATACAATCAGTGGATAAATACGCACTGACCCCTTTGCGAAAGTTCTACATATAGAGTTTATCATTAACTTTTGATTCTGTCAATAAAATATTTAAACATTAATAAAAATTTATATAATTTTGCCGAAATGCTGACCCAAATATCAGGCCATTATGCTAAAGAATAAAAAAATCTCTTTCGCCTGCACTGATTTGAAGTAATAAGTAAAAAGTAATAGTGAATATGGTCGCGGGGAAAACAGTGACATATTTTAAATGGCATCCGCGAAATGCCGTAACTGTTAATTTTTAGATTTTTAATTTTAACACTGTTTAAAATTGTTACTTTTCTCCGCGGACGAAAACTCCATATTGTAACAATATTATTCGCAACCGCACTGAAAATTGTCAAGAATTATGGACAGAAAAAAGAGTGAAAAAATTTGT
>JAMPDR010000090.1 GCA_023665555.1 Ruminococcus sp.
TTTTCTGTCGGCAAGACCGATTGCAAAAGCTTTTTCCTGAAAAGATTCAGGGTAAAAGTAAAGAACATTGATAGCATTGCCGCCTGTTGCCAATGCCACCATTACGGTAAAGAGCAGACAGTACAAAATAAGCTGCAACAAAATCATAAATTACACCTCTGTAAATATCTCTTTCAACGATAATACATATTCGGTTAGCACACACTAACTGATATTTAATATAACATAGAAGCAGTCTTTTGTCAAGGTTGGGCAGGTTGGTTTTCAAATAAGTTATAGGAAAAACAGAGCCGGGAACACTGAACCGGCTCTGTTCTGTCATTACTTTATCCAATCGACCAGTTCTGACTTTCTGTTTGAAGCTTCACCATTCGTGCATATATGCCGTTTTTGGCGAGCAGCTTGTCAGGTTCACCCTCTTCGGCAACTGTGCCGTTCGAGAGAACAACAACTTTATCTGCACCTGCAACTGTACGCATTCGGTGGGCAATGAGGAGCACAGTTTTATTTTTAATCAATCGGGAAAGCGCTGACTGAATTGCTGTTTCATTTTCCACATCAAGGCTGGCAGTTGCCTCGTCAAGGAGAATGATTGGTGCATCCTTCAGGAATGCACGGGCGATGGAAATTCGTTGACGTTCGCCGCCGGAAAGTGCACTGCCATTTTCGCCGATATTGCTGTTCCATTTATCGGGTAGTTTTTCCACAAATTCCTCGCAGTTGGCAAGCCTTGCCGCCGCCATAACCTCTTCATCGGTTGCATCTTTTCTTCCGATACGGATATTTTCCATAACGGTATTGTTAAACAATGTAACATCTTGAAAGACTATGGAGAATGCGGTGAGCAGTTGTTCTGGTTCGACTGATTTTACATCTATTCCGCCGATAGTAATGGTGCCTTTGTCGGTATCCCAAAATCTTGCTGCAAGTTTTGCCGCTGTGGATTTTCCTCCTCCTGACGGTCCTATCAAAGCTGTTACTTCACCTTGCTTGGCTGTGAATGAAACATTGTTAAGTACAGTTTCATCTCCGTTGTACGCAAAACCTACTTTATTAAAGGTGATATCGTATCTTTTTGGAATGAATTCTTTTTTGCCGTTCTGTTCCTTGCAGTTTTCAATCTCGTTCATGCGATCGATGTTGATTTGGAGAGAGTTCATCGCCGCAAGATTTTGCAGAGAAGCGGACATCGGCTCATAAATTCTCGACACGACAAGCAGAAACATGAAAAAGGTGATTAGCGGCAGTGTACCGTTTATCAATAGCATACTGCCCACAAGTGCAACTGTCGCAATACCAAGTTTGAGAATCATCTGCGCAGGCATGACAAACATGGCAATGCCAAGCTCGCTTTTGATGTGGCGGCTTTCCAATGTGTCGATTTTTTGATATAAGCCATCCAGGTATTCTAATTCGGCATTGTTGCTTTTTAAATCACGGACTGTTTCAAGGCACTCCTGCACACCATCCTGAACAGCAATTTTTGCCTCATTTTGTTTGCGACTGAAATAATTCTGTGCTTTTTTGGAAAGCCCGACAATCAGCAATGCAACGGGTAGCACCCACAGTGCGGCGAGTGCAAGCCGCCAGTCGAAGAAGAACAGGTTCACTGCAATGATGCAGGTTGAAATGATTGAGGCATAAAACTGCGGAACGCAGTGGGAATACATGTGCTCGGTTGTTTCCACGTCGCTGAGCATAGTGTTAGTCAGGTCGGAAAGATCCTTTTTGCCGAAAAAGGAGAGCGGCAGTTTGCGTAACTTTTCAGCAAGACGGATGCGGCACTTGCCGGATTCCCTGTAAGTGGAAAAGAAAGTAGAATTGTATTTCCAAAATTCAGTCAGGAATATCAGAATAAGGGCCGCAACAATTCCGATAGCGTAAAATACATAATGATTTTTTGTTGCTGTGCCATTCATGAAATCATTTACAAGACAGTAGAGAAGTCCCACAGGAAGCATTAGCATAAGGTCGCCGGCTGTGCATGCGGCTGTTGCCCATACAAGTCCTTTTTCGTATTTCAGAGAGATTTGCCGTTTTAATATTCAACTTATCATACGACGGTGACTAAAATAGTGTAAATAAAATCCTTGTTTAATTGATAAAATGCAGTGTTCACAAGGCTTTTTCTATGTTTTGCGAGTAAAAAAAGACCTTGCAGAGGTCAATCTACAAGGTCTGAATTGATATTCAATTTTGCCTATTGGCTGTTAAAGGGCTTTGCCCAAAAACAATCATACAATAGAATTATTTGCTCTTGATTGCAGCCTGTGCAGCTGAGAGTCTTGCGATGGGCACGCGGAACGGTGAGCATGAAACATAGTCAAGACCGATGTTGTGGCAGAACTCAACTGATGTCGGGTCGCCGCCGTGCTCGCCGCAGATACCGCAGTGAAGTGCGGGGTTAACCGGCTTGCCGAGGTCAAGAGTCATCTTCATGAGTTTACCAACACCATTCTGGTCAAGTCTTGCGAACGGATCGTTCTCGAAGATCTTGGTGTCATAGTAAGCGTCAAGGAACTTACCTGCGTCATCACGGCTGAAGCCGAATGTCATCTGAGTAAGGTCATTTGTTCCGAAGCAGAAGAAGTCAGCTTCAGCAGCAACTTCGTCAGCTGTGAGAGCAGCTCTCGGAATTTCAATCATTGTACCAACTTCGTATTCGAGGTCAGCACCTGCTGCTGCGATTTCTTCGTCAGCTGTTGCAACAACGATCTTCTTAACGAACTTGAATTCCTTAACATCGCCGATAAGCGGAATCATGATTTCCGGCTTGATTGCCCAATCCGGATGAGCCTTCTTAACGTTGATTGCTGCGCGGATAACAGCCTTAGTCTGCATCTTTGCAATTTCAGGATAGGTGACTGTAAGACGGCAGCCGCGGTGACCCATCATCGGGTTGAACTCGTGGAGAGAATCGATGATAGCCTTGATAGCTTCAACGCTCTTGCCCTGAGCAGCTGCGAGAGCCTCAATGTCAGCCTCTTCTGTGGGAACGAACTCGTGGAGAGGAGGATCGAGGAAACGGATTGTTACCGGGCAACCTTCAAGTGCTTCATAAAGAGCCTCGAAGTCGCTCTGCTGATATGGCATGATCTTGTCAAGAGCAGCTTCTCTTTCTTCAACAGTGTCAGCGCAGATCATTTCACGGAATGCTGCAATTCTGTCTGCTTCGAAGAACATGTGCTCAGTACGGCAAAGACCAATACCTTCAGCGCCGAGTTCGCGAGCCTTCTTAGCATCCTTCGGAGTGTCAGCATTTGTGCGAACCTTGAGAGTTCTGTACTTGTCAGCCCAACCCATGATTCTGCCGAATTCACCTGCGATAGATGCGTCAACTGTATCAATGATACCCTTGTAGATGTTACCTGTTGAACCGTCGATTGAAATGTAATCGCCTTCAACAAATGTTTCGCCTGCAAGAGTGAACTTCTTGTTTGCTTCGTCCATGATGATGTCTGAGCAACCTGATACACAGCAAGTACCCATGCCACGAGCAACAACTGCTGCGTGTGATGTCATACCGCCGCGAACTGTGAGGATACCCTGAGATGCCTTCATACCGGTGATGTCTTCCGGTGAAGTTTCAAGACGAACAAGAACAACTTTTTCGCCGTTTGCTTTCCATGCTTCAGCGTCTTCAGCTGTGAATACAACCTTACCGCAAGCAGCACCCGGTGATGCACCAAGGCCTTTGCCGATCGGAGTTGCAGCTTTGAGTGCCTTAGCGTCAAACTGCGGATGGAGAAGAGTATCGAGGTTTCTCGGATCAATCATGAGAACTGCCTCTTCTTCTGTTCTCATACCCTCGTCAACGAGGTCACATGCGATTTTGAGTGCAGCCTGAGCTGTTCTCTTACCGTTACGTGTCTGGAGCATGTAAAGTTTACCGTGTTCAACAGTGAACTCCATGTCCTGCATATCTCTGTAGTGGTTCTCAAGGATTGAGCAAACCTCTGTGAACTGAGCGAATGCCTCAGGGAACTTCTGTTCCATTTCAGCAATCTTCATCGGGGTACGAACGCCTGCAACAACGTCCTCGCCCTGTGCGTTTGTGAGGAATTCACCGAAGAGTCCTTTTTCGCCTGTTGCCGGGTCACGTGTGAAAGCAACACCTGTACCGCAATCGTCACCCATGTTGCCGAATGCCATTGCCTGAACGTTAACAGCAGTACCCCATGAATACGGGATATCGTTGTCACGACGGTAAACGTTTGCTCTGGGGTTGTCCCATGAACGGAAAACAGCTTTGATAGCTTCCATAAGCTGTACTTTCGGATCTGACGGGAAGTCTTCACCGATTTTTGATTTATATTCTGCTTTGAACTGTGATGCAAGTTCTTTAAGGTCGTCAGCAGTAAGATCAACGTCCTGTGTAACGCCTTTCTTTTCTTTCATTTCATCGATGAGCTGTTCGAAGTATTTCTTACCTACTTCCATAACAACGTCTGAGAACATCTGGATGAAACGTCTGTAGCAGTCCCATGCCCAACGCGGATTGTTTGACTGTTCAGCGATTACTTCAACAACCTCTTCATTAAGACCGAGGTTAAGGATGGTATCCATCATACCGGGCATTGATGCACGAGCACCTGAACGAACAGAAACGAGAAGCGGATTCTTCTTGTCACCGAACTTTTTGCCAGTGATTTCCTCCATCTTGATGATGTTTTCCATGATTTCAGCCTGGATATCATCGTTGATCTTACGGCCGTCTTCATAGTACTGTGTGCAGGCTTCAGTGGAAATTGTGAAACCCTGCGGAACCGGCAGACCGATGTTGGTCATCTCTGCGAGGTTTGCACCTTTACCGCCGAGAAGTTCTCTCATGTCTGCGTTGCCTTCTTTGAACAAATAAACGAATTTCTTGCTCATTGAGATAATTCCTCCTATTAAATTTTATTATAATTACCTATAAAAGGGGTCACCGAAACATAGATTTCGGCTTTCATAAAATTTTACCAAAAAATTCTTTGTTTGTCTATTGTTGTTTTAGATATAAAGCGATAGAATATTTTGTGAATTTTGTAAAAAATCACCGTATAGTCATGCGACGCTCAAAAAAATAATTCAGATAATCGCGATTTTTTTAACTTTCATATGGAATTTTTTAAAGTTATATGGTAAGATAAGATGTTAATTCTTGCGATGAAGCTGATTGATTAGGAGCGTAGACTAATTAGGAATGAGGAGTGAGGAATTAGGAGTTAAGGTCGCGGGTAAATCAATAGGCGGTTTTAAACCGTTAGTCCGCGAAAGAAAATTAGTATATAGCGTTTTAAGTAATTTATTATTAAACAAGTTATAAGTCAATTACTATCTAGTTTTGCGGTTGAAAATCTAACCGTTATTGCTATCTTCCACGCATCATTAATTCCTCACTCCTCATTAATTAAGGTTCATCTATACTCTATACATTATAATTATATAAATTTGCGAATCTTTTATACGGAAAGGATGCTGTGACTAATGAAAAAAATGACGCGTATCGCAAGCCTTGTTTTGTGTGTTATTATGATGTTTTCTTTTGTTGCCTGCCGTAATCAGACAGAAGCTGAAACTGATGAAGGTGTAAGCACTGTCACTGAAAAGGTAACTGAAAAAGAAAAAGTCAAAAAGAACCGCACTGTCAGCATTGAACTTCCTTTGAGCGTGATTGATGAAAAATATCAAAATGATCTTGATGCATATTGTGAGGATAACGGATTTATCAGCGCAAAACTTAATAAGCGCACACAAACTGTTTCTATTAAGATGAAAAGTTTTTCACATGAACTGCTTTTGAGTAATGTCGGCATGAAAGTCCTCAAGTCAATTAATGAAGTGGCTTCTTCAAAGGAATATAAGTGCGTCAAGGAAATTAAAAGTGTCAACACCGATGATTTCAGCGAAGTTACGATTCTTGTTGACAAAAAGAAATATGAAAAAAACGGTATATCGGCTGCATTTGTGATAGGTCAAAGCTGTTTGCTCTATCAGCTTTACACCGAAGAGCCGAGTTATAACTGCACAGTTAATGTAATTGATAAAAAAACAAATCAATTAATTGATAAAAGAATTTATACAGATAAAGACATATAAGGAGATGACTTAAATGCAAATGACATTCAGATGGTTCGGAAAGGAAAAAGATACCGTTTCACTCGAACAAATCAGACAGATTCCGGGAGTTGTTGGTGTTGTTCCCGCACTTCATAAGCTACCCTGCGGCGAGCCGTGGACTCTTGACATGGTTATGGAAATGAAAAAGGAAATCGAGGATGCAGGCCTTACAATGGAATGTATTGAAAGTGTAAACGTCCACGAGGATATTAAACTCGGACTTCCTACAAGAGAAAAGTACATCGAAAATTATATTGAAAGCATCCGTAATCTTGCAAAAGCAGGTGTTAAGGTAATTTGCTATAACTTCATGCCCGTTTTCGACTGGACAAGAACCGACCTTGCAATGGATATGGGTAACGGTGCGACTTGTCTTTGCTATCACGGTGAGCAGATCGAGGGCAAGAGTCCCGAAGATATGTTCAGAGAAATTGACGATAACTCAAACGGTTACGCAATGCCCGGTTGGGAAACCGAGAGAATGGGCGAGATCAAAGACCTTTTTGAAAAATATAAAAACATCACAGCCGAGAATCTTTGGACTAATCTGAAATATTTCCTTGAAAAAATAATTCCCGTTTGCGAGGAGTGCGATGTCAAAATGGCTATCCACCCCGATGATCCGCCATGGGATATTTTCGGTCTGCCGAGAATCATTAAGGATATTGACTCGCTTAAGCGTTTCCTTAACCTTGTTGACAGTCCTTATAACGGTTTGACTTTCTGCACAGGTTCGCTTGGCGCTTCGGAAAAAAATGACCTTCCTGCGATGATTCGCGAGGTCGGTGACAGAATTTATTTTGCACACATCAGAAATGTCAAGGTTGAGGGTAACCGCTTCAACGAAACATCGCATCTTTCCGCAGACGGAAGTCTCGATATATATGAAATTGTTAAGGCTCTCCAAGATGTTGGATTTGACGGCTATATCCGCCCGGACCACGGCAGAATGATTTGGGGCGAAACTGCACGTCCGGGATACGGTCTTTATGACAGAGCACTCGGTGCGGCATATATAAACGGCATTTGGGAAGCATGCGAAAAAGCCAACAAATAAGGCAAGATCACACAAAGAACGGCTATGCCTTTGCCGCACATCTGCTTGTATATTTTCCGCCAAAGCACCTGCACAACAATCTTTATGTGATATTGCCTTGGGGCAAATCACTAATTTTAGAAAAGCGTGCAAATCAATGACTGATTGTAGTACTATGTTTCATCTAAAACTTTACATTGTACTAACAGTAAGTCTGTATCGATGT
>JAMPDR010000091.1 GCA_023665555.1 Ruminococcus sp.
CTCTCCTCATTCCTAATTATTTCTACCTTTGCGGACTGAATTTTTATATAAGTACAAATCTAAAACGCAATATTAGCCGTGCGCAAGCACTCTAATTAATTTTAATATACATTTTTGCTCATATTTCGTTCAAATAAACATTTTTATTTATCTATATGATATTATTAAATATAACCTTAGCACAATCCAAAATTTATTTTCAGGAGGAATATACCATGAAGAAATCATTAACTAAGGTTTTAAGCGTTTTCATTGCAATCATCATGATTTGCTGCGCCGTTACCCCCCCCATTTTTGCGGAAGAGAATAAAGCTGACGATTTGCCTATCATTTTCATTCCGGGCAGATCTGACACACTCTACAACAAAAAAACAGGCGAACGTATTTATCCTGTTGTTGACGATGAAGTTCAATACACAAAAGACAGTGCTGTTGTTATCGTTAAAGCTCTTGCCAAAGCACTCGCAACAGAAAAATTAGTCGGTCAGAAAGCATGGGATGAATATTGCGATGTTATTTGTGACCAAGTACTTTACATGTTCACTTCTATTCAGCTTGATGAAAACGGCAATCCGCAGGACGATACAGGTATGCTTTGGGATGCTGAAACAGTTCGCGTAAACACAAAGAAATCAGGCTACGGTCTTTATGATTATCAGTTCCAGTATGACTGGAGAATCGATCCGTGTGAATCTGCAAAACAGCTTCATACATATGTTGAACGCATAAAGAAAGCAACAGGCCACGATAAGGTTAAAATGTATGTTCATTGCCTTGGCGGTACGATCTTCTCAGCTTACCTTGCTGAATACGGTTCAGACGATATTGAGGGTGTTGTTCTCTCTGTTCCTACTGTCACAGGTTCAGGCACAGTCGGTGCTCTCTATTCTAATCAGATTGTTATTGATCCCGATGCATTGAGCGAATATGCAACATATTATCTCAACTCTTCACAGAACCGTTTCTTTGAAGAAGATCCGACAATGATTGCTCTCATGACAGCACTTGTCACAACTCTCAATGAGTTTGAAGCACTCGGAATCGGAACAGACATGATCATGTCAATCTATGATAAGGTTAAGGACAACCTTGTTCCGCGCCTTGTAAAAGGAGTTTTCTTCTTCCCGACATATTACGCAATGATCGGTGAAGAATATTATGACGACTGTATTAACATGGTATTCACAGGCGAGTTCGGAGAACAATATAAAGGTTTCCGTGAAAAGATTGATTATTATCATTATAACGTTCAGGTGAAAGCCGAAGAACTGCTTGAACAGGCAAAAGAAAACGGAACAAAAGTGTCAATCATTACAAGATACGGTTTCAACCTTCTTCCATGCTTTGACGGTGCTCAGACACTCGGCGATGGCAGAATGGAAGTTTCAAAGCTTTCCTACGGTGCAACAACCTCAAACATGAGTGACACTCTCAGTGACAGCTACATTAAAAAAGCTGAACAGAACGGTACTGCAAAATACATCTCAGCTGACAAAAAGATTGACGCATCAACATGCCTTTTCCCGGACAGCACATGGTTTGTTCGTAACCTTTACCATGCAGGAATCAACCCGATTGACCCGATTGCATCAAAGCTGTTTAGTTCAAAAGATCAGCCAACGGTTTGGGATTATGAAGAATATCCGCAGTATATGCATTTTGAGGACGGAAAGTTTACAAAAGTTGAGGGTGAATCAGACCTTGACGGCATGTGGGTAAAAGACAGATTCACAGCAATCTTCAGATTGGTTATGTCAGTTATCCGCTACGTTTTCTCACTGTTTTCAAAACTCGGTGCAGGTGCATAAGATAAAATAATTAATAAAACAGGACAGTTTCGGCTGTCCTGCTTTTTGTTTGGTGTATATGCGTTGAAAGCATGTGCCATGGGAAGTATGAGTCCGCAGCGATAGCTTGAAGTGCTTTTTTCGGCACGACATCTTTTGCATACAATGAAAATCAAACGATTTATATATTTCGGTTAAGACCGGCTCTATCCGTTGGAGAACCATAATTTGATAAAAATCAGCAGACACGTCAACCCATGTCTGCTGTTATTGTTTTCTTTTCGGATATGCGGTTTTTACATCTGTGAGATTCAATAGATAATCTGTGCTGGTGTTATATAGCTTTGCAAGGGCGATGAGCACATCCGACGGCACATCTCTGAAGCCGCGCTCATATCGGTTATATTGAGGTTGTTTCATGCCCAGGTATTCGGAAATTTGCTGTTGTGTATAGTCATTATCTTCTCGCAAATCGCGCAGGCGATTATAATAACTCATTGTTTCAACTCCAAAAACTTAAAATATAACTGTTCGGTTATATTGACATTTTAACTATTTGTATGTATAATAAAACAGAATTATAACCATACGGTTATAAAATAGCTTTTATAAGCTGAAAAACATTTTCTGTATTGCATTTTATGGAAAAATGTGATATAGTTAATGCGTCACATACATTTTAATATTTTTAACTTTATTTTTTCACAAAGAATACATCGGTAAAGATGCATTCTCTATTTAACTATACGTTCTTTGTGAAAAATAGGTTAGATGTGTGTGACAACAAATGAGAAGCATTTTTCGGTGCGGCTCATTTGGAGGCGCACTTTTTATTTTGCCTTTTTGCGTATGACGTCTAGCCGCGAGAGAGTGAAATGAGAGGTTCGTTAATTTAAATTTTGGAGGTAAAAAAGCAATGAAACAAACAGCGAAGAAAATTTTATCATGCGTTTTGGCTGTACTGATGTTAGTCTGTGCTGTGCCAATGGCGGCAAGCGCGGCAGAAGTATCAAGCGGTCAGTGCGGCGACAATGTTTATTGGTCGCTTGATGATCAAGGAACGCTTACTATCAGCGGTAGCGGTGATATGTGGGAGCCTGAGAGGTATCCTAATTGGGATGATGGAGAAACACCGCAACTGTTTTCCGGCTGGTCGGTGAGCAAAGTTGTTATTGAAAAGGGGATAACCAGCATATGGTCCAGTGCATTTACAAGGTGTGTAAATCTGACAAGTATAGTAGTTGACGATAATAATGAAGATTATTCAAGTGAAGATGGAGTTCTGTTTAATAAGAGCAAAACGACACTTATTCAATATCCAAACAGTGACTTACGAACAACATATACCATTCCGAAAAGTGTAACGAACATAGCCCCTCGGGCATTTAAGAATTGCAGTAATTTAATAAATATAGTGCTTCCGGATGGCATGACAAACATAGATATGTATGCGTTTGAAGATTGTAGCAATTTATCAAGTATAGTGATCCCTGAAAATGTAACAAGTATAGATTATGGTGTGTTTAAGGGATGTAGTAAGTTGATTAGCGTAGAGATGCCTGACAGTATAGAAATAATAGAGAATGGTGCATTTGAAGATTGTAGCAGTCTGTCAAATGTAGTGATATCAAACGGTGTAATAAGTATAGGTCGGCATTCTTTTAGAGGCTGTAGCAGTTTGAAAAGTATAGCAATACCTGATGGAGTAACGGATCTAGGTGACAGTGCATTTGAAGAATGTAGTGAACTTGAAAATATAACAATCGGCTCTGGTATATCACGGATAGAAAATCATACATTTAAAGGCTGTAGCAGTCTAAAAAGTATTATAATTCCAGACAATGTAAGGAATATGGAAGTTGATGCATTTGATGAATGCGCAAATCTTGAGAGTATAAAAATAGGCAGTGGGTTAGGTATTAGCGGCGAAGGTGCACTGTTTTATGGTTGTAAGAGTCTAAAATATATAGATGTTGACCCGGATAATCGATATTTCTCTTCAAGTATAAATGGTGTATTATTTAATAAAAATAAAACACAAATAATGAGATATTTTGAAGGAAATGAAAGTAACGAGTATATAATTCCTGATGAAGTAGCCAGTTTATATTATGGTGCATTTTGGAACTGTGAAAATCTAAGAAGCATTACTATACCTGATAGTGTAACTTATATCGGATGTTGCGCATTTTATAATTGTAGTAACCTAAATGATATAGTTATTTCAAATAGTGTAACGTGCATTGATGAATCTGCATTTTACAATTGTGAAAAACTTTCTGATGTTTATTATACCGGTTCACAAGATGAATGGAATGAAATTGATATTTGTTGGGCGAATGACAGCCTAACTGATGCAACCATTCATTATGAAAATGAAACAGAAGATGAAATCAGCGGTCAGTGCGGCGACAATGTTTATTGGACACTTGACGATGAAGGTCTGCTTCAAATAAGTGGAGCAGGTGCAATGTATGACTATTATCAAGAGGATAATAATCTTTCTTCACCGTTCAGTGATTTGGATATCAAAAAAATTGAAATTAATAATGGAATTACGTATATCGGTCATCAAACATTTAATATGTCATGGTATTGGACTGAATATGTTTCAATACCGGAAAGCGTAGAAGAAATTGCAGAGGATGCTTTTGATACGGGAATAAAGGAATATCTGGTTAATTCCGCAAATAAGTATTATTCTTCGGATGAATACGGTGTATTGTTTGATAAGAATAAAACGAAATTACTTAATTATCCTATAACAAATGAGAGAACATCATATGATATTCCTAATACAGTTTTAGATATTAATAATCGTGCATTTAGTGGTGCATGGTATCTTGAAGATGTTACAATTCCGAATAGCATAACCAATATTGGTATTGGAACTTTTTCAGGATGTAGCTTTAATAATATAACAATTCCGGATAGCGTTGTGTCTATAGGAGAATATGCATTTGGTAGTTGTGATGTCTTGGCAAATGTAAATATTGGTAGTGGTGTTGAAAGTATTGAAAATATGGCTTTTGCCGGTTGTCAAAAATTGAAAAATGTTAAAGTCCCAAATAATGTGAAAAGTATCGGTGATTACGCGTTCGGATATATGTCAAAGGGCGATGGAGAAGATGAGGATTTAAAATATGAAAACTTCACCATCTATGGCGAAAAAAATACCGCCGCTGAAAAGTATGCACAGGAAAATAATTTTATCTTTGTGGATATAAACCCAACCCCAACCACACTGACCGATACCGCCACAGGCATCGAACTTACATACGACCAAAATGTTCTCAGCAAAAATGTTTCACTCGTTGTTGAGCCGATTGCTGATTCAGTCGGCAGTGCAGCTTTGAAAGATAACTATAAATTTGTTTCATCTTATGACATTTCGCTTGAAAAGGACGGAGTTAAGACTCAGCCGAACGGCAAGGTAACAGTTAAAATGCCGCTGCCTGATGGTTATAACGCTGACACAACAGCAGTTTATTATGTTTCTGCTGATGGCAAAGCGGAAAGACTTGAAAGCACATATGATGATGGCTGCGTAGTTTTTGAAACAGACCATTTCAGTGAATATGTTCTTGTTGATGAAAGCACACAATATGGGATTTATCAACCGGCTGAATGTACTCACATCTGCCACAAAGGCGGCTTTGTCGGATTCATTTACAAGATAGTTCGTTTGTTCTGGAAACTGTTCGGAATCAACAAAACCTGCGCTTGCGGCATAGAACATTATTAAGCAGACAACCACACCCGCATATTAAAAAAAGACACGGTAGGCACACGCTTGCCGTGTTTTGTTCTAACTTGAACATCTATATAGCATATCTAACAGGTAGTGTCCGCTGCGAGGAGTTATTTGCCATGTGTTTCCCCGCATATTGGACACCTTATATAATTTTAAGTATTGATTTTTGTGTAAAATCATGGTACAATATCCAACATACCGTGAGAGTTCTGTTTAATGCCGGGCACGCTCTGCATTAAATCATGGCTTATTTAATTTATTATAACGGGGGGATTGTTTATGAAACGTATTGAAATCGCAAAGCTTTATGAAAATGCGCAGGCTTATACCTCTGAGCAGGTTCAGGTTTGCGGCTGGATACGCACTAACCGTGACTCAAAATCACTCGGATTCATGGAAATCAACGACGGCAGTTGCTTTAAGGGCGTGCAGGTTGTTTTTGAAGCTGATAAGCTGTCGAACTTCGCTGAAACAGCTAAACTCAATGTCGGAACGGCGGTTATCGTCAAGGGTGATTTGATTCTCACTCCGCAGGCTAAACAGCCGTTTGAAATCAACGCAACATCTGTTGAGGTTGAGGGCGCATCAACACCTGACTATCCGCTTCAGAAAAAGCGTCATTCACTCGAATATCTTCGCACAATTGCACATCTTCGTCCCCGCACAAATATTTATTCTGCGGCTTTCAGAGTGCGTTCCGTTGCCGCGTTTGCAATCCACACTTTCTTCCAACAGCAGGGATTTATCTATGCACACACTCCGCTCATTTCATGCAGTGACTGCGAGGGTGCAGGAGAAATGTTCAGAGTAACAACTCTTGACATGGAGAATCCGCCGAAAAACGAGGACGGAAGTATTGACTATTCACAGGACTTCTTCGGCAAGGGCGCATACCTTACCGTATCGGGTCAGCTTCAAGGCGAAATCATGGCTCAGGCTTTCGGTAAGATTTACACTTTCGGTCCGACTTTCAGAGCGGAGAAGTCATACACTCAGCGTCATGCGGCTGAATTTTGGATGATTGAACCCGAAATCGCTTTTGCAGATTTGAACGATGACATGGAACTTGCAGAAAACATGATTCGCTTTGTTATCAAATATGTGCTTGAACATTGCCGTCAGGATATCGAGTTCCTCAATCAGTTTGTTGACAAAGGCTTGATTGAAAGACTTACAGCTGTTGCAAACTCCGACTTCGGCAGAGTGACTTATACCGATGCAATCAAAATGCTTGAAGAGCATAACGATGAATTTGAGTTCAAGGTATATTGGGGCTGCGACTTGCAAACAGAGCATGAGCGTTTCCTCACCGAGCAAATTTTCAAAAAGCCTGTTTTCGTAACAGATTATCCGAAAGAAATCAAGGCTTTCTATATGCGTCTTAATGATGACGGCAAAACTGTTGCCGCATGTGACTGCCTTGTTATGGGTATCGGCGAAATCATCGGCGGCAGTCAGAGAGAGGAACGCTATGACGTTCTTGTTGACCGCATCAAAGAACTCGGACTTAAGGAAGAGGACTATTGGTGGTATCTCGACCTGAGAAAATACGGCGGCA
>JAMPDR010000092.1 GCA_023665555.1 Ruminococcus sp.
ATTTTGCAGATGATGCGGATGATTTTCCAGATGAGCTGAACAAATGCATTTGAGCTGTGGCAAAGGTGTTTGCAGTTGCTTACTTCTGTCAGCGTTGCACCGCAGTTGTCACACTTGCCGTCTTTGTTTGAGTCAACATGGTTCGTTCTGCTGATGATCTGCTGTTCATATGCACCGCAGTTGATGCAGTTGTGCTCACGAAGTCCTTCTGTTGTGCAGGTTGCTTCGCTGAGAACAGTCCATTCACCATAGCTGTGGTTTGCACTTGCAGATGAGTTAGTGATCGTTACATTCGTGTCGCCTGTAATCGTCAGAACAATCATGCTGTCTGTTATTTCACCGCTTGCGTTCATTTCCAGCTCTGATTCGTTTGCAAACTGATAGTCGCTCTTCGGTATCATAACTGTAATCGTTGCGCCTGAATCCGGCAGTGCTCCGTCAACTGTCAGCTTGTATGTGCTGCTGTGCTCACACTGTTTGTCTGCAAGCTCATATGTGAGGCTTGTTTCCAAAATATCAAGACAATCTTCACAAATGAATACTGTTTCACCGCTTTCTGTCATAACAACAGCAACATAGTTATGCTCTTTTTCTTTTTCAAGCTTTGCTGTGATTGTTATGTCCTCATTCGGCATTACTGTCGGAATTTCGCTCCAGCCGATGATTTCGTATCCGCTCGGTGCTTCAACGTCAGGAATTTTGATGTAATCGCCGACATTCACTGTCTGCCTGATTTCACTTTCACCGATGCTCCATGTTACAGTTCTTTCTGCACTTGTCAATGAAGCGTCAAACACTTCATATCCATTGACAAATTCTGCATCATCGGTGTTCCAGCCTGAGAATACATTTCCCGCCGGGCAATCGTAATCAGGTGCTGCTGTTTGCTTGTTCGTGTCAACGATTTTGTAAACCTCACCGTTGATTGTGAACACTGCAACAACTCTGTCGTGAGCAATTTCAACCGTCGGGGGTTCAAACAGGCTGATATATGCTTTACCGTCTTTGAGAATTATGCCCGCATCCTCAGTGTTTGTTTCATAAATTCCTGCTTTGACTGCATTTTCGTTTGCTGTCACTTCAAACGAAACTTCAACAACAAACTGCTTTTCGTCGTTAACTGTTTTCTCCGTCGGATCAAGGTTATCAAGCTTAACGGTTGTTGTTCCGTCTTCATTTCTTGTGACGGTAATATCATTGTTTGTTACTCCAAACTTGCTGATTACGTTTTCTCTGAGTGCTTTTTCCTGCTCTGTTGTCATTGTGAAGTTCTTGGAAATCGTATCAATCAGCGTCAGTTTGTCAAAGTCTGATACGGTTGTGGTGATGTCAGTCATGATAGACTCGAATATCTGATTCAAATCTGAAAGATTCTTTGTTGAGAAGAAGTATTTCTTTTCTTTTTCTTTTCCATTCTCATCTATCACTGTTTCGGTTGTACGTGCACCTTCTTCTTTAAGCGATGTTGCATTTGGATAATTACTTGATACAAGATGTAAGAAACGGTTATAGTTGCTGTCATGGTCATAGCTGTTATTCTTAAAACTAAGCGGTTTAAGATCCTCATCGGGATCAACATTTTTCATGATTCCGATGCTGTAAATATTCGCTCCGTCATTTTTCATTGCCAATGCATGAGTGATTGCACCATTTGCAACTGATGTTTCAAATACTGTGCTGTTTGTCGGTGCACCATCGGTAATAAAGATAACAATTTGCTTCCTTTTAGTAGATGTATCTTTGTTTTCCGCTAAAACATCCTTTGCCATTTTCATGCCTAAATCTGCAGCGGTTGCACCTTCTGCCTTAAGATTATCAATCGCATATCTTATTCTTGACATATCATTGTTGTCAAGAACATTCATCATTGATTCCTGATAAATTCTGCTTGCATATGATTCATTGTCCTTAAATTTGTAATAGTTTACATATCCGCCTGATTTAGTTGTGAGAACACCTGTGTTAAGAAATGCCTTTTCACCTCTATACTGTTTCTCATTATGTCTGCCGAATCCAACAATTGAAATTCGATGGTCGACGTTTTTTTCCTTTGCTTTGTTCTCAACCATAGTTACAAAATTATTAGCTGCCTTTTTAGCTTCCGTAATTCGTTTGTCAGTCTCAATTGTGGTTTCATTTCCGTTCAAATTCCAAGCCATACTACCCGACTGATCGATAACCATAACAATGTCAAGCGGCACTGCTTCTGAATTTGAATCTATGATTGTTTTGCCCTTTGATGCGGCTGAAAGATTGATCGTTGCAACATCGGTTTCCGGGTCAATCGTTGCTGTCTTTTCCGTGATGATGTCATTCGGTTCTGGTTTGATGAGGTCATACTCTGCATAAACAGTGATTGAAACATCTGAAAGAGTATATTCTTCCCATTTACCCTGTTTTTCAAATCTGTCTTCTTTTGCTTCGGGCACTTTCGGCTCGTTTTCAACCTTTGTATATCCCTTGCCTTTTTCAAGAACAACTTCATCAACAACCTCATTGTTTGCAACGAACGTTACAACAAAATAGTTCCAATCAAGCGCTCTTGTTTGTTTATGAGATCTATCATTCTTGCAATAGAGAGTTTCTTCGCCTTGTTCATCTCTTGTTGCTTTTTTGGTAACTTCCCATTCTCCTGACCAGTCATGACCGAGCTTGGAGATTGTTTCAGTTTCAACGTGAGCGGCATCGTTTTTGCAAACACGCTGTTTTTCACCGTCTTCCGTGCAAGTCGGAGCTGTCACGGTTTTCCAGTCACCATACGCATGACCTGTTGCAGAAATTTCCCTTGTTTCAACGTGAGAGGAATCATTTTTGCAAATGCGCTGCTCCTCACCCGTCTCCGTGCAGGTTGCCGGTGTTACTGTTTTCCAGTCACCGTAATTGTGTCCTGTCATTTCAAGCGGAGTCTGATATGTATATCCGCATTCTGAGCAGGTATATTCGATGTAGCCGTCCTTTGTGCACGTGGGTTCAACACGGTCAGTTTCTTTAATCTTGTGGTTTGCAATCTTCTTGTGCTCTGATACTGTTTCATCGCAGATGTCACGCTGACAAGTCTTGGTGTGGCTTACTCCGTTTTCATCATCTGTCCATGCGCCGTAATCGTGACCGAGAGGGTCAATGTCGGTGTGTGTGCTTTCAAGCACAGCATCACAAACCGTGCAGCGCACAACCGTGTCATAGCCGCCTTTTTCAGTGCAGGCTGCTTCTTTGCGGTTTTCTTCCTTTGCTTCACCGGGCTTGTGTCCTTTCGGCGAAACCGCTTCGGTATATTTGTGACTTGAATCGTTCTCACAGGTGCAGGTTTTAATTCCCTCGTCCGTGCAGTTTGAATCAGGATCAATTACACCGTCATCCCAGTTATGACCGATTGCAGGAATCGGCTCAACTCTCTTAAATCCGCACACGGTGCAGGTATATGTCTTTTCACCGTTTTCCTCGCAGGTTGCAGCCTTTGTGATTTTTCCGTCATCCCACTCGTGGTTTGCTCTTTCCTTAACGTGGCTGCTGTCACGTTCACAATCAATTATGTGTGTTTCGGGGTTACCGTCATTTTCCGGTTCTCCCCAAATATGACCGAGAGGCTGACCGATATATTTTGAATAAGTGTCACCGCAGACCGTGCATTTGTATGTTTCGCTTGCAGGCTCGGTGCAGGTTGCTGCTTTGTCGCCTGTTTTTTCATATGTATGACCTGTTGCCGGAATCGGCGCTGACCATCTGTGTGATGAATCCCGCTTGCAAACAGCTTCTCTTTTACCTTCTTCAGTGCAGGTTGCCTGCTTCACAACAGGCCATGTTGAGCTGTCATCAGGATTGATGCCGTCATCAAGGTCATGACCGAGCGGTTTAACATCGTCTATCGGCTCAACAAGTCCGCAGACTGTGCATTTGTGCATAATTGCTCCTGCGTCATAGCAGCTTGCTGCTCCGTTGTTATATGGCTCACCCCAAGTGTGACCTTTTGCACCGACAAATTCTCTTTCCGGATATCCGCATACCGAGCAGGTTCTTTCAATTATTCCGTCCTCGGTGCAGGTTGATTCCTTGATGGTTGTCCATTCGCCGAACTGATGCTCAATGATTTCAAGGTCTGATGTTGTTTCAATTTCACCGCAGACCGTGCATACCAACTCAGTGAATCTGTGTCCCTTGTTTTCAATCTTTGTTTCCGGGTCATATGAGCACGGTACATCTGTCAGCTTTTCGGTGAACACGTGATCATCGGGCATTGGAATTGATTTGTTTTGTATATGCTCGCTGTGGTTGAGGCAGGTATTGATCTGCATACCGTCATGACCGTGCGAAGCTTCTTCAATTGTTTTCCAAACAAGGTTTCCGCTGCTGTCTTTTTCCCAGTTATGGCTGATGTTTTTATCTTCTGTTTTTTCTTCATAGCCGCATTTGGTGCAAACATAGGCATAGTGCTCAATTTCACAAATGCTGCTGATTCTGTCATCACCGGGGTTGATCACTTCGGTGTTGACCAATGTTTTTTGAATGTCATGTGTTGTGGTTATCGGGCGTGTTTCTTCGTATACAGTGCATCTGCGGCAGATTTTAACTTCCTCGCCTTCTGTGATGCTGCCGTCATTGTTGCAGACTGCGGATTTTCTGACTGTCCATTCATCGGGCATATCATGACCTAATGGGTCTGTTTCGTTCTTCTTGATTTCTTCATCACAAACAGTGCACTTGTAAAGGTCATAGCCACCCTCTGTGCAGGTTGCGCCAATGTGTTCCACAAATTCAAGGTCATGAGCATCAATGATTTCTTCTTCAACGTGGGCAGAATTCAGCTTGCATACACGGTGACGTTTTCCGTCAGTATTATGCGGAACGACCTGAACATCAATCACCCATTCGCCCCAGTCATGGTCAACGAACATCTCTTTTTTATCAATAACTCCACACTTTGTGCAGGTTCTTGTGACTGTTCCCTGTTCCTGACAGGCAAGCTTGCTCCACTCACTCCAATTATGCGCACATTTAGTTGTGGGAATAATTCTTGTTTCGGTGTGACTTGGGTCACGGTCACAAATTTTAACCATTTCTCCCTCTTCTGTTTCGGTTGCAGCTTTAGTTATTTTCCAAACATTCTTGCCTGAATCTTCATCAACAACATAGCTTGCATCTTCATGCCATGCATGACCGAGTGCCTTGTCAAGCGAATATTGGTATTCCTGTCTCTTTTCAAGGTAATATGTCGTGCTGCCGACTGTTTTGGTTGTTTGCCCGCTCTTTATCATCTGCTGTATCGTTTCAGGCATTTGTGCTGAAATGTCCCATTCGCTCCAGTCACTGTATTTTTCTAAATAATATGTATATATAGCGTCTTTATAGCGATATTGTGTATAACCTGCAGTTACCTGAACTTGCCTGCTTGTTTCATTAAACCATTCACCGTTATTGCCATAAAGATTAAATGTACCTGCTTGATTTGAGGTTTGCGTACTGTGATGTTTCAATTGTTCACCCCAACCTCGCTCCTCATAAGTTGAGCAATATATACCGCTCCAGTTGCCTGCAACAGGGCCGTATTGCCATCCGCCGGTACTGCTCTTATACCCTTTATAACGACTATAATTATATTGGGTTGTATATGTCGGCTGAATATATCTTGTTTCAACTTGTCTGCTTGCAGAACCCGTGACCGCGTTATTCTGCCATGCAGACCAATCACTCCAGCTTGTAATTACTGCATCATAGCAAGTCCAGCCTGCTTCACCAGAAATTGAAGATGTTTTCGTATCTTTCTGTCTCCAACGATAAGCCGTTCTGGTTCTCTGGTCGTTCTTGTTCTTTACCTTATGAGAAACGGGCGACCAGTCAGACCATGAGTTTGTGTTTGCGTCAAAGCTGTATGTGTAATCACATCTCTTGCACTTGCCTTTAAGCTTTGCATCGTTATAGCAATCTGCCATAACCAGCGTTTCACTTAAATCATGTCCGAGTGCATCCTTGAGCAGAGCACCGCAAACTGTGCAAAGCTGAGGTGTAAGGCAAGTCGGTGCCGCTCCGGGAGTATGTCCTACAGGAGCAATAGGCTTTGTTTCTTCATATCCGCAACGTTTACAGATACGCTTAGAAGTTCCACCTGAAATGCAGGTCGGCTTCACGGCAACAAACCAATCGCCGAAAACGTGGTCAACCGTCGGTGAAGTTACATGAGCGCTCCGGCGGAAATTACCGAGATTTGTCCAGCCCCATGCACCTTTGTAGTGTCCGTAGCCCCATGTGTAACCCTGATTGCTTCTTGTTTGATAAACGTGGAGATAATCGCCAACCTGAACTGTTTTGAGCAGAGTTGAACCTGTTGATGCATCAGCTCTGAACGGAGATGAATTTCCTGCGATATAAACATCAAAGTTTCTCGGATTCTGAGCAACGCAGGTTGCACCGTTCATTTTGACAAGATAGGTTCTCCAGCCTTCATAGCCGAGAGTCCAATCCGTGGTTCGATGATTTTTTTCACGACCATACTCATCTCTATCTGAATGATATGCAATTTCCGGAACGCCGTTTTCAACGCCGATGACAATTGCACTGTGGTGCATTCTGCCGTCGCTCGTTGTTTTCCAGAAAATCAGGTCACCAACACTGACCTGGCTTGCACTCGGATTGTTGATGGAGATACCGCCCTGCGATACAACATAATTGTATAGCTGGTGTGCTCTGATCCACGAGCCGTCAGTTGGCGTACCGTAGTGCGCCTTGAAACCTGCGTAGTTCCACAGGTTTTCCATGTCCATGCCGCCCATGTAAATGCACTGCGACACAAAGTTTGCACAGTCACCGCCGTCGTCATAGTAGCCCTGACCTTCAAGAATTGACCATGAATCATAAAGGTGGTCAATTGCCCACCGGGCGGCAACATAGTTACTGTAGCCTGACAAGCCTGCTGCTTCCGCCTTTGTTGAGAACAATTTCGGCATTTCTATGCCGACAAAACCCTCCAGCGGTGCGGCTGTGACCAGCATCAATGCCACCAGCAAGCCTGCAAAAATTCTTTTGAC
>JAMPDR010000093.1 GCA_023665555.1 Ruminococcus sp.
CCATCAGGTATTGTTTTAAATGCCTGTTTCAGCATTTCTGTTACCATGCTGAGAATCGGTCTATCATAAATCGTATAAGAAACAATATCTCCACTGTGCAAATCCAGTATGGGTGAAAGATACAGCTTTTGTCCGAACAGACTGAATTCCGTTACATCTGTTACCCATTTTTCATTAGGTTTTGTTGTTCGGAAATCTCGTTCAAGCAGATTCGGTGCAATCTTACCAACTTCGCCTTTGTATGAATGATATTTCTTTATCCTCACTTTGCATACAAGCCCAAGTTCTTTCATTCGCCTCTGTACTGTTTTATGGTTAATCACATAATTGTGATTGTGAAGTTCTTGTGTTATGCGTCTGTATCCGTATCTGCCTTTGTTCTCCGCAAAAATATTTGAGATTTCTTCTTTTATTTCCTTGTATTTATCTTCATCGGTTCTGTGCTTTGCATAGTAGTAATAGGTGCTGCGAGGGATTCCGGCGACTTCAATGAGCAGCGATACCTTAAATTCATGCCTTAATTTCCAAATCACTTGTGCTTTTTCTCTTGCCGTACCCTTTCGGTAACCAAGGCATTCAATTTTTTTAAGTATGCATTCTCCGCTCTTAATCGTTGCACTTCTGCAATCAGATCTTCCTCGACCTTCCTATCTAGTTTTGGTGGTCGACCTTTCTTTGTCACACCGGACGCTGAGGCACGTCCTCGCCTTTCAATATATAGCCCTTCCGGACCTTCTTCTAAATAGATTCGTTCCCATTTTGCGACTGTTCTATCTCCATTAGGTATATCAAATTCTCGGGCGGTTTCTTTGTAGCTTAATTTTTCTTTTTGCATAATTTCTACTACCTTTTGCTTAAATTCGCCCGTATATCTTTTATTTGGTACTCCTTTTGGCATAAAAATACACCCCCCTGTTAGACATTATATCACATTGTCCAACTTTTGGGGTGCATTTCAGTTAGAACATGAGGCGATTATTTCTTTATGCTGAGAATAATCAAAAATGTATAGAGTAAAATAATTGCAAATATAATTAAATACTCCATATAACACTCCCTTTACGAGCAATGTCATTAACTTAACCCTTGGTGCTACTAAGAAAAAAAGCAAAACCGGTGGGAATTAGCATAACAAGTCCATTTAAAAGCTGAGAACTCCTCATTGTAGATGATACCATTGAAACTGCGGAAGATGAAATACTGCAAAAACAGCAAGTAAAATCAGACAAGTAGACATGATGAATATATTTTTCCATGTTTCCGTTTGCAAATGAAACATTTCGCAAATATGAACGACAGGATATCGCGTATATTATAATGTCTGTCAGTAGCGTGAAGAAAGATAGTAACAAAAGCGAAATTGATTTGCCCAAATATATTATTTTTTTATTCTTACTGCTCTTTACATCAACTCACAAATCAATTCGCTAAGTTCAGCAGGATTGTCGATTGACTTTCCGCCGATAAGACATGCCTGTGAATAAAGAATCTTTGCATATTTTGCAACCTTGTCTTTGTCGGTTTCAAAAAGTTCTTTGAGCTTTGCGGCAACAGGGTGATTCTTGTTGATTTCAAGTGCAACTGTTGCTTTAACGCCGTTTGCGTTCGGCATTGCTCCGAGAACTTTTTCCATTTCAAGTGAGAGTGCTCCCTCACTTGTGAGGCAGACTGCATAATTCTTCAGCTTGTTTGTGAAAGTTACATCGTTAACAGCGTCGCCGAGTGCTTCTTTCATGAAGTCACGAAGTTCCTTGGTGTCGTTGTTTTCTTTTTCAAGTTCTTCTTTTTCATCCTCGCTGTCAAGGTCAAGCTTGTCTGCACAGATGTTTGTGAAAGTTTTTCCGTCAAATTCGCGAAGCATCTGAATTGCAAATTCGTCAACATCATCAGTACAATAAAGAATCTCAAAGCCTTTTGATTTAACTGCGTCAGCCTGCGGAAGCATGTCGATCTTGTCTGTGGTTTCGCCGCATGCATAGTAAATTGTTTTTTGCTCCTCGCTCATTCTTGAAACATATTCAGCAAGAGTTACAAGTTTGTTTTCGCTTGATGAATGGAACATGATAAGATTTTTAAGAGTATCCTTGTTTATGCCGTAGTTGGTGTAGATACCGAACTTAAGCTGTAAACCGAAAGCCTTATAGAACTTTTCATAGTCCTCACGGTTGTTTTTGAGCATCTTTTCAAGTTCAGACTTGATTTTCTTTTCAAGGTTCTTTGCAATGATTTTCAAAACGTGATCATGCTGAAGAGTTTCTCTCGAAATGTTAAGTGTGAGGTCGGCTGAGTCAACAAGACCTCTCACAAAACCGAAGTGGTCGGGAAGAAGTTCTGCACACTTGTCCATGATGAGAACACCGTTGCAATAAAGCGACAAGCCTTTTTCAAAGTCCTTGGTATAGTAATCATAGGGAGCGTGAGATGGAATATAGAGCAGTGCATCATATGTTACCTGACCCTCAGTTTTTGAGTGAATGGTGTGGAGTGCAGGCTCATAGTCATAGAACTTTGACTGATAGAAGTCAGCGTATTCCTCTTTGGTGATTTCGTTTTTGCTCTTTCTCCAAAGGGGAACCATGCTGTTAAGCTGAGTCGGCTCAGTCACGGTTTCATATTCATCTTCCGTGCCCTCTTTGAGTTTGGAAGTTTGCATATCCATCATGATAGGATAGCGGATGTAGTCTGAATATCTCTTGACGATATCCTGAAGAGAATACTGTTCAAGATATTTGTCGTAGTTTTCCTCATCGGTATTGTCCTTGATAGAGAGGGTGATTGTTGTGCCTGCAGTTTCCTTTTCAGTCGGTTTAATGCTGTAACCGTCAGCACCCGTTGATTCCCAAACAAATGCTTCATCACTGCCGTGAACCTTGCTGACAACTGTCACCTTGTCGCTTACCATGAAAGCAGAGTAGAAACCGACACCAAACTGACCGATGATTTCAACATCGCTCTTTTCTTCAAGGTTGCTCTTAAAATCAAGTGAGCCGCTTTTTGCGATTGTTCCGAGATTTTTCTCAAGTTCTTCTTCGCTCATACCGCAGCCGTTGTCTGAAATTGTGAGCGTGCGGTTTTCTTTGTCGGCGGCAATTGTGATTTTGTAGTCCTCTCTTGACATGCCGGATTCATTGTCAGCAAGAGAATGATAATAGAGTTTATCAAGTGCGTCGCTTGCGTTAGAGATAAGTTCTCTGAGAAAAATGTCCTTATGGGTATAGATGGAGTTAATCATCATATCCAAAAGTTTTTTTGATTCAGCTTTAAATTGTTTCTTTGCCATATATATCACTCCAAAAATTTAATTTTTTTATTTTTAATTATTTTAGCACTCTCTTATCTCGAGTGCTAAAATATATTATATCCCTTAAAATGAGTTTGTCAACCCACTTTTTTACAAAACATGAAAATTTTTATCAAAACTATTGACTTGAATAGGATAATAAGATGTATAATTAATATATAAATCATATAAATCAATAAGGAAGTTATAATCAATGGATAATCATTTTTTTGCAATGCATTCAAGAATGAAATATATCAATCGCTGGGCACTGATGAGAAACACTCAAAGCGAAAACATCAGTGAACACAGCAATGATGTTGCGGTAATCGCTCATGCAATCGCTGTGATAAAAAATATCCGTTTCGGCGGAAACGTAAACGCTGAAAGAGCCGCGTTGCTCGGACTTTACCACGATATGCCTGAAATTATCACAGGCGATATGCCGACACCGGTTAAATATCACAGCGAAAAACTGCACGAAGAGTTTTTGCAGGTGGAAACAGAAGCGTGCAACAAGCTGCTTTCCATGCTCCCCGATGATATGCGTGAATATTATGAGGATTGTTTCTTTCAATCAGGAGAGGATGAATATCTTTGGAAAATAGTCAAGGCGGCTGATAAAATATCAGCATTGATTAAATGCATTGAAGAGAAGAACGCAGGCAACAGAGAATTTGATTCTGCACTTCGAGCAACAAAACGGGCAATTGAAAAAATGAATCTGCCGGAAGTTGATGCATTTGTTGCGGAGTTTATCCCAAGTTTCAGTCTGAGCCTTGATGAGCAGACAAATTAAGTGATAAGTAATAGTGAATAGGAAAAAAGTGCGGTCGCGTGATATATATTAACAGATTTAAATCATCAGTCCGCGAAAATGCATTATATATAACGGTCAGAAAGTTATTATAATGATAAGTTATAAAATGGTTGCTATCTATCTCTGCGGATAAGAAGCTGACGGTTACCACTGTCTTTCACGCAAGCTAAATTTAGCTGTGAACGAAGTGAACAATTTAGCTATGCACAGCAATAATTTTGATGCATCAGCCTCCTTTGCGGTTAATAATTTAACAGTTTTCGATTATTTTCTCGCAACTACACTTATTCACCATTGCTTATTACCTAAATAGTCTGACATGCGATAAAAAGATAAATTTGGAAAAATATCCCTACTTCACAATTTATTTATTGCTTTTTGTATTAAATGCATGTATAATAGATATATTAACCATAAGGAGTGTAGAATATGGAGCCAATTAAAGTGGATTTCACAGGCAAAGGCGGCTCGGATAAGGGCAAAGGCAGTGGTAACAACGCATACCTTGCACCGTCAAAATCCGGACTGAAAACAATCATCAGCATTGTAGGAACAATTATAGGTGCGTTGATAGCATATTATTTCATGCTTCCCGCACTTAACTTCAAAAGCACTGAATTATATATGTTCCTCGGTTTGATTGCAGTAATTTATATTGCTTTGAACGTTTTACTTTCGGGTGCGATTTTTAAGCCTGAATATACGGAATATGCAAAGAAAAGATCAATTATACCCGGAATTTTTATTGGTGTGCTTGTTGTCATTGTTGTAATCGGTATGATTATTTCATCAGTTGTTTTCAGAGCAAAGTCATACAGAAACATCATAACGGTTGATGAAAGCAAAACTTTCTCAAGCGATATTGAACAGGCAGATTTCCAGTCTGTTCCGGTTCTTGACAATGCAGCTGCGGCTGTTCTTGCAACACGTACTCTCGGTGACCTTGCATCAATCAACAAGGTTTCACAGTTTGAAGTTGCAACCGATTTCACTCAAATCAACTATAAGAATTCACCTGTTCGTGTAACAACTCTTGCTTACGGTGATATTTTCAAGTGGATCAAGAATACATCAACAGGTTTACCGGGTTATATTGTTGTTGACATGGTAACTCAGAAGGCAGACCTTGTTATGCTCGAAGAGGGCAACTACATCAGATACTCAACCAATGAGCATTTCAGCAAATATCTGATGCGCCATGTACGTTTCAATTATCCGACTTATATTTTTGATACACCGCACTTTGAAATTGACGAAAGCGGAAATCCGTTCTGGCTTTGTCCGGTTCTTGATAAGACGATCGGCATGTTCGGCGGTACTGACGTCAAGGGCGTTGTTATAGTAAACGCTATTACGGGCGAATGTAATGAATACGGAATTGACGAAGTAAAAAATGACAAGTCACTTCAGTGGATTGACAGCATTTATTCAAGCGCTCTTCTTGTTGAGCAGTATAATTACTACGGTAAATATGTGAACGGTTTCATCAACTCAATCCTCGGTCAGGAGGGTGTTAAGATTGCAACTGAGGGTTCAAACTACCTTGCAATGAACGATGACGTTTATATGTATACAGGTGTTACTTCAACAGGTGAAGACCAGGCTATTATCGGTTTCGTTCTTGTCAACATGAGAACAAAGGATGCAAACTTCTATACCGTTTCTGGTGCTAAGGAATATTCTGCGGCGGCATCGGCAGAGGGTGTTGTTCAGGACTATGCTTACACTGCAACTTTCCCGATTCTTCTCAACATCAGCGGTCAGCCGACATACTTCATGTCGCTCAAAGACTCCAGCAATCTTGTTAAGCGTTATGCAATGGTTAACGTTCAGAACTTCCAGGTTGTTGTAACGGGTGAAACTATTGCTGAATGTACGGAAGCATATGCGGCAAAACTGAAACAGAACAATATCAACATCAAGGTTGACATTGACCAAATTAAGCAGGATACTGACAATAACACTGAAAATCCTGACACACCGAAAGCTGAAACTGTTAAACTCAAAGGTAAAATCACTGATATCCGTACAGCGGTTATGAATGGTGACAGCGTATACTTCATCAAACTTGAAGGAAACAAGACATATTTCACAATCGCAGCGGCAGATGCTCAAAACGTTGTAATTCTCAACGTAGGCGACACTGTAACGGTTGAATATGAAAAGGCAAGCGGCAACATCATTGAGGCTGTTTCGGTTAAATAAATAAAAACAGAATATAAAAAACGGCTGTCTGATTTGGACGGCCGTTTTTGTCTATGTAATAGTTAGTAAGGAATAGTGAAGAGGTATGCGGTTTGGGCTTGCGGCGATTGTAAGTTTCAGTCCGCAGAGGAAAGATGCGGCGAATATAGCATGATTTGACTAAACATAACAACTATGATGTAATAAAAAACAGCTAAAACATTTCCAATGTGGGCATCCCTACCGAGATCATTATTATACGGCAATAGTTCTTAAGTTAACCCTTGGTGCTATAAGAAAAAAAGCAAACCCCAGAAGGAAGTGATATAATCCAAATGTAATAACCACAAAACATAGGAGAAATCAAAAGATG
>JAMPDR010000094.1 GCA_023665555.1 Ruminococcus sp.
CGCAGAAAGCTTTCTTAACTTTGTTGCCGCTTTCGTCAAGGCCTGCACCCATGTACTTCATGTATTCTCTCTTACCGCCGATTCCGCCTGCGCCCGGATAGCCGCCTGCGATAACCTTACCGAAGATTGTGAGGTCAGGCTCAACACCATAGTAACCCTGAGCACCTGCCATGCCGATACGGAAACCTGTAACAACCTCATCGAATACAAGAAGAGCACCGTACTTACGGCAAAGTCTTTCAACGCCCTTATTGAATTCCAAATCAAGCGGACGAGTACCGCTTTCTGGACCTACCGGTTCGATGAATACAGCAGCTGTGCCGCCGCAAAGCTGGTTTCTGCGAAGCTTCTTTTCAAGATCGTTAAGATCGTTCGGGAAGAATTCCTGTGTATCTTTCATAAGACGGATGGGAACACCGTTTGCCTGAGTGAACTTTGAGCCAGGGATACGGATACCGTAACCAAGCTGATCAGACCAACCGTGATAAGCACCGCCCATTTTAAGGATGTGTTTTTTCTTAGTTGCAAGTCTTGCAACACGAACAGCGCACATGCAAGCCTCAGTACCTGAACCGAGCATACGGAACATGTCAACTGTGGGAACTGAATCAGAAATCTTCTTAGCGAGTTTATATTCAAACTCATGGAAAAGGCCTGTTGAAGGACCGCATGTGTTAAGAAGATCGATAACCTGATCACGAACTACCTTCGGGTTTGAGCCAAGAACTGTGGGGCCGCCAGCCTGAAGGAAGTCATAATATTCGTTGCCGTCGATGTCATAAAGCTTTGCGCCGTCAGCCTTTGTGAAAACAAGTGGGAACGGATAGTTGAAAGCAAGGTTATGCTGAACGCCGCCGGGGATAACCTGCTTAGCTTCAGAAATCATAGCCTTTGACTTCTGGCATTTCTTTTCAAAATAGTTTTCTTCATAAGCTTTGAGAGCTTCGGGCTTGATTGTGTAGATCGGCTTTTTGATAAGCGCATCAAGCTTTTCTGTGATAGCTTTTGCATCATTATACTCTGTGATTGCAAATCTTGTGTCCATTTTTAATCCTCCTGAAAAAATTCATTAAATAGTCTGGTGAGCCACTACTCACTATACCTGCTAATTATATCCTATTAAACATCAAATGTCAATTATTAGATTGATGAAAATGGAGGACAATTTTTGTGCATTGTGATAAAAATGTGATTAAATTGTTAATAGAGATGTGACTATGTGTCATGTTTTTCTTGGTATGCGGGTTAGATTGTGCCTGTGGTAAGATATAGTCCGCAAAGGAAAATTTCAATAATTGAGCGATTTTAAAATAAAGACACTTTCGTAGGGACGCCGCTTGCTGCGTCCGCAAAACGGACTGAAAATTTTGTATACCTACATTTGTAAGATATGTTTTTGTACGCTGTTCGCAGTTGATTTATAGGATAGATGTTCAATTTTAGCTGTGTACAAATAGGCAGGTTTGCAGCGGACGCAGCAAGCGGCGTCCCTACTACCTTGTTTCATCTAAAACTTTACATCTTTGTATAAGACAGCAATCAATCAACATAAAAGATTGTGAAAACTCACCGTTTCCACAACCTCAAAATTCAACCGTAAACTGCAAAACAGCCGCGGCAACAACGCACCGCAGCTGTTTTTTCTATGGGATGTGTGTATGCGAATTAATAGTGTGCTACACCGCAAGAGCAAGTTTTGTTGATTCCGAACAACTTCCAGAACAGACGAATTATCTTGTAGATGAAGCCTGCAAAGCCGCCTTTGTGGCAGATGTGGTCACAGGTGTCTGATGGGTTAGATGTTCCAATGTCAGAACCGCAAATGTCACATTTGCCGTCGTTGTTGTTGTCGGTGTGGTTTAACATAGGTGGAATCACTTCTGTGTATGTATCACCGCAAAGTGAGCAGGTGTAGACCTTTTTACCCTCTTTTGTGCAGTCGGGTTGGTTGATAGTTGCAGTGTATTTATGCTCAAGTTTTGCAATTGCTGTTTGAGCCTTGATAACCGTTCCGCAGACTGAGCAGTGACTGCCCTCAGTTTTGCCCTCACTTGTGCATGTTGCGGCAATTGCTTTGTCGGTTACTGCTTTGTGTCCTGTGGCAGAGATTTCTTCTGTATATGACTCACCGCAATTCGAGCATGTATAAGTCATTTCACCGGTTTCCGTGCAACTTGGTTGTTTGGTGATTTCTGAATCATAGCTGTGACTACACTTGCCAAAGATCAGCACATCATAATCTGACACATCTTCTTTGAGTGTATATGTAAATTCAATAGTACTGCTATCTGCTGTCTTTTGGTCTATGAACAGCAAATTGTTTGAATCAAGGAGATTTTTTGCATTTTTATCTTTCACTGCAACAATTACATAATCTTCATTTGGAATTGCAGAGTTGAAAGCTGCTGTTTTTGAAAAGCTGAAAAGACTTTTTAATCTTGCTGCTTTGCTCATAGATTTTACAGATTCAGATTGATTTCTTGCAGAAGTTACATTAAGATAGCAAGCTGGTCGAATGCCTCGACCTGTATAGTAAACATTATAAGGAGCCATCGTTGAACCACTTCTACTGACTCCACATGCATTAATAGAACTATCATAAGCAGATCGAAGCCACCACCCATATAATTCATTCAAACCTTGACATTTTGCATAGTCTGATCCAATCGCCACTTCAAAACTAGAATTGAATGTATTTGCCTCATCATATGAGAGCAAGAAAATTTTATCTTGTGTTTTTGCAGAATTGTATTTTGAATAGTAACAATTGTTGTTTAAAGCTGTTAATTTTATAGCATTTTTTTGTGACACTGTAAATGCTATGTTATAAAAATCTTCGTTTAACCATTGCCTAATTGATGAATTTGCATAATTGTTAGCATATTTACTATAGCTCAGACTTTGCCAGTATTCACCAGAATGATAATAAATTGTATTTTGGTATGCTTGGGCATCTATTATACTCGCACATATTATTAAGCCTGTGTTCGCATCAAGTACTTTCCATTTGATTGGCTCAAATTTAAACCAATATGTTTCATTCACATAATAACCATTGCTTTCTTGGTTCGAAAATGATGAGTTGCATGTATAATAAGGACGGTATCTTGTGAATCTTACCGCTCTAAACCAACTAATACCCAGTTTCACATCACGATATTGCATATAATCAGATGGTTTCATTGGTTCATCAAAATTAACAGGATTACCATAGTCTATATAATAATCGTATGATTTCCACTCTGTATTTGTTGAATTTAGAAGGCTAAGTGTTATAGCGTCTGTAACCCTGCTCTGCGGATATTCACCAAATTCTATAATATCTCCCGTGTGTTTTCCATTCAAAATATTTGTATCTGTCAATCCATTAGAATATGAATCACTTTTTCTAATTATTCTCCCACAAGCATCACAATATCCGTTTTTGTCACTGTCAATGTGTTCATTGTGTAAATCGGATGTAGATGTTTTCAAATCGAACTTAATTGTCATTGGCTTTGTTCCAATGTTTATTTTATAGATACTGTCTTGTCCGTTATAACCGACTCTAACTGACTGTGAACCGCTCTGATAATAATTAGCTGCTTTACCGCTTGAATCAACTGTTGTTCCGTCAACTGTTGCGCCCTTGGCAACCGCACCGTTGTTATATATAATCAATGTGAGAAGATAAGACGTATATTTACAGTTACCCCAGCCAAAAGCGCGGTTTGTGATTGAGAAATAAAATTGTCCGAAATCGTAATTTACAATATCATTGCTCCAATCAATGGGAGTCCATTTAAACTTGGTGTTTTCCCAACCGAACATCAGTCTAGCCGAAAGCGTAACATAAAATGTTGCTTTACCTTGAACGCAGTTTTTACAGCTGTGTTTCACTCCGTTTTTTTCCGACTCATGAACAATTGAACCGTTGAGTTTAACACCGGCTTCTGCACCGAGTGTAATATGACAAATTTCAATTGCTGTGACTGTTGCAGAAATTTTCAAACCGACTTTTGCAGAAAAAGAACCGTCAAGCGTCGGAGATGTTTCTGATGTGTTAAGTTCTTTGATTGCTCTTTTGGTCATTCCGCCTTTTTTAACGTCGCCTTTGCACTCAAGACCGATCTTTGCGCTTGTTTTTGAGTTAATTGTGAAATTTGCCGAAGCTTCAAAAATCGGCTGAATTGAGGCTTTAATGCTGACAACTCCGGGAATAATTTTAATGTCGGGTGTTGCTATAACAGGACTTTTTGAAAACTTACCGTCAAAAGTCACATTAAACATAACAACAGCATCTGTATAAGCGGTTGCATCAATATAATCAGCGCCGAACCATTTAATATCATAATAAATTTTCAAATGAGCCTTAACCGCAATATCGGCATAACCGCTCAGAAGATTCCATTTTTTAAATTCATAACGCTTAACAAATACATCTTTATTTTTATCAACATCTAAATCAGATGATTTTGCACGAGCCTTAGCCTTTGCAGGTTCAACAACTTCTTCTGTTTCTTCATCTGTATAAGAACTTTCATCAGCATATGCTTCTGCGTCAATCTTAACCACATCAAAAATATCAGAAACTTCTGAATCGTCTTTAGTTAAGGTAACCTTATCACCATCAACACTTATACTGCCGATTTTGATTGCAATTGCAGATTCTCCGTTTTCATAATAGAAAACATCACCGACTTTGAGATTGCTTATTTCATCATCAACATTTGCAAAAACATAAACTCCGTTTTCTTCGTCTGCGCTTTCAAGAATGTTTGTTTCATTGTTTGAATAAACGATTTTTGCACCGTCAGTCAAAACAGCAAAGTTATTCTTTGTGTCCTCGTCAAAATTGATAACTTTTTCTTCTTCAAAATCGTCTGTTGTTTGAGCAAGGAACTGCTGATATACTGCTGTGTAATCTCTGACTTCAAGGTTTTGACAAAGCGGATGATTGTTATCACCGAGCAAGAAAACCTTAAGCAAGAATGTTTCCGGCATATCTGCGGTGTCAATTGTAATGTCAACCGACTGAGCAATGATAATATCATTCTCGTCATACTCGGGATAAACCTCTTTCATGCCGCTGCAAATCAATTTGCTGCCTGCATCGTCATAAACCGCAACAACGATTGAACCGTCAACCTCTGTTCTGAACTTAACGGTTGCATATCTGCCGTCAAGTTCAACTGATGAAAGATAGTTGACCGAATCACTTTCATCACCGTCGCCGCCGTCTGCTTCTTCAAGTGCCGAAGAGAGCACTTCGCCGATTGAATTGTTGGCTGTGATTTCGTTTCCTGCCTGTTCATTGTTTGCCGCAAATCCAACCACGGGAATTGACGTGAACAGCATGAGGACAACCAACATTAAGGATAGGATGCTTTTTGCTTGTCTTTTCATTTTAACAAGTCCCCTTAAAATAATATTTTTCGGCGCAAAATAAAAAGTGCGCCCCAAATAAGACGCACAAAAAATGCAATCTCATTTGCTGCGACACAAAATTGAACTTTTTCTATAGATCATCTGGATAAACAGAAAATTCACTTGATAATTATAGAAAGTAAAATTAAGAGAAAGCACTTTTATCAAGTGTTAACTCCACAATTATCAAGCAATGAAATCTAAAAATACAGATACGAAAACCAAGTGTATCTCAATCAAGTACACTGCATAGAAAATATATATTCAATTTTATGTCGCAGGAATAATCTACCACATTTTCACTGAAAAATCAATAGCACCATCACATTAATTTTTCATCATGACAAAAAACGTTTGGTGTGTCCGATACAAGAACTGATTTGCTTTGTTTTCACTGCCTATGGCGGGGAAACATAAATTAAACATTGTATTTTGACACTCCTAAAACGCACAGCAGATTTATATCCATGTAAGCATTATAGATAATATTTATCTAAAAGTCAATAGATAAATATTATCTAAGGTATAATATCCACAAATAATGTTAAACTTTGAATGTTTCAAAAGGTTCAGAGTAGGTGAGTATTCGCAGTGAGGATTTATTTGCTGTGATTTCCCCGCCGTTGGCGGGGAAATCACAAATTAAACTCCGCCTTTTGAACATTACCGAGTCGGTTATAGGTGGTGATGATGTGAAAAGCCGTATTCGTGATTTGAGAGAGGACAACGACCTCACCCAACAGCAAATTGCCAATGCCCTCGGCATCACCCAACGGAAATATTCCTATCTCGAAACCGAAACCCAACCTTTAACAGACGAGCTGCTCATCAAAATCGCCGATTTCTACAATGTGAACATTGATTACATATTATATCGCACTGAAAGCAAAGAAAGAATTTAGCACCTGCACAGGAAATTGTACAGGTGCTTTGTTATATGTGGGCATTTTTGTAGTACATTGTTACACTTAAAACTTTAATTATGCAAACGGTCAGCGTGCAGACTCCTTCCGACAAAAATGCTGCGCATTTTCGCCACCTTCCTCTGAGAGGCAATGTTGTCAACTTA
>JAMPDR010000095.1 GCA_023665555.1 Ruminococcus sp.
TAAATATCCGCATGCTGAAAAGTGATTTTTGCGGTTGTGTTTTTCGTCTGACCGTCGCAGATACTGCCCTTGTCCACCACAACGCAGTCAATACCTTCTTGTTGCAGAAAATAGGCAGTGAGTATGCCTGAAATTCCTGCGCCGATAACAGCAACGCGAGTGCGTATATCCTCGGTAAGCTTGGGTCTTTTTTGGAAATTTGTTTCCATGCTCCAGATTGATTCCATATTTTTATCCCACTTTCATTTTATTGTTGAAATGCAGTTACTACTAATGTATAATATATTCAAAGCAAAAAAGGCAGAAAAAAGTAAAAGGAGAAACTACAATGAAACTTTTATTCAAACAACGTTTTTTCTCGTGGTTCGACAGCTATGATATCTATAACGAATACGGCACGGCCGTTTATACGGTTGAGGGTCAGCCTGCATGGGGACATAAGCTGCATATACTCGACAACCACGGCAGACACATAGCAACACTTCGACAGGAGATTTTTACCTTTCTGCCAAGGTTCAACATGTTTGTCGGTGATAGGCAGGTTGGTACAATCAAAAAAGAATTCACGTTTTTCAAACCCTCTTTCAGTATTGACTATAACGGCTGGAGTGTAAACGGCGAATTTTTCGAGTGGGATTACACAATAACCGATTACTCAGGCAGAACCGCCGCAGTGATTTCAAAAGAACTTTTTAATTTCACCGATACATATGTCATAGATGTTACTGATGATAAGGACGCACTTTATGCGCTGATGGTGACACTTGCAATTGACGCAGAAAAGTGTTCGAGGGACTGAGAAATGAATTTAATGCGTAATTCGTAATGCGTAATTCGTAATTGCGGGGGAAATTGTGCCGGTTGTAAGCAATAGTCCGCAGAGGAAGTTTGCTTCGTGGGCGACGTCTTTAACTTAACAGATTATTGCCGTATAAAAATAAACATGTAGGGACGCCGCTTGCTGCGTCCGCAAAACCTTGCCTATTATACATATTTAAATTTAATGTAAAAACACGTACTGTCTACCTGCACAACTGCGATAAACCTCTTAAGCAACCTGACCGTTTGTATAATTCGCATTCAAATAATATTTTTATGTTAATATTATTCACTATAATTTGATGAGTTTCTTGCACGACACAAAAAGCACAAATTTTATGTAACCTTTTTCAATTTTGAAAAACATAAACACTTCACATATTTTTTGTGTCATTTGTGTCGTTGCTAATTATAACTTAATAGATGTTTGTTATTTCAACATAGCGATTGTTTTATTTCTAATTACTGTCTATTATCTATCTCTGCGGACTATTGCTTACGATAGGCACAACCTTCCCCGCAATTACGCATTAAGCATTACGAATTACGCATTAATATATTATGACTTGTTGAATTTCGTGACATAAAAGATAAAAATATATCAATTAAAACTGATTTTCGTCTTGAAACTGAAAAATCATTGTGATATACTCTCTGTATCTGCTGAAATATAATTACAATATCGGCGGTCAATTAAAATAAAACAGGTAATTCTTATTACCTTAATAACGGAGGATTTTAATATGAAACAATTAAACATTGGTATTATCGGTGCCGGTAGAATCGGTAAGGTTCACATGAAGTCCATTACATACAATGTTCCGAACGCAAAAGTGCTCGGAATTACGGATGTTTACAAAGATGCTCTTCCTGCACTTGCCGAAGAATATGGCATTGAGAAAATTTATGACAGCTACAAAGATATGCTTGCCGACAAGGATATTGACGCTGTTCTTGTTTGCTCCTCAACAGATACTCATGCTGATATCTCAATTGAGGCTGCAAAAGCAGGTAAGCATGTTTTCTGCGAAAAGCCTGTTGACCTTACCCCCGAAAAGGTTCAGGCAGTTATTGACACTGTTAAGGAAGCAGGAGTTAAACTTCAAGTAGGCTTCAACCGCCGCTTTGACCACAACTTCTCTCACATCCGTGAACTTATCAATGAGGGAAAAATCGGTAATCTTGAACTTGTTAAAATTACATCTCGTGACCCCGAACCTCCTTCAGCTGAATATGCAGCAGTTTCAGGCGGTATCTTCCTTGATATGACTATTCATGATTTTGATATGGCTTGCTTTATTGCCGGCAGTGAGGTTGAAGAAGTTTATGTTAACGCAACATGCCTTGTTGACCCGGCAATCGGTGAGGCAGGAGATGTTGATACTGCAATCATCAACCTTAAATTCAAAAACGGTGCTCTCGGTGTTATCGACAACAGCCGCCGTGCAGCTTATGGTTATGACCAGAGAGTTGAAGCATTTGGCTCACTTGGTGCAGCAGTTGCAGCAAACGACACACCGACCAATGTTACACTTATGACAGCAGACGGAGTTGAAACCGATAAGCCGCTTTATTTCTTCCTTGAAAGATACATGCAGTCTTTCCGCGATGAAATGATTCAGTTTGTTGACGCTGTTCAGAACGATAAGCCGACTCCGACAACAGGCACTGACGGACTTAATGCAATTCTTATTGCACTTGCAGCAAAGAAATCTGTCAAAGAGGGCAGACCTGTTAAAATTTCAGAGATTCTCTAATTGATAAAAATTCATGTTTTCAATGAGGTGATTTATAATGCATATCAAAGGACCTAAGGAGTATCCGTACGGATATACCGCAATCACAACAATGGATAATAAAGAGCAGAATTCTCTTATGGATTTCGGTATCCTTAAGATGAAAAACGGCGATGTATTCAGCGAAGGTCAGCATCTTGAAAGAGCATATCTTCTTGTTCAAGGTAAGGCTAAGGTTGAGTTTGACGGCAAAGAAGCTGTTATTGAACGCGCCAACTGCTTTGATTTTGAACCGTGGGTAATCCATGTTCCAAACGATGTTGAAGTAAAAATTACGGCTCTTGACGAAAGTGAATGGTGCGTACATCGTACCGATAATGATAAAACTTTCCAGTCAAAACTCTACACTCCCGAAGAGTGTGCAAGTGAGCACAGAGGTGCAGGCACAATGCGCGAAGCATCAACAAGAATTGTTCGCACCGTGTTCGATTATTCAAACGCACCGTATTCAAACCTTGTTGTAGGTGAGGTTATCGGTTTCCCCGGAAAGTGGAGCAGCTATCCTCCGCACAATCATCCGCAGCCTGAAATCTATTTCTATAAATTCAATCCCGAAAACGGATATGGCTTTGCAGAACTTGATGAGGATGTTATCAAAACTCATAACAATTCAACTGTTCTCATCACAAAGCAGGAAACTCATCCGCAGACAACAGCACCGGGATATGCAATGTGGTATCTTTGGGTAATTCGCCACCTTGACGGAAATCCATATATTTCACCGTACTTCATCCCCGAACATCTTTGGGTAACCGACAGTGAAAACGAAAAGAAAATGTGGCCGCCCGAAAAATAATAGGAGTGTTCAAAATGCGGGAAAACACATGGCAAATGAATCCTCGCAGTGACCACTTTCAAAATAATAACGATTGGAGAATGAACTATGAAACTTACAATGGCTCAGGCACTTGTTAAATTTCTCGATAACCAGTATATAAGTTTTGACGGAAAAGAAACGAAATTCGTTAAGGGTATTTTCGGAATCTTCGGCCATGGCTGTGTTGTCGGTATCGGTCAGGCTCTTGAACAGGGCGGACATAACCTTACATATTATCAGGGACATAACGAGCAGGGAATGGCTCACGCGGCAATCGCTTTTGCTAAGCAGAAAAAAAGACGTGAGATCATCGCATGTACCTCATCAATCGGACCGGGTGCGCTCAATATGGTAACAGCTTGCGGTACTGCAACTGCAAACCGTATTCCGCTGCTTGTACTTCCCGGTGATACTTTTGCATGCCGTCAGCCCGACCCTGTGCTCCAGCAGGTTGAGCAGACCTATTCTTATGCAGTGACAGCCAACGATGCTTTTAAAGCAGTATGCAAATATTGGGACAGAATTCAGCGCCCGGAGCAGCTTATGACTGCATGCCTTAATGCGATGAGAGTTCTCACTGATCCTGCCGATACAGGTGCAGTTTGTCTTGCAATGCCGCAGGATGTTGAGGCTGAGGCTTTCGACTATCCCGAACACTTCCTCAAAAAGCGTGTTTGGTATGTGGACAGAAGAGTTCCCTCTGACAGAGAACTTGACGCAGCAGCTGAAATGATTAAAAATGCAAAGAAACCGATGATGATCGTCGGCGGAGGTGTTACATATTCTGAAAGCTATAAAGCTGCACTTGATTTTGCAGAAAAATATAACATCCCTATCGGCGAAACTCAGGCAGGTAAGGGACAAATTCCGTGGAATCACCCGCTTAACATGGGCGGTTGCGGTGTAACAGGTACAGGCGCGGCAAACGCAATTGCAAAGCAGACCGACCTTGTTATCGCAGTCGGAACAAGACTTACCGACTTCACAACATGCTCAAAATGGGGATTCCAGAATCCTGATGTAAAGATGCTTTCCATCAATGTGTGCTCATTTGACGCATTTAAAATGGACAGCACAGCTGTAATTGCAGACGCTAAACTTTCACTTGAGGGTATCAGTGCAAAACTCGGCGACAGCTATAAATCAGCATGGACTGATGAATATAAAACGGCTCAGGCAACATTCTTCAAGGAGATCGACCGTCTTTATAACATGCAGCTTGAAAACGGTTTCTCTCAAACAAGAGCACTCGGCATTATCAATGAATCGGTTGCCGATGATGCAGTTGCAATTGCATCGGCAGGTTCACTTCCGGGTTGCATGCAAAGACTTTGGAAGTCAAAGAGTCCGTATACCTACCATGTTGAATACGGTTTCTCATGCATGGGTTATGAAATCTGCGGTGCACTCGGCGCAAAAATCGCTGAGCCTGAAAAGGAGATCTATACAATGGTCGGTGACGGCAGTTTCCTGATGCTTCACAGTGAACTTTACACTGCAATTCAAGAGGGACTCAAAATCAATGTTATGCTCTTTGACAACAGCGGCTGGGGCTGCATTGAAAACCTTCAGAATAACCAGGGAACTGAAACATACGGCACAAGATTCACAAGAAGAAACGATGAATCAGGTGAACTTGACGGCGATGTTATCATAACAGACTTTGCAAAAATTGCTGAGGGTTACGGCTGTAAGAGTTATCGTGTTACAAATGAGCAGGAACTTATTGCAGCACTTGAAGATTCAAAAAAGCAGACCGTTCCCGTTCTCTTCGATATTAAAGTTGCTCACAAGTCAATGTCCGACGGCTATGATTCATGGTGGAGAGTCGGTGTTGCAGAAGTTTCAACAAGCGAAACAGTTAAGGCAGCTTATGAAGATATGAAAGCTAACATCGAAAAAGCAAGACTTTATTAAGGCAATACCGCACAAAGAATTGCCGCACAGCTGCTTGCATCTGCACGACAATCTTCATGCGTTATTACCTTGAAAAATTTATACTTAGTATATAGTGGAGGAAAAACAATGCTTAACAAAGATAAAGTTCAGCTTGCAATCGCTCCGATTGCATGGACAAATGATGATATGCCCGATCTCGGCGCTGAAAATACTTTTGAACAGTGCGTCAGTGAAATGGCACTTGCAGGTTTCACCGGCAGTGAAATCGGCAACAAATACCCGAAAGATGTTGAAACTCTTAAGCACAAACTTGATGTAAGAGGTATGAGAATCTGCAACGCATGGTTTTCTTCATTGCTTCTTTCTGAGGGATATGATGCAACAATCGAAGCTTTTATCAAGCACAGAGATTTTCTTCATGCTCTCGGTGCAAAGGTTATCGGTGCATCTGAGCAGGGCAACAGTATTCAGGGCAAGCCTGTGAGCATTTTCGGTGAAAAGCCTGTTTACACTGACGAACAGTGGGCGCTTATCGCAAAAGGCTTTAACAAAATGGGTGAACTTGCAAGAGAAAAGGATATGTATTTCACGATTCATCATCACATGGGAACAGGCGTTCAAACAGCCGAAGAAATTGATAAACTCATGGAGATCACAGATCCGAACCTTGTTTATCTTCTTTATGATACAGGCCATCTTACTTTCAGCGGTGAGGACGCAATCGGTGTGCTCAAAAAGTATGTGAATCGTGTTA
>JAMPDR010000096.1 GCA_023665555.1 Ruminococcus sp.
CCATAGAGATTCAAAACAGCCGGGGTTTTGTCGGCTGTCTTTACTTGTGGTCTTATTGGAAGATTGCCTTTTTATTTATTTTCTATTTTGAGTCGGCATATAATTTCATTCCGCGGATAAAAAGCTATGGATACAATTTATCTCACTCGCGACCGCACTTTTACACTATTACTTATTACCTATTACTTCTGCACAGCAGCATGCTCCTCATTCCTCATTATAAAACTTCCACCGCAGAGTTCACTATCTCTGCGGTGTATTGTTATATTTTTAGTACAACCTTTCCCGCATCATAGCCGTACGCAAGTACCATCATAACCGTGCGAAGTACCATTACCAAATCGCCTTTGTTGCAACGTCCTCGTTGATTTGAGCAATAAACTCTTCGATCGATTCGCTGCCTTGGTCGCCCATGCCGCGCTTACGGACAGAAACTGCACCTGTTTCTGCTTCTTTGTCACCGATGACAAGAACATATGGAACTTTTTCAAGCTGAGCCTGACGAAGTTTATAACCGAGTTTTTCACTTCTTGTGTCAACTTCAACTCTGTCGATACCTGCCTGCTGAAGTTTCTTCTTAACCTCATATGCGGCATCCTGATGTCTGTCAGCAATCGGAGTGATACGAACCTGTTCGGGAGCAAGCCATACCGGGAAAGCACCTGCATATTTTTCAATGAGAAGTGCGAGGGTTCTCTCATAACAGCCGATCGATGTACGGTGAATGATGTACGGGTTCTTCTTTGTGCCATCTTTGTCAACATATTCCATGCCGAATTTTTCAGCGAGCATCTGGTCAATTTGAATTGTGATGAGCGTATCTTCTTTACCAAATACGTTCTTGATCTGAATGTCGAGTTTCGGACCGTAGAAAGCAGCTTCGCCGATACCAATTTTATAGTTGATTCCAAGGTCGTCAAGAATAGTTTTCATGACGCTTTGAGCCTCGTCCCACTGTTCAGGTGTGCCGATATATTTTTCTCTGTCATTGGGATCCCACTGAGAGAAACGATATGAAACATCTTCGTAAAGTCCGAGTGTTTTGAGCATGAATGTTGTAATCTCAAGGCAGTGCTTAAACTCACCCTCAAGCTGTTCGGGAGTGCACATGAGGTGTCCCTCTGAAATCGTAAACTGACGAACACGAATCAAACCATGCATTTCACCTGATGCTTCGTTTCTGAAAAGGGTTGAAGTTTCAGCCAAACGCATCGGCAAATCCCTGTATGAGCGCGCTCTGTTGAGATATGCCTGATATTGGAACGGGCATGTCATTGGACGAAGTGCAAAGACTTCATCGTCCTTTTCTTCATCTCCGAGAACAAACATACCGTCTTTATAGTGATCCCAGTGGCCTGAGATTTTATAAAGGTCGCTTTTTGCCATGAGCGGAGTTTTGGTTCTGAGCCAACCGCGTCTTTGCTCTTCATCTTCAACAAAACGCTGGAGGATCTGAATGATCGTTGTACCTTTCGGAAGCAAGATCGGCAAACCTTGTCCGATATAGTCAACGGTTGTGAACAATTCAAGTTCACGGCCGAGTTTGTTGTGATCCCTTTTCTTTGCTTCTTCAAGCTGTTCAAGATGAGCCTGGAGATCGCTTGCTTTTGTGAATGCTGTTCCGTAAATTCTTTGAAGCATCTTATTATTCGAGTCACCTCTCCAATAAGCGCCTGTACATGAAGTCAGTTTAAATGCCTTGATTCTGCCTGTATCGGGAATATGAGGTCCTGCACAAAGTTCTTCAAAATCGCCTTGGCGGAAAAATGAAATTTTCTCGCCCTTATCTGCATGCTCTTTGATAAGTTCAATTTTATATGTTTCTCCCCTGCTCTGCATCAACTCAATTGCTTCATCGGGGTCAAGTTCAAATCTCTCAAGAACAAGTGCTTCTTTAACGATCTTCTTCATCTCAGCTTCAATCTTCTCAAGAATTTCGGGAGTGAAATTGATTTCGCTGTCAAAATCATAATAGAATCCGTTGTCAACAGCAGGACCGATTGCAAGTTTGGTGTTAGGGTAAAGGCGCTTAACTGCCTGTGCAAGAACATGTGAGCAAGTATGCCAAAATGTCTTTTTTCCCTCTTCATCGTCAAATGTAAGAATTTCAACTTCGCAATCAGCATTGAGAACTGTACGAAGATCACATACCTCACCATTTACCTTTGCAAGACAAGCAGCCTTGAAAAGTCCTGCACCAAGGCTTTTTGCAACGTCAAGTACGCTTGAGCCGTTCTCATATTCACGCACAACGCCGCCTTTAAGTGTTACATTAATCATTGTTACATCTTCCTTTCGATAATACAAATAAAAATCATCCCAACACAGCATAACTGTACTGGGATGAAGATAAAAATCAATCTCCACGGTTCCACCCGTATTCCGCAAAATGCGGCACTCTTCTGACTTTAACGCAGTCATACGGCGCATCTTATCGGTATTGCAACCGCGTCAATGCACACTCAGGAAGTGGTAGCTTTTTCGTCGCTCATGACTTTGCTTTCAGCCGATGACAAAATCTCTCTGATTGAGTTCTCATGAAAAAGCCTTCTCCGTCAACGTTTTGTGATGGGAATATTTTTTATTTTCTACATTTTATCACCGACAAGCAATTTTGTCAACAGTTCAAAAACATTTTTACTTCGGCAATCACACTTAGCTAAGCGTTCTTTATTTCTCATATCCATTTAAATTGTTACGATTTACAGTAATTTATATTACATATTCTTAACAATTGTTTACATCTGTTAAAAATAGTGATAATATGTTTAATGCAAAATAAATAAGGAGTTTTTATAAGCTTTATGATTAAAGAAAAAGTCAAATATGAATTTGCATCATTGAAAAAAGAAACCACTGTAATCGACATTATTTTCTGGTGGGTAGTTCGTGTTTTGCTCGCCTATGCACTTATACGTAACCTCAACACGGCTGATACACTGCTCTATGCACTCAATTTGCTTGCCTGTTTTGCAATTTCCCTTTTAAAATTGATTACACCTAAAAAGAGTTTCATCAACCGCCTTGACTATCGTATTCAGACCATCCTCATTTTGACCGAATTTCTCGGCTACTACGTTGGCAAATATCTCAACATATATCAGTACATACCGAAATTCGATTTGTGGCTGCACTTCGTTTCGGGTCCCACAGTTATGATTATAGGATATTATTTATTCAAGGCTGTACTTAACGGACGCAGCTGCCCTGCTTCAATCATGACACTTTGCAGTGCAGGATTTTCAGGCTCTGTTGTAGGCTTATGGGAAGTCATGGAATTTTTCGGCGATTACTTTTTCGGCACTCATTGCCAGGGATTCAACTGGACATTGAGCGAAGATTTCATCATGTTCCGTATTCTCGGATTCACCAGAGCAGGCGAAGCTCAGTTTCCGATGTTTGACACAATTCTTGATATGATTATGGCATATGTTTCACTTGCGGTTGCGATGATAATCATGTTCATAGTACTCAGAAAAAAGGAAAAGAAACTTGAATCGGTTCAAAATGTTGAAAAAATTACAGAAACTTGTAAAGGCTAAAACAACAAAATCAGCGGTAGCAATGTGTCGCTGATTTTATTTTCCTATTTAATCAAGTATCACGCTTTCATGTTTTTATATTTCTCCCTTGTCGCCATACCGCCTCTGATATGACGCTGTGATTTGTTCTCGTCGAGCACCACTCTCACCTTGTCGGCAAGGTCTTTGTCAATTTGTAAAAGTCTTTTCGAAACATCGGTATGTACTGTTGACTTACTGATTGCGAATTTTTTTGCAGCGGTGCGAACGGTTGCCTTTGTGGCAATTATATATTCAGCCAATTCTATGGCTCTTTCTTCCACTAAATCATTCATGGCCATCCCCCTTATGCTATCACTAAAGCATATGAGAGATGGCCGTTTTTTATTACAGATTTTTACACTGTTGCCATGCCAAGTATATTATCAAGATAGTTTTCCATGTCAAATTCATCAAGCGGACTGTCTTTTTTCAGATACAACGGATGGTGCGGGTGTCCTTTTTTGCTTATCGCTCCTGCGGAGTACCAATTTGCAAAGTATTTTTTTGATATATTCACCATATCACGCAGGCAGTCTTTGAGATACGGACGCATTTCAACGATGTTTCCCCATGCCGCCCACACTGACGGTTTTTCTGTTTCATAAAGTGAAAGTACATATTCAAATGCTTTCATGTTTTCAGCATGAAGAGCCGCATTAAGCTGCTTGTCCATATCATCGGGACGAGTAGCACGCTGAGCATAGACGTTGAACATAACAAAGCTGTCGTAACCGTTGCCAAGTGCGATTCGTTCAACCGATTTGAGTGTGTTATCAAGGTCATTCGGTGCAGCAGTTGAAGGATTTATGCCAATGCAGATGAGCGGATTTTTTCCTGTTGTTCCAAGTATGTAACGATATTCGCTGTAATGGTTCGGAACATAGAGCCAATCACGCACATCATATTCAATATGCGACTGAATTTTTGACTGTTCAAGTGCCTGTTCAAACAATTCAATTTCAACTTCATGGCTTTCACTTTTGGGGATATGCATAGTTATCACTCCGTTTGATTACATCTTGTGATAATTCTATCATAATTGACGGAATTTGACAAGGGGATGCACAATTCAACAATTCATCTTGTCTTTATCAAAATTTAATGATATAATTATACAAATAATTTTAGGAGGAAATCTTAATGAAAAATTTTTTAAGCGTATTTTTGGCAATTGTTATGCTTTTCTGCATAGTTCCGACTTCTGCTTTTGCTGCTGAGGACTACGGCAACGTTATTGCAAGCGGAACCTGCGGTGCTGAACCTAATCCGGATTCTGTTACATGGACAAGATATGACAGTGGAACTCTTGTATTCAGCGGTAACGGTGCTATGAGAGATTATTTTGAGTTTACTCAAAATTACTGCGAATATCCAATCATTGATTATACGTATCAGGAAATTGACACTAAGCATATCATTATCGAAGAAGGTATAACATATATTGGTGAGCAAGCATTCTTTATCTTTTCCGCTTTGGAAAACATTGAAATTCCCGGAAGTATTATTGAAATAGGTCAATCCGCGTTTGCCTTATGTCGTAATCTTAAATCTGTAAAATTAAATCCAGGAACTAAAAAAATTGATTCCGGTGCTTTTTCCGGATGTACACAATTAAAGAACATCGAATTATCATCAACAATAGAAGTTATTGAAGACAATGCATTTTCACAATGCACTAACTTGAAAAACATCGAAATTCCGGAATCGGTTAAAACTATCGGTGAACGTGCATTTTTTCAAACTTCAATCAAAGAATTTTTTATTCCGGCAAATGTATCATCAATAGGTATTATTCCTGTTCTTTCACCTTATCTAAAAAAATTCTCAATTGACAGTAATAACAATAATTACTATGTAGACAACTTTGGAATACTATTTTCTAAGGATGAAAAAGCACTGCTTTCATATCCTACAGCAGCAGATATAACTGAATACACAATTCCTGATGGAGTTTCAACTATAAAATCATATGCTTTTTTCAGTAACTGCAATCTTGAAACCATTATAATGCCAGACTCACTTATTACAATTGAACCTGAAAGCTTTGCCTATAGTATTTCATTAAAGAATATCATATTCTCTGAAAATCTAGAAACAATAGGTGATATTGCTTTTGCGTTGTGTGCATCTCTTGAAAATATTACAATCCCGGCAAGCATTAAAACAATAGGCGAAGGGGCTTTTACCGAATGTATTATGATTTCAAGTTTCACAATTGAAGGTATGGGAACTGAACTCGGCAACGAAAGTATCGGCTATGTTTATGCACAACCGGCTAATGGATTCAGCAAAAAGGAAGTTGCAGAAAAATGTAAAGCCGCCTTTATGGAATCAATTTTAGGTGATCCGGAAAAGGCACAAATATTAACAGAAGAGTATGACAATTCGTGTGTAGAAGTCGGTCACGATAATGCCACCAAAGACACCTGCACAATCTACTGTCACTCAGGCTCAACGGCTGAAACATATGCAATTGAAAATAAAGTTAGCTATGAAACCGTTCACTTCT
>JAMPDR010000097.1 GCA_023665555.1 Ruminococcus sp.
ACGAGATTCTTAGGTTAGGAATTTATTATAATTATATTCTGTCAATTAAGCAATACCTATTTTCGCGGGCAGTAACTTAACTATCGTTACTATTTAATCCGCGACCATACCTATTACTTATTCACTATTACTTATTACCTGTGCTTGCGCCCGCTCCTCATTAAATCTTATTTTGCGGACTATCACTTACGGCAGGCACAAGCCTTCCCCGCAATTACGCATTACGAATTACGCATTAAGCATTAAAAAAGGCTGCTCAGATAGGCAGTCTTTTTTTTATTCAGTTTAACTTTTTTCTGTAATATATCAGCGAATCAAGTTTACCGGTTGCCTTGTCAAACAGTGCGGATAAAATCAGCGTCATCACAAAGCACAGTGCAACAAAAATATATCGGTGGCTTGTGTTAAATCCGAATTTTGAGAGAATCATCATCGGTATTCTTTGCAACATATAAATGCTGAAAACATGACTGCCGAGCCGGTTAAGCACTACATTGCCTATTCTGACCTTAGTAGTCAGAATAACAATCAACATCATGAACAGAACTGCCCAAATATAATAATATATGAGATTACCCTTTCTCAGATATTCAAACACATTATATGTGACAAAAACTGCCGCCATAATGCCAACCCACAACACATCATTTCTCTTGACGATTTTATCAAATAAATCCTTTACCAAAGAGAAAATCATACCAACAGGATAAAGCACAATCGTATTATACCAAAATGTTTCCTTACCGAGTTTCAGCAAAACTGCCGCAAATGCTACAGTGAAAACAGTTGTCAGCACAGTAGCTATATATTTGTTTCCGCGCGCAAGCATGAACGAAACAAAAACAAACAAATACATCGCAAGCACAACAAAAATATACCAGTTGCTGTTGCCGATGTTTGTCCAGCCGACAAAAGAAAGCAACGTAGTCGATACCGTAAACCAGTTACCTAAAATCAGATTCACGGCAACATACATCAGTACCGCAATCTCCATATGATAAAACACCTTGAAAAAGCGCTGTAACGGTATAGACTTAACATAGTCCATGCCTTTTTTCTTAATCGACTCCATCATCCCGTAACCCGAATAAAACAGAAACGAAACGACAATAAGCTGACTGAGATAATATTTAACATGTTCATAAGGAATGTCAAATATACCTGTCAAATCAAAATATGTACTTATATGGCTCAGAAATACGAATAAGGTGAATGCTCCGTTGATTGCATAAGTCTGCTTTTGCGAGATATAATCATCAAAATATTTGCCTTTCCCTGCCGTTTGTGAGCCGAGAAAAATCACGCATAAAATCAGAAGTACAAATAATATCATGCTTCTGCCATCATTTCAGCATAAATCTTTTGCGTGATGCTGTTCATTTCATCAAGATGCTTTTCAATCTCTTCAACCATTTTGAACTGATTTCTTGCTCTCACAAGATTATGTTCGGGATAGTCTGTTTTGAAATATACATCACCGTCAAGATAGTCCGTCAAAAAGCGTACACCACATTCATATGTCAAAAGCTTTGCCGAAAAAGCAAGGTGATCGACCTCTGCCTTAGTAAGAGCAGATGCACAGCTTGAAAGATATCCTTTGACGTAACTTTCATAAAGCGGCATTGATATCGACACCTTTGAAAGGTCTGCCTCATCTTCAAGAGCCGTTTTTGCGCCGAAGCGAATTGCATCGCCGAAATCATAAAGCGAAAATCCGGGCATAATTGTGTCAAGGTCTATCACGCATATTCCCTTATTTGTGTTTCTGTCAAAAAGAATATTGTTAAGCTTAGTATCATTGTGGGTTACGCGCAAAGGAATTTTTCCCTCTTCATGAAGATTGATTGCAGTTGCCGCACAATCCTCGCGCGAAAAAGCAAAATCAAGTTCCGCCTTAACAGACTCCGCTCTGCCGCAAACATCACTTTCAGCAGAAAGTCTGAGCGCATCAAGACGCTTAGGTGTATCATGGAAATTCGGAATTGTTTCGCCTAGTTTTTCCGCAGGATAACCATCAAGCAAGCACTGGAATCTGCCGAAACTTTCACCGGCACTTTCAAACACTTCATTGCTGTCGATTAAATCAAAAGTAAAAGAATCATCAATAAAGCAATAGATTCTCCAGCAGCTGCCATCTTCAAGATAGTGATAATATTTTCCGTCAACAGATTTAATGAAAGTAAGCGTTTCCCTGTCAGGGTCGCCGCCGTCTTTCTCAATGGTGTCACGAAGGTATTTGGTAACACCCGTGATATTATTCATAAGAACATCGGGATCTTTGAATACATGTGTGTTAATCTGCTGAACAAGATATTTTGTATTTTTTCCGTCCGCATCAAATTCTGCAAGATATGTGGAATTGATATGACCGTCTGTAAAGGTTTTTGTGTTTATTAAATCTCCCTCGATGCCGAAAGCACGACATACTGAAATTAGACTTTCATTATTCATGTTAATCATCGCTTTCTGCGGTGCTGATTAACCGCATTTTCCTTTCATTAATATTTATTCTTCATTGACAATAATTTTGGCAAAAAGCTTGGGATTGTGAAATCCCGGCGGTAAATCCGTCATCGGCGCAAAAGAGCCGTAGTGAGCAGTATCTGTTTTATCGCCGCACTTATAGAAGTTACCGCAGTATTCGCCTGCACAAGCTGTGAATTCTTCTCCGTTAAGTTCGAAGAACAATCCGCAAGGTATAAATATTTCTGTTTGCCAGCCGTCCCGGGTAATTTCACTGTGAACAGTCGGCTGCACATTTGTCAGTGACTTCACAAATACACGATTTTCTTTACCGCTACCGAACTGAGAAAGATATGCTCCGATCGGATTGACCTCAATGTTTATGTATTCTTCACGCGCCGCAACAGGCATGAAGAAAAACTCCATACAGCTGTCCTCATAAACAGGCTCATCACGTCCGCGGCACGAAACACGCAGAACTTTTTCATCGGTTTTCATGCGAACATAAATGCCCTTGCCGCCCACAAAACACATTTGAAATGCATTTTTCGGCCTGTATGGCGCTTCGCTTTCCCATTGATAGCAATCAATTGCACCAATCGGAACTTTATCCCACTTCGGCTTACCTTTGAAGCAAAATGTGTTATATATTTTCATCGGTTGAATCTTTCTTCTCTTTGAGATAGTACATTCTGGAATCATTATCAAACAAAATCCTGCATTTACCCGGTATAAATCCGCGCTGAGTCGGTCTGAAACCTGCACCCATCAAAGCATCACCGCCGATGCAGTCATAGTTATCTTTTTCGCTATGAAGCTTAATGGTGTTGACAAGATAATCATAAAATTTGCTTTCATCAACATCAATCTTTTTCGGCAATACGGAATTCATAATTGCGCCGAACGAACGCAGATTTATAAGTTGAAGTCTTGTTTCAAGCGAATAGTCTTTCTCCTCATCAAGATCAACAAAACGAATCACGTCATTACCGCCGTTTGGAGTAACACGGTCAACAAAATATCCCATCATGCTCTCGCTCTTATCAGGTGCAGTAATCTGCCATTTTGCAAGTTCATCTGTGAAAAAGTCGCCAATACGTGTGAATTCACCGAATTGCAGCAGCTTTCTGTGCTGCTTGTAATATTCGATCTGCTTTTTAACAGCAACTTTATCGAATTTTGAAAGGTCAGTGACATCAAGTTCATAGCCAAGAAGTCCGAACGATGCAACGTTGAAACGCTGTTCAACGGACGATGCTCTGAAGTCAGCCTGGCTCGGAGATACGGAAACATGCATTGTCATAACTGACTGCGGATAGCCGTAGGAAGTGCCCTGCTGAATCTTGATTCTGTCGAGTGCATCGGTGTTGTCACTCGTCCAGCACTGTGGCATATAACAGAAAGTGCCAAGGTCAAAGCGGTTGCCGCCGCTTGAACATGCCTCAAACAAAATTTCGGGGAATTTTCCGATGAGCGCATCCCAAATTTCATAAAGTCCGAGGATGTATCTGTGGAAGAACTCGCCGCTTTTTGCGCCTTTCTGATGAGAGAACACATCAGACATTTGACGGTTATTATCCCATTTGATATATTCAATGTTGCCATATCTGAAAACATCGGTCATTGTGTTTATGATATATTCGCGCACGTCACTGCGTGTAAGGTCAAGGACAAGCTGATTTCTTCCCTGTGACGGAGTGTATACATCGGTGGTAACTGCCCAATCGGGATGCGCACGATATAAGTCACTGTCAGGAGATATCATTTCCGGCTCAACCCAAAGACCGAATTTCAGACCCATAGCATTGATTTTTCTCGAAAGTCCGTCAATGCCGGACGGCAGCTTTTTCATGTTGATATACCAGTCGCCCAGTCCGCTCTTGTCATTGTTTCTCTTGCCGAACCAACCATCATCAAGTACGAACATTTCAGCGCCGATATCTTTTGCAGCCGAAGCAATATTGAGTATCTTTTTTTCGTTGAAGCTGAAAAACGTTGCTTCCCAGTTATTGACAAGAATCGGACGTTCACGGTGCTGCCAATAGCCTCTTACTATATGCTCTTTAACAAAAAGATGCATATTATGACTCATACCGTTAAGACCTTCACTGCTGAAAGTCATAACACTTTCGGGTGAATCAAAACTTTCGTTTGAGTTCAGCGTCCAATCAAACTCAAACGGATTGATACCGTTTTGAATTCTAAGCAGACCGTGAGATGAAATCTCCGTTCGGGCAATGTGGTTACCCGAATAAACAAGGTTGAAACCGTAGCACTCGCCATTTTGCTCATCACATTCGCCGCTCTTAACTGCGAAGAACGGATTGTGTCTGTTTGAACTTGTGCCTGTTGTTGAGCCGATTGCAAACTGACCCGATGTCAGCTTGTGCTCATTTTTATATCTTTCTCTGCTCCATGCGCCGTCAAAACTCAATGCAGTATAATCGCCCATCGGTAAATCAAGCTGCATACTCATAAGCGACTTAATTCTGAACGGCTTTTCGCTCTTATTATAAAGGCGAACACTTCTTGTGATAACGTTACATTCCTCAAAAGCTGTATAGAACATGTGAAGTTCCGCACCAAGTGCTTTATCTTCAAGAATAACAGTCAATGTCTTTGATTCACCGTAGCTTGACGGCAGACCGTTAAGATCAGGCTTAACATCTGTAACAGCTGCTTTTTTGAAGGTAAAATCTGTTGTAAAATTATCATCGGCAGAAGTAATCTGCATGGCAGGCAAACGATAGTCACCCTTACCATAGGCAGAATATTCAAGCTGAATGTGGTCAAGCGAAAGAGATGTATCATCCTGCGAATATGCCGTTGAATTTCCCCAGCCGTTCTTGTGCTTATCAAAAAGGAAACTGAAATCATCGCAGTTTCTCATCTTCCTGCCGTAATAAAGGCTTTCAAGCTGACCTGATGGCAGAGCACGAAAAATATAGCTTGTTTTTGCAGTTTGCAAATGAAAAACATTGTTTGAATTTTGGTAAATCATAATTTTCTCCTCATAAACATGAATTAATAAAATAACATATTTGTTTTTCGTATTCATTGCAAATACACCAAAGCGGTTCAATCGTCTGCAAACGCTTCATATGTATATTTGTATCATATATTCTATATCATAACAGCAAAATTGTCAATTGTTAACAGAAGATTGGTGCTTGCGCACGGCTCATATTGCGTTTTAGATTTGTACTTATATAAAGATTCAGTCCGCAGAGGTGGATGGTAGATAATAATTAGAAATAAAACAATTACTATGTTGAAATAACAAACATTTGTTAAGTTATATTTATTCTCTGTGTAAAATGTGTAAAAAATATGTGAAGTGTTTATGTTTTTCAAAATTGAAAAAGGTTACATAAAAAATGCACATTTTGCACAGTGTAAAACATTCTTCTTGCTATAGTGAATAATATTCACAAAGATTATTAATTGGATGCATCGTTGTAGTATCTTGTTTCAACTAAAACCTTACATTACATATAACGGTAAGTCTGTATCGATGTCCTGCGGACATCTTGGAGCA
>JAMPDR010000098.1 GCA_023665555.1 Ruminococcus sp.
CTTTTTAGGGAAGATATAAAATCAAACCGTGTAAACTTTTAGTTGAAACAAGATACTACGAAATCGTAACAATCTCCCTCTGCGGACTAAATCTTTCTACAAGTACAAAACCAAAACGCATCATAGCCGTACGCAGTACCCGTACGCAAGTACCTTAATAGTTTTCTGCTTTGATTTCAAAATATGCCTTTGCGTGGGCACAAACGGGGCAGACTTCGGGTGCAGATTTTCCAATGTGAATGTGTCCGCAGTTTGAGCAGATCCAAACAGTGTCGCCCTCGCGAGAGAACACAATGCCTTGCTCAATGTTGCCCACAAGTTTGCGAAAACGCTCTTCATGCTCTCTTTCAATTTTGCCGACCATTTCGAAGAGAGCGGCAATTGTGTCGAATCCCTCCTGACGCGCTGTTTCGGCATAATCCTTGTATAGTTCCGTCCACTCATAATTTTCACCTGCGGCGGCATCTTTGAGATTGTTCAGCGTTTCACTGACACCGCCTGTGAGCAGTTTCCACCAGATTTTGGCATGTTCTTGCTCATTGTGGGCGGTTTCCTCAAAAATTTCTGCAATCTGAATGTAGCCGTCTTTGCGTGCTTTGGAAGCATAATAGGTATATTTGTTGCGCGCCTGACTTTCGAGTCCGAATGCTGTGAGAAGATTTTCGCGAGTTTTAGATCCTGCAAGTTCCATGGTGATACATACCTCCGAATAGATAAATTTACTAATATGATTGCCTGACAGCAGTAAATTTAAAAGCTGAAAGGCAAATTTTTTCAAAAACTTTTGGGAAATACTTCTCATTATATGGAAAAGTGAGGTAAATTATGATATAATATAAAAGTATATACTGGATTGGTGCGTCAATTCGAACGGCTGTGAAACTTTTATTGTATAACTGAGCATACAATTAGTATATATTAATAGGGAAACACAGATTTTGTGCTCAGAAAAGGAGGCAAATCTTTGAATAAGAATATTGACGGTCTTAACATAAATTATATCTGTGAGGGTGAAGGTAACCTTGTGCTCTTGTTGCACGGCTGGGGCTCTAACATCACGCTTTTCCAAAATGCAATAAACGTGCTCTCGCAAAAATATAAAGTTTTGGCGATGGATATGCCCGGATTTGGTGAAAGTGAAGAGCCGAAAGAGCCGTGGGATGTAGACAGATACGTTGACTTTGTACTCACATTTTTGAAGGATTACGAGTTTGATAAAATTACCCTGCTCGGCCATTCGTTCGGCGGCAGAGTCATTATCAAGCTGTGCTCAAGAGAGTTGCCGTTTGAAGTGGAGAAGGTTATTCTTGTTGACAGCGCAGGAGTAAAGCCGGAAAAAACGGCTGCTCAGAAAATTAAGCAGAACACCTATAAAATGACGAAGAAGATTTTTGCGTCGGCAGCTGTGCAAAAGCTGTTCCCGGATGCACTTGAAAATCTCAGACGCAGAAACGGTTCGGCTGACTACAATGCCGCATCGCCGATAATGCGCCAAACTCTGGTGAAAGTTGTCAACGAGGACCTTTGTGAGTTGATGCCGAATGTGAAGTGTCCGACTCTGCTCATTTGGGGCAAAAATGATGATGCAACACCGCTGTCTGACGGACAGCTGATGGAAAAACTGATGCCGGAAGCCGCGCTTGTTGCGTTTGACAATGCAGGACATTACTCTTTCCTGGAACAGCAGGTACTTTTCAGCCGAGTTCTTGCGTCTTTCATGAATATTCCATATTAATTTGAAACGGAGAAAATTTTATGACAATCGCTTTGTATGTTGCAGCGACAGCGGCATTTGCTGTATGTTTCGCTCTTTCGATAATTGACTCAATGCACTTTTTCCAGCTAAATTCATATCGCTTTGACACTCACACAAAATGGATGAGAGAGAATTATTCAAGGTATCTTTCCCACATGATGTTGGCAGTACTTATGCTTATCGTGATATTACTCACCATGAATATAGACATTAAGGCGGCTCTTTTTATATTGCTTTTTGCAATCGGCTGTCTTATAGAAAAACCGAAAAAAGCCAAAAAGCCATTGGTATATACCGCAAGGGTGAAACGCATGCTTGTGACAATTTCGTTGCTTGTTATCATTGCGGGTGTGGTTGCCGTTCCGCTTTGTTTCGCTTATGAAAAGCAGTCTTATCTCTTGATGATTTATGCTTGTTTTTATCTGATTTCACCTGTTATGGTAATCATTGCGAATGTTATAAACAAGCCGATTGAACTTTCAATTAATCGCGGATACACCAATGACGCAAAACGTATTCTTGCCGAGTGTCCCGATTTGAAAATTATCGGTGTAACAGGCAGCTATGGTAAAACGAGTGTGAAATATTATCTTAACACTCTGCTTCGTGCGAAATATAATGTTTTGATGACTCCCGAAAGCTATAATACACCGATGGGTGTGGTTAAAACTATAAGAGGTTCACTCAAAGCAACCCATGAGATTTTCATTTGTGAAATGGGTGCAAAATGGGTCGGCGACATCAAAGAACTTTGCGACATTGTCCATCCGCATCACGGTATCATTACTTCAATCGGACCGCAGCATCTTGAATCATTTAAGACACTTGATGCCGTTAAAAATACAAAGTTTGAACTATCCGATGCTCTTCCGCAGGACGGTATGCTGTTCCTTAACGGTGATGATGAAAATATCAGGGATCACGGTTCAAACAGACCCGCTTTTACATACAGCATTGGCGGTGACGCAGACTACACCGCATTTGATGTTGCTGTGACAGATAGGGGAACAACTTTCAGTGTTAAAGCACCGAACGGTGAAACCGAGAAATATACAACAAGGCTCATCGGAAGGCACAATGTGCTGAATATAGTCGGTGCAATTGCGGTTTGCCATAAGCTTGGCATTTCATTGGCAGAACTTAAAGGACAGGTGAGAAAGCTTGAGGGTGTTCCTCACAGACTCGAACTTTCAGAAAAAAACGGTGTCACAATCATTGACGATGCTTACAATTCGAATCCAAGCGGAACTAAAGCCGCTCTTGAAGCACTTTCACTGTTTGACGGCTATAAAATCCTCGTTACACCCGGTATGGTTGAACTCGGCGAAAAGCAGGAGGAACTTAACCGTGAATTTGGCAGAAATGCCGCAAAGGTATGTGACTATGTTGTACTTGTCGGTCAGAAGCAGGCTATTCCGATTAAAGCAGGTTTGCTTGATGAGAAATATGATGAAAACAAGATTTTTGTTGCAAACACAATAAATGAGGCACTGACTCACGTTTATGCACTTAACAGCATGGGTAAAAAGAAAATCATTCTTCTTGAGAATGATTTACCGGATAACTATTAATTTCGAAAGGATGAATTGATCATGAAAATCAAGGTCGGAGTTATGTTTGGCGGAAAAAGCGTAGAGCATGAAATTTCAATCATTTCCGCAATTCAGGCAATCGGTTATCTCAACAAAGATAAATACGATGTTATCCCGATTTATATAACAAAGAACAATGAATTCTACGTTGGTGAGGATATTGGAAAAATTGAGGCTTATGCTGATAATGTCAAGGCATTGCTGAATCGCAGTCAGCGTGTTTTGCCTGTCAGCGATGAAAATAAAGTCAAACTTATCAGATATCCGTTCAAGAAGTTTGGCAACAATGTTGTTGACTACATAGATGTCGCATTTCCTGTTGTTCACGGAACAAACGTTGAGGACGGCACACTTCAAGGCTATCTCAAAATGCTCAACATCCCTTATGTTGGATGTGATGTTGTATCTTCAGCAGTTGGCATGGATAAATACGTAATGAAAACCGTGCTTAAGGATAATGGAATTCCTGTCCTGGACTGCAAGTGCTATACCAACAAGGAATATGATGCTGACAACGATAAGGTTGTTGCTGAAATCGAAACCGCAATAGGCTATCCGGTCATTGTTAAGCCTGTTAACCTCGGTTCATCAATCGGAATTTCAAAGGCAGACAGCAGAGAAAAGCTGCTTGATTCACTTGACACTGCTTTTAGCTATGCAGGTAAGGTGCTTGTTGAAAAGGCTGTGCAGAATCTTAAGGAAATCAACTGCTCTGTTCTCGGTGACTATGAAAGTGCCAAAGCATCAGAATGTGAAGAGCCAATAGGCAACGGTGATATTCTTGACTTTAAGGATAAATATATCGGTGATGGCTCAGCCAAAGGAGCGAAGGGCGGAGTTAAAGGCGGCAGTAAAGGCGGAACAAAATCAGGCAGTCAGGGTATGGCTACGCTTAAAAGAAAGATTCCGGCTGATATCACAGCTGAACAAAAGGAATCAATTCAGCAAATGGCAGTTAAGGCATTCAAATGTTTAGGTTGCAACGGTGTTTCAAGACTTGACTTCATGATGGACTCAAAAAGCGGAGAGATTTGGCTCAACGAGATCAACACAATTCCCGGCTCGCTTTCATTCTATCTTTGGGAGCCTGTAGGTGTACCGTATAGCGAACTGCTTGACAAGATGATTTCACTTGCACTTAAGCGTGAGCGCGAGGGTGAAAACATCACCTATGCATTTGATTCAAACGTACTTCAGGGTGCGAAAATCGGCGGCGGAGCCAAAGGCACCAAGGGAAGTAAAGTGTAAAAATTAAGCCTGTTCATTATGAGCAGGCTTGTTTTGAAGTAATAGGTAAGAGTGAATATGTAATAGGTGAGGTCGCGAGCATGAGAGTGTTCGCGACTTTTCAGCTTTTGCCGCGGAGAGAAAATAGATATGGATTGCAATGCTTGACATAAGATTTAATAAGTCATACTATCTTCACATAAATCATCTTGCTATCTTGAATTTTAGCAGTAATTTTATGATCCTCCAGCAATGCGCTGAGATATCCCTTTATGGAAATTGTGATTTTTGCATATTTGTCAAGGTTCAGCCCCAACTGCATGTCTTTGTCAACCTGAATGATTATTTCTTCAACACTTTTTCCGTCGCAGATGCTGAAAATGTAATCTTTTATTTCAGCAAGGCGGGTTGCGTTGAACATAGCAACTTCGGTGATATTTTCGCTTGGCGGAACATGTGACGGTACGAAAAACTTTCCGTTCAATTCAGTAAGCATTTTTGCGGTTTCAATGCACGGATTTATATTTAGGTTAAAGGGAATTTTATAGCTGTCAAAGGTCTGCGGAGCGAGAACTGCATCGCCCAAAAACCACACATCGTCAGCCGTTTTGATTCCGACCATGTTATGCGTGTGTCCCGGTAGGGGGATGATGTCGAAGCCGTCAGGTAAAACATCTCTTGTCAAAAGTTTTACTTCGGTTTCAAGATATGTATAAAGCGGATTTTTTGAACGTGGAATGGGAACAGCGTTATAGAAAAATTTTTCGTCAACCTTTGTCTGTGCAACAAGATGACGTTCAATCTCGCTTGCGTATACCTCACAGCCATATTTGCTAACAAAAAATTCATTGCCGTAAATATGGTCACTGTGTGCATGGGTATTGACAATCATTTTCACTTTCCAGCCACGCTCGGTAAGTATACTGTCAAGGTCGCCAACGCTTTTTTTATGGTCGCCGCTGTCAATCAGCATAACTTCATTGTTACCAAGGTAATAAACACCGATATTTGCAAAGCAGGAGAGATAATAGGTGTTCTCGGCGCATTGAATAAGTTTAAACATAGGGTAACTCCTTTCGCGGTTTGTCAATGTTATTATTATATTCTTTGTTTTAATCGGTGTCAACGGTTAATAATGCGTAATTCGTAATGCTTAATGCGTAATTGCGTGTGAGGTTGTACCTTTCGTAGGTTTCAGTCCGCAGATTATAATTTGTTTCAGGTCGACCCATGGGGCAATGTCGTCAACTTAAGGATAATTATTTCAATATGGGCATTTTCGTAGGGGCAGCCCTATG
>JAMPDR010000099.1 GCA_023665555.1 Ruminococcus sp.
GGTCTTACGGACGTTAAAATTCTCTACGGCAGAGTGGGTACTGCCATGGAGTCAAAGGGACTTGACTCTGCTATGGTATGGAATGCAGAGCGTCAGCGTTACGTCGGCTCGTTCCTTGTAAAGGATGCCGGTTCGTATAAGTTTACAAGATTGTCCGTCGGCTCTAACGGTATTACAAGCTATACAAGCGCACCTTCTATTCAGGCAATGCCGCCGGAAAATGTTTCATACTATAATAACAGTACACTTGATTACCAATTTGCACCTAATAAAGATGCAGAAATGGTACTCGGCATAGCCTTCTCCAGTGCTGCAAGCAAAGTTGAAGCTACTGTAATAAACAATGGCAAAACAGAAACTGTAGTCGGCGTTATGGGTGTAGAGCTTAGTGACACGGGTAAGGACGTAGTAAATAACTGGCACTTCAAACTCCCTGTTACGGACGGCAGCCAGGAGGGTGAATGGACGCTGAGAAGCATTACGCTTTACGGTGTATATTATAACGATATTCCGTATATGGGTGAAGAAAACGGCGATGGCGTAACTATAGATCTTTCTGCGGAAAATATCCAAACAAAGGTAGTTAACGATATTTATGTAACACTCAGCGGCAATAGTGCTGGCTTTACCGGTTACTTTATGGATCTTCATAGTGTAAAGGGTATTACGGTTAGTATGGCTGACTATGAGGGTGAGGAGATTCAAGGTATTAATGTTTCCGATGTTAAGGTTAAATATTTCCTTGATGCATCTGGCATAAATCTTGACACCTATGGCTATACGGCTAATAGCACTGCTTTGGGTAACGGTAATGTTGATGCAACCGGAACATTAAAAGCGGGTTCAAAGACCGATTATTCTATATCGGATCTTAATTTCCGTTACGCCGGCGAGTATAACCGTTGTTCAGTAATGTTCAGTATAGGAGGAGCATCTTATACTGCCGGAACTACCCAAGGTACTAAGATTATTTATCTGGATAACGGAAAGCCGTCAGATACTTGTCCCGTATTTGATATAAAGTGGATTGCACCGGACGTTAAGATAACCGGAACAGATTATGCTCCGACAAAAGCTGTAACTGAAAACCTAGGATCAGGTACAAATCCGACTAATATAACTGAGTATAACTACTTTGAAGATTATTATGCACTTCTTCACTTTAATTATGGTGGTTTGTTAGGCGGTTACACAACGCCAAAGGCAACGCTTAAATTGACGAAAGCAGGAACAACAGTTAGTAGAACAAATAAAGCTTCGTTATCTTACGCTTATAGTGGTACCGCGACAAACACGTGGGAATTTACTGCAAATGACGGAACCACAACAGGCGAAGTGTCAGGAAAAAGCGGTAGTTCTAGAGATATTGGAGATTTGGTAAACGGTATTACCGTTAACACAATTGACATGACATATAATGGCGGTACGTTTACTGTCAAACTGGAACATCCTGTGACATTAAAAGTAAGCTCAAAGGGATCGCCAAGCTTCCGCTACAATGTTTCAAATGAATATATAGAACTATTTGATTTGGATATTACAAATGAAACTATTATAGACAGATCGCAAAGAGGAATTGACGTGACATTACCGTCAGGAACGGTAACTAACCGTGTTTCAATCTCGGTTGGCGAAGCCACTGTAATCGGATATAAGTATGAGGAGACAACTCAACCGATAAAATGGCAAACATCCACTACCAATAGCTGCGGAGATGTTACAACAACTGACCACACCGGTACGATTGTCACGACAAGAAAAATTCCAATTGTGAATGGTCAAAAGCAAGAAGCAGATCGCACGTATACTATCACTGAATGGTCTGTCGAAACAACAACTATTGCGGTATCACCTGCTACAACGACAAAGACATATACTCCCGGATCAAGCGTTAAATTTTCAAGTAGTGCAGATAATGTAGCAACTGTAAAGGTAACTACAACTGACAGCAATTTTAGCGAAATTGTTTCAGGAACAATCTACGATGAAGCGAATGCGACTACAGATGTAAAGTTCAAAGAAGGCAACAAAGATATTACCGAGCCGAGTGATTGGAGCAATAATGGTAACGCTACGGAAAGAACTTGGGAAGAATAACGTATTTTTCAATGAATTCTAAGTTGACGCTTAAACTTAGAATTGAGAAAAGTGCCCCATCATAATGATGGGGCACAAAAGAAATTGAATGCTAAAAACATAAAATACAGGAGATTTGAATGGAGATTTTCAGAATCATATATTTGCTAATATATAACAAATATTTAAGTATGTTTGTTTATCTTGCAATGGCAGCAGGCGTTTTGTGTTGTCTTTTGCGTCATAAAAGATTTAATATGACTGTATTACAAACGCTTGCCCTTTGCGGGTTGCATGCAATATTCGGCAATATAGGCGATAGAGCTACTGCCAGGATCGTACAAGGCTCTTGGGGCGGCGGCTGTTGGTACGGAGTACCGCTTATGATTTTGGTAAGCATTTTCATCCTTACTAAGCTTCAGAAGAAGAGCTATGAGACTATAGGAGATATGTCTGCGGCAGGCATATGCTGTATTCATATTGTTTCAAAAATCGCATGCTTATTTACGGAATGTTGCGATGGATTTTTGATGTATTATGATAAATACTCGCAACCAGTTCATTTCCCGTGCAGGGAGTTTGAAATAGCAGCATATATCGGTATATTGATTGTTTTACTGGTATTTGAAAAGAAAAAACGTGCCAGCGGAATGCTTTGGGAATTGTATATGATTTGGTATTCTGTAATAAGATACATAGCTGCGTGGTTGCGTGATGATATAGAACATGTTCCGTTTGTCCTGTGGATTCCTGCATCACGCCTGTGGACAGTAGTGATTCTTATTGTAGGTTTAACTATTCTTTATTTCCATTTCAAAAAGAAATTCGGAAGAAGACCTTCGGTTAAGGAATTGATTTTTGCAATTGTCGGTAAATTGCCTAAGTCTGAAACTGCTGTCATAAACTGACTGAAATTAAGGGTATGATTTAACGAAATTTTAATAACATACACGTTATTATACAGAGATTTTGTTTTGAACAAACCGTAAGGAACGGGCGATTCGTGAATCGCCCATTCATTGAAGGGATAGTTCGGTAAGTGGCGGTTCACGGAGTCAAGCCTTCCCCTTTGGGGAAGGTGTCGCCGAAGGCGACGGATGAGGTGATATCAGAACGACTGAGTGATTCAAGCAAACATAATTCTACAAAAAAGCATTGCAGATAAAACCTCACCCGTCATGCTTCGCATGCCACCCTCCCCAAAGTGGAGGGCAGAAAGAAGCCTTCCCCTCTGGGGAAGGTGTCGCCGAAGGCGACGGATGAGGAACAGAGAATAGTATGAAACATAATCCCAAGCTAACTGAATTTGCTAAAGAGCTTCGCAATAATATGACTAAGGCTGAGAACAAGTTATGGTATGAATTTCTTCGTACTTATCCAATACAGTTTCGCAGACAGGTAACAGTGGGAAGTTATATATTGGATTTCTATTGTGCATCTGCAACGTTAGCAATTGAATTGGATGGTTCTCAGCATTATAAGGATGATATAAAAAGTAAAGATTCAAAACGTACTGCATATCTTGAAGGCATGGGAATCAAGGTTATACGCTATTGGAATAAAGATATTTTGACTAAGTTTGACAGCGTATGCAAGGATATTGATAAAATAGTGAAAAATAGGTTGTAACCTCACCCGTCACACGGCGTGTGCTACCCTCGCCGCTTCGCTGGAACTGCAAGCAGTTCCCTAAAGGGGAGGGCAAAAAAGCCTTCCCCTCTGGGGAAGGTGTCGCCGAAGGCGACGGATGAGGTGTGTATCAGAACGACTGAGTGATTCAAGCAAACATAATTCTACAAAAAAGCATTGCAGATAAGATACCTCACCCGCCATGCTTCGCATGCCACCCTCCCCAAAGGGGAGGGCAAAAAAAGCCTTCCCCTCTGGGGAAGGTGTCGCCGAAGGCGACGGATGAGGTGTGTGTCAGAACGATCGATCTGTAATAATCATCACGATAATCCTCTTTCTTGGGCTAAAAAATTTAAACTATACGCAGGGAGAAAACTATGATAACTAACAGAAAAAAATTGAATAAGATCGCAGCTTTTTTCTTTGCGGTAGTTTTAATATTTCAGCTTTTCTCGCTGAATGTGTTTGCTGCTGACGGCGAATGCGGCGACGGTCTTAAATGGTCGCTTGAAGGCGGCGTTCTTACCATTTCGGGCAAGGGAGAAATGACAAATTACCGTGACGGTTCGTTTGCTCCGTGGTACAAAAATGCTGACGAAATACGCAGCGTTATTCTGCCCGAGGGGCTTGAAAATATCGGCGATCTGGCTTTTTACGGCTGTTCCGTTCTGACGTGTGTTTCAATTCCGTCAAGTGTAAGATCTATCGGCAGTTATGCCTTTGCCGAGTGCACCTCGCTTTTAAGAGCTGATCTTCCCGAAGGTCTTGAAGATATAGGTGAAGCTGCCTTTCGGGGGTGTGAGGTTCTTGCGGCTGTCCGTTTTCCGAGCACGCTTAAGACGATTTCCGCCGCAGCCTTCTACCGCTGCGCTGCAATCACCTCAGTGCAAATTCCTTCTTCCGTTACGAATATCGGTGCGCAGGCGTTTACCTATTGCACCGGACTTGTACGCGCTGTGATAAAGGCGGATATAAACACTTTGCCGAAGTGGCTGTTCTACGGCTGCGAAAAGCTGACGGACGTTATACTGTGCGAGGGCATTACCTCTGCAGATGAATATTCGCTGCAAAATTGTGCGGTCGGCATAAGCGTATACACGGAAAATTCAGACGTTGAGGCTTCAAATGCACTACGGGAAAGTATTACGGCTAATAATCCCGACTTCGCTGAAAAAGGCTTTGTTGCCGACTACGAGCCGCCTAAGTCTTCAAGTTCCACCTTTGACAACGGGTCGGCAGTTATTGAGACACAGGTAAGCGAAACGGAAAATTCTGTTATTACCGTTACCGATACTTCCGGCTACGGCGACGATAAAAGCGACAAAACCGAAATTTCCGCAGTAATAGGCGATGAAGACGGATGGGTAGCACTGACTGACGAAGTGAATAAGAAACTGGAATCAGGCTCTGATTCAAAGCCGAGTGTTTCCGTTATGACTGACGGTAATTTGGTAAACGGCGACGATCTCAGCGGTCTTGCCGGAAAAAATGTCGATCTTACCGTTACGACATCTGACGGCACTGTTTGGCAGGTAGACATGTCAAAGACGACTGAGGACGATTTTAAGGGGAAGTATAATTTGGGTGTAAGCCTTTCCGCTGCCGACCCCGAAAAAGTCAAGGTCGGCAGCGACAGCGTTTACAGCTTGAAGTTCGCCGGCAGCACCGGATTTAATTCAACCGTGGGTATTCGTCTCGGCTCTTCTTCTGCATATCAGACGGCTACACTTTATCAGAAAAAGACTTTCGGCGGATATGAAAAATTGCAGTCCGTTAAGGTCGATGCTGACGGCAGAGCATGGTTTAATCTTGCCAACACTGACAAGAGCACGGATTATTATATCGGAATTAACGCCGAGGGCGTGTCTCAGGACGAAATTCTGATACCGCCGTCTCTGAGTGCCGATTAC
>JAMPDR010000009.1 GCA_023665555.1 Ruminococcus sp.
ATTACGCATTAAGCATTACGAATTACGCATTTTTTTGGTGAATGATTGCTCATTCTTAGGCGCTTATCTGCGATTTTTATGCACCAAAAAGCCTATATCTTGCATAAATATTGCTGCTTTTATAAAAATAACACAATATTTATGAATTATTTATAAATTATTAATATGAAGTTGATTTTTCGTTGACAATATGCACTGAAAAGATGTATAATATTCTCCATAAGAAACGGAGGATTGTATATGAAAAAGTCAGTTAAGAAGTTTTTTGCAGCTATGCTCACAGTGATTATGGTGCTGAGCGTGTTCTCGGTGGCAGCATTTGCCCTTGATACTAATCTTAAATATGAGCTTAATGAATTTGATCAAGCTGTTTTGGTTTCGTGCAATTCAAATGCAAAAGGCACCGTTACTGTTGATTCGCAGGTACTTATAAAAGGTAAGTGGTATCCTGTTAAATCAATCGGCGATGAAGCGTTCGAAGATTGCGATAAGATTACAGAAATTGTAATCCCGGAGGGTGTAACAACAATCGGCTATAAGGCATTTGCAGATTGCGATTCACTCAAAACAGTTGACATCCCGTCAAGTCTTGTTAACTGTGATTATGATGCTTTTGATGATTGCGGTTCAATCACCATCAACTGCTATACTTCAAACTATCAGTTCTTCTCGGTTATCGGTTTCGGTAGCAATATTATCATTAATATTCTTGATAAGACCGAGGACGAAGCACCTGATGATGATACTGCAAATGGAAAAACAAGTGTCAGCTTCCTCGACCGTATAAGAGATTTCTTTATCAGGCTTTTTGCTTTCTTCGGAATCAAAATCGGCTGAGAGTAATTGAATAGAATTTAAGCCGCTGATCGCTTACTTTGAAAGCATCAATCAGCGGCTTTTTTTCGTCATTGAGCGAATTTAATTGACTTTATAAGTCTGCAACAGTATAATATAAGTGGAATATTTTATATAAAATTATGCTTTGTTTTAGAGAATACAGCTTAATAACTATGGGAGGAACGGATACGCTATGCGTATCTTAAGGAAACTTTATGAATAAAACAGCGTTTATTGCAATTGTAGGATGTCCGAACGTCGGCAAATCGTCAATTCTTAACCGTATGCTCGGACAGAAGATTGCAATAGTTTCAGATAAGCCGCAAACAACAAGAACAAGAATAATGGGTGTGCTCACAAAAGGTGAAACACAGCTTGTGTTCACTGATACTCCGGGATTTCACCGTCCGCATAATAAGCTTGGTGAAAAAATGGTTAAAGCTGTTTCCGACAGTATCTCAGGTGTGGATGCATGTATGCTTGTTGTTGAGCCGCAGGGTGAACTGCGTGAAGCTGAAAAAGAATTAATTGAAAAGTTCAAAAAAGAAAAGATGCCAGTGGTGCTTGTAATCAACAAGATTGATACTATACCGGTAAAAACCGAACTTATGAAGCGAATTCTTGATATGTCCTCATTGTATAATTTTGAGGCTGTTGTGCCTGTTTCGGCTCTTAGAAATGACGGCATTGACACTCTTGTTGAGGAATTGTCAAAGCTTGCTTTTGAATCAGAACACTTTTTCCCGGATGATACACTTACTGATCAGCCTGAAAGGGTTATTGCGTCTGAAATAGTTCGCGAAAAAATGCTAAGACTTCTTGAAAGAGAAATCCCGCACGGAGTTGCTGTTTCAATTGAAAAAATGCGTGAGCGTTCGGATAAAGAAATCATGGATGTTGAAGCGATAATATATTGTGAAAAGGAAAGCCACAAGGGCATTATCATCGGCAAAAAAGGTGCAATGCTCAAGCGTATTTCAACCTATGCAAGGCAGGATATGGAACGATTTTTCTGCTGTAAAATTAATTTGCAGTGCTGGGTAAAAGTAAAGGAAGGCTGGAGAAACCGTGAAGGTCTGATTCACAACTTCGGATTGGATTGATTTATTAATTAAAAATTTTCCATGAGTAACTGCACATTCTTGTGCCAAAAGTATTAATGTAGTATAAACAGTAATTTTTTATTTTGGGGATGAGAATGTGAACAAGAAAGATTTATGGAGAAAGTTTATGCAAACGGGTAAGGTATCGGATTATCTTGACTATAAAAATGCAAGTGATTTTGATGATATACCTGTTTATGATGAGGAATTTTCAAAGGAGTTCGCCGATGATATAAACGACGATGAATATGACGAAATTCCTTATGCCAAGGAGTATGAGCATGATTACGAGGACGGATGGTTTGGTGATACGTGAACAGACAACGGGTGAACAAGACAGACTTGTCACTGTTCTGACGCGTGAGATGGGTGTGATACGTGCATTTGTTAACGGCGGACGGAATCCGAAAAATAAAAATGTTGCCGCAACGGGATTGCTTTGCTATTCGGATTTCAGCATATACAGAACATCAAAAGGGGTCTGCATCATAAAGGAGGCGACCCCTAAGCAGGTATTTTTCGCGTTGCGTGAAGATATCATTCGCCTCAGTCTTGCTCAGTATTTTGCCGAACTTGCATATGAACTGTCACCGAGGGAAGAAAATGCTGATGAATTTTTACGCCTTATTCTTAACAGTGTTTATTTAATATGCGGGCAAAAAAGAGATTCTCGAATCGTGAAAGCCGCAACTGAACTGCGTCTGCTTTCTTTGGCCGGATATATGCCATCAATAGTTGCATGTGACAACTGCGGCGAATATGAAAGCGAAAACATGTATTTCAGCATAAACACGGGCAGGTTGTTTTGCCAAAACTGCAAGCCTGAAGAAAAGACAGTTAAGGTTGGTCTTGGAGTGATAGCAGCAATGCGGCATATTTGTTTTTCCGCACCCGAAAAAGTGTTCAGCTTTAGTCTTTCAAAAGACGGAATAATGGCACTTGAGGATTTATCTGAAAGATACCTCAAGGCTGTTACAATGAAAAACTATAAAACTTTGGATTTTTACAAAACAATGACACAATAAAGGAGCAAACATGAACAGACATTACATAGCTCTTGAACTTGATAAAGTGCTCTCACTGCTGACGAAGTATACCTCGTGTGAGGACTCGCGTGAAAAAGCAGTGAGTCTTGCGCCTGAAAGCAATCTTGACCTTGCGCAGTCGCTGCTTAATCAGACAGTTGATGCACATATGCTTATGGCGAGATTCGGCGGACCTTCGTTCGGCGGACTTCGCAACGTGAATAACTCACTCAGCCGTGCCAATGCCGGCGGTGTGTTGACAATGCGTGAATTGCTGGACGTTGCAGAGGTACTTCGTGCAATCAGGGCACTTTGTGAATGGCGGAGCAAAAACAGCGGTGTTGAAACAAGGATTGATGTGTTTTTCGATGCACTCACACCGAATAAATATCTTGAAGAAAAAATCACATCTGCAATCATCAGCGAGGATGAAATGAGTGATAATGCATCTCCTGCGCTATATGATATCAGACGTAAAATACGTGCTGCATCGTCACGTGTACGCGATCAGCTTGATAAAATGGTAAGATCACAGCATTATCAAAAAATTTTGCGTGAATCTATTGTAACCATGCGCAACGGCAGATATGTTGTACCTGTTAGAGTTGAGCATCGAGGCGAAGTTAAAGGATTGGTGCATGATACATCATCAAGCGGTGCAACGGTTTTCATCGAGCCTGCCGGTGTTGTTGAAGCCAACAACGAAATAAAAGTTCTGCAAAGCAAGGAAAGAGATGAAATTGAGCGAATACTCACAGAACTTTCACAAGAAGCAGGTTCATTTTATGAGGGAATCAAATCAAGCTATGAATGTGCTGTTGAACTTGATGTGATTTTTGCCAAAGCAAAGCTTGCATATGAAATGAAAGCATCTGCTCCGATTCTCAATGACAGGGGAGTTATTAATCTGCGTTGTGCCAGGCATCCGTTAATTGACCCGAAAAAGGTCGTTGCAACCGATGTCAATCTCGGCATGGATTTTGACACGCTTATTATCACAGGACCTAATACGGGCGGTAAAACCGTGTCAATCAAAACAATAGGTTTGTTGTCGCTTATGGCAATGTGCGGACTGATGATTCCGGCAGGTGACAGAAGTGAACTTTCGGTTTTTGAACATGTTTTTGCTGATATCGGTGATGAGCAGAGCATTGAGCAATCGCTTTCAACATTCTCATCACATATGACGAATATAATCAACATTGTATCTCGGGTGAATAATAGCAGTCTGGTGCTTATTGATGAACTCGGTGCAGGAACAGACCCTGTTGAGGGTGCGGCGCTTGCCATGGCTATTCTTGAGCGCATACATGAAAAGGGTGCAAAAATTGCCGCAACAACTCACTATGCAGAACTGAAGGCCTATGCCTTGCAAAATCCGGGAATTGAAAACGGCAGTTGTGAATTTGACGTTGCATCACTCAGACCGACATATAAGTTGCTTATCGGTGTGCCGGGACGCTCAAATGCTTTTGCAATTTCAAGCAGACTCGGCATGGAAACCGGCATAATCGAAAGAGCAAAAGAACTTGTTTCCGATGATAATATTTCTTTTGAAAAGACGGTTGAATCGCTTGAAGAAAGCCGTCAGGAATATGAAGCGAAAAGACTTGAAGCGGAACAAATTATGGCGCAGGCTGAAAAAGAAAAGCAGCAGGCACAGCAATATAATGACAGCATTGAACAGCTGCGTGAACAAGAACTTGAAAATGCGCGTTCACAGGCGGCAAGAATCATCGAACAGGCTAAGCGCAGTGCATATGCATTGACGCAGGAACTTGAAAGACTGAAAAAGGAAAGCGAGCAAAGCCGCGACAAGGCAGAAATGGCTCGCCGCGCAAAGCAGCTGATGAAACGCAGTATGGGCGAGTTTGACGATATCATCAACCCGGTTGTTGAACTTGGCGATGGTGAGGACTATGTACTTCCGCGTCCGCTGAAAATCGGCGATGAAGTATTGCTGGTCGATATCGGAAAGAATGCACAGATAACTGCTCTCGAAAACAAAAAGGGAGAAGTTGAAGTTTTTGCAGGAATCATGAAAATGAGAACTCCTGTTTCGAACATTAGGCTGATTACAGATAAACAAAAACAACCGCAAAAAAAGCGCACTCCTGCAAAGCATGAGCATGTGTTCAGACCTGCTGACAGCGGAAAAAGTGAATGTGATCTTCGCGGGATGAATGTTGAAGAGGCAATAATCGAAATTGACCGACGCATTGACTATTGCATGAGAATGGGTCTTAGTGAACTTTCAATTATTCACGGCAAAGGCACCGGTGCTTTGAGAAAAGGTGTACAAGAATATCTGAGAAAGCACCGATTTGTTAAATCGTTCCGTTTAGGAACTTTCGGCGAGGGCGAAAACGGTGTGACAATTGCAACGCTGAAGTAAAAATGTATCCACATAGGTTGTGTCCTATGTGGATATTTTTATCTGTGCGTAGGTACAAATTAACCCGCAATATCAGCAATACTCAAGTCAATCACTCCCAAACAGTGAGCGTAATCTCAGTGCCTTTTTCAAATTCAAGTCCTGCCACAAGTGACATTGTGCAAACAACATTACTCATTTGTGAACCATCATTCTTAGTCGTTTCTTTCCTGACAACAAAACCGTCATTTGTCAGCATGATGTAAGCTATGTCGTAGTTCTGACCGATAACATCTCTTAGGATAACTTTTGCTATGCCACTGCTGATTGTGAGAGTTATGGTTGTGCCGAGGTTCACGGTGCTGCCTTTTGGTATGCTTTGTCTGATGACAGTATCCTTTTCGTATATGTCGCTGTTTTCATATTCATATTGAATGTTAAAGTTTCGGTTGTATACAGCGTTGAGTTTAACGTCCTTTTGAGTTAGGCCTTCGAAATCGGCAACGCGAACTGTTTCTGATTCAGTGGTTGTCGGTGCAGTGGTTGTTGTGTCGGCTTTGTCGGTCGGTTCATCATTGTCCATATTCATGGGCAGAAATGAGAATGAGCCGAAAACACTGTTGAGTATCGGAATGTCCATGCTTTTATAAAGAAAAGTCGTATACATTGTGCAGAACACAATTGCACAGATTGCAAAAATGCAGACAAGCATTTTAATAACAAGTGACCCTGAAAATGATGAGTCAGATTCTTTTGTATCCTCTTGCTGGTTTGCAGGTTCTTCTTTGGCTGGAGCGGATGTTGTTATTGCGAACAGTTCCGCTTGAAACGCATCCATTGTTTTGGTGCGCTCAGCAGGATAAATCTTCATTGCACGGACGATTGCCGAAATCATGTTTTCGGGGAGGGTGTCGGCAATTTCCCTTGGCATTACCATAGTGTCATTAAGTGCGCGTCTTGATGCGGTTGGCGGTATAATACCTGTCAGTGAGGTATACAGAACTGCCGCCAGCGAATAAATATCTGCGCTAGGGGTGAGCGGTGCAGATCTGTCGTAAAGTTCAATCGGAGCGTAACCGTCTTTGGTCGGACGATGCAGTTCGGGAATGGCTGATTTGGTCTGGGCAATAGATAAGCCGAGAAGCCTCAGTCTGCCTGTTGAGTCAAGAACAACGGACATTGGCGAAATTGCACCGTGAATTATTCCTATGCCGTGCAGTTTTGAAATAGTATCAAATATCGGAGCGAAAGCCTGCAAAGCTTTTTGAAAATTGAGAGGAGGATTGCTACTGAAATATTCTTCAAGGCTTATTGCATCGACATATTCACATACTGCATATGACGTTGAGTTTTCATCGAAAATATCAAACACAGTTTCGGTTGCAGAAAGCTGGCCGATATTTGAAACTGCTCGCCATAATTCTCTGAAAGCCTGTATGCAGGTATAAAACATTCTTTCATAGCCGAGTCTGATGCTGACAATTGCAGAGCCTTCTTCTCTTGTGATAATTTTTTCGGGAAGAAATTCATGAATCTGAACAGTGCGCCTGTGCTGTAAATCAAAGCCTATGTAAGTTACGCTGTCGGTTTCAAATGCAATGGTTTTTCCAACAAGATATCTGCCAGAAAGAACTGTTTCTTTCGGTAGATAGGGCGCATGCTGAACAGCTTGTGAATTATAACTGCAATAAGGGCAGATGACTGCGCTTTCGTGAATGGGCTTCATGCATCCCATACAAAGATGTTGAATCTCAGCCATATAATTTACCATAGCCTTTCTGACTGCTAAAATCAAAGTTTCCCCAATTATGCCTTGCCGCAGTCTTACAAGGTCTTAAACAACCTGGAAAATATAAAATTTGAGATAGTCTGTTTCCGATACATTCCATAAAATCGGGTGGTCGGGCGATTGCTGCCTTGCTTCAATTTGACGAAGCGAAACTCCTGCGTCTGCCGCGGCGCTTTTGAGCATTTTTCTGAACAGTTCATCTGTCATAAAATGAGAGCATGAGCAAGTTGCAAGGTAACTTCCCCTCGAAAGCAGTTTCATGGCTTTCATGTTGATTTCTTTGTATCCACGCTCCGCGTTTTTGACAGTGCTGCTGCTTTTTGTAAAAGCGGGCGGATCAAGAATAATAAAATCATAGGGCGAACCGCCTTTTTCATAAAGTTCGGTTAAAAGGTCAAAGACATTCGCGTTGACGAAAGACATGTTGTCAAGTTCATTTAGCTTTGCATTTTCTTTGGTAAGTTCAATTGCTTCTTTTGAAATATCAACGGCAGTAACATGCTTTGCTCCCATTTTTGCACAGTTGAGGGCAAATGCGCCTGTGTGGGTGAAGCAATCAAGAACATTTTTGCCTTTGGCGATTTTTCCGACTGCAAGACGGTTGTATTTTTGGTCAAGGAAGAAACCTGTTTTCTGACCGTTTATGTAGTCTACATTATATTTGATTCCGTTTTCGGTAATTATTGTTTTTCCGTCAAGATCATTCCTGAGTCCGTCGAGATGATAAAATGCTTTATATTGCTCCAGACCCTCTTTTTCACGTATTGCGACATCGTTACGTTCAAAAATCGCAGTGACTTCTTCGCCCATATCGCGAAGCACCTTGACAATCAGAGGGAAAATTATATCTTTGATTTTTTCAATACCGAGTGAAAGCACCTGTGTAACAATGATATCACCGAAGCGGTCAACAGTGAGTCCCGGAAAAGAATCAGCTTCACCGAAAATGAGTCGGCAACAATCGAAGTCACTGCCCATGACGGTTTTGCGATATTCAAAGCTGTATCTCAATCTGCGTTCATAAAAAGCGGCATCAAATTTATCATTAGCGTTTCGTGAAATTATTCTCACGCGTATTTTAGAGTTGTCGTTAATATAACCTGTGCCGAGAAAACGGCCTTTTTTGGTCAGAACATCAACCAACTGACCGTTTTGATATTCGCCGAAAATATTGATAATTTCCTCACCGTAAACCCAAACATGCCCGTTTCTTATGCTTCGTTCGGATTTTTCGGATATTGTTACAATAGGGTAGTTTCTTTTGTTTTTCATAGTCCCTCTCCGTTTACATGTATTTGTTAATTTATATATTTATAAATGTTATTCCTAATCGTTTATACAAAGTATACCATATTATTCATATTTTGGAAACTATGTCTAAAAAATTTTTTTGACAGTAAAAACGACAAAAAATGACTCGGAACTCACTATGGTAATCCGAGTCATAAGTATAACAATTGGCTACAATTCATTCACTTTGCTTGTTGCTTTTAACCAGAAAATAAGCAAACACATAGGTCAGGATGCATACGCATTGCAAAATTCCGCATGGAAGAAATATGTATCCGAAGTTCTGCACCGGGAACGAGCAATATAGCGAACTTCCTATTGACCATATAATTGCCGAAACGCACATGCACTGATATCTGAACTTCCACCACATTGAGGCAAAAACAGTTATAACAATAGCTGCCGCCGGTGTTGCATATACGAATGAGCGCCAAGCAAAATCAGATGTAACAGATATATTTTTCAGAACGAAAAACACTATTGAGGCAATAAAATAAACACCTATAGTTGAAATAATCGGTATAAAAGTTTGCTTCGGCTGAGAAGAAAAAATACGCTCTTTTTTTGGCTTCTGTTCTTTGGTATTGTTTGATTCTTTAACAGTTTGTCCGAGAAGTTCGTCAGCCGATACATTGAAAAGTTCCGCTATTTTAAAGACTGTGTAGGTGTCCGGTATGCTTTCGCCGCGCTCCCATTTTGAAATGGCTTTGTCACTGTAGTTTAAGTCCTGCGCAAGCTGAATTTGGGTTATACCCTTTTCTCGACGCAGTCTGCAAATATTTTCGCCGAAGCTTTTTTTGAAATCGAGTTCATCAGTCATAAGTTCACTTCCTTGTACGATCCACAAGTTTGATATAATGAAACAATATTACTTCATGCCAATCATTATACTGAAATGAGAATCGTTTTTCAACAAGTGTAACTTAAATTTAATAATTTATTTGGCGAGATATGTCGCACGATACTCCGCAGATTTTAATTAGGAACTTTTGAGAATGAGGAGTTTTTGGGAATGAGGAATTAGGAATGAGGAGTTAGGAACGAAGGTTGCGGGGAAAACAGCAATAACAGTTAGATTTTTAACCGCAAAGATAGATAGCAATTATTTTATAACTTGTTATTATAATAAATCTCTAACTGCCGAATACAATTTAATTTCGCGGACAAATGATTTAAGATCGATTACTGATTTATCCGCGACCATAACTCCTCACTCCTCATTCCTAATTCCTCATTATCAACTACTGTTGCATAACAATTCCCTCACAGATCTTCTTGAATATCGGTGCGCAGTCTGAACTTCCGCTTTCGCCGTTTTCATTGAGAATAACAACAATATAATGCGGATTGTCCGCGGGATAAAATCCTGCAAACCATGTTCGGCATATCTCTGTACCGTCCTGATATATTCCGCTTTGCGCTGTGCCTGTTTTGCCTGCAAGCTTCACAACTGAACTTTTGGCTTTCTTTGCGTTGCCGTTTTCAACAACACTTGAAAGCATTTCCCGGATTGCTGTCACGGTCTTATCTGAAAATATTTTTCTCGTTTGCGGTGAGGATTCCGTTTTAACCAGTCCGCTTGAGTTTGCCATGCCGTATATCACTGTTGGTTTAACATAGTTGCCTGTTGCAAGCGCATGATATGCAATCAGCATTTGAATTGGTGTTGCAAGAAGTTTTCCCTGACCGAAAGAAAGGTTGGCTCTTTCACCCGGGTAAAGCAAATCGCTGTTTTGCGGAAGTGTTCCTTTGGCGGCGATAATTGACTGCGCAATTTCAGTTGTGCTTGAAAACCCCAAACTGCGGCATACTTCAAGCAGATAGTCGGCATCAATTTGTTCAAGTAGGTTGATGAAATAGGTGTTGCATGAATTTTCAAGAGCCTGTGTCATATTTTCCTTGCCGTGTTTTTTGTCGGAATAACACTTGAATGTTACATCGCCGACCGTAACAGAACCTTTACATTCATAGGTGAAATCTTTGCTTATTCCGCTTTCAAGCGCTGCGGCGGCAACAAGCGGCTTGAAAATTGAACCGACACTGTAGCTTTGCAGTGATTTATTGATAAGCGGCGAATTCTCCTCGTTAAGGCTTTGTGCAACATTGCTTTGGCTGTAGGTCGGAACACTTGCCATTGCGTGAATTTCGCCGGTGTCAACATGCATAACAAGTGCACATCCGGATTTTATTTTGCTCTCACTCAACGCGGACTCAACCGTGCGCTGAATATTTTTGTCAATGGATAGCACAACTCCTGCCTTTGAGTTAAAGTTGTTATCATTGATAACCTTGTCAAGACCTATCAATGCGCGTCCTGTTGCATCGACCTCGAATGATACGCTAAGCGTTCCGCTGTTTTGTTTGAGATATTCATTATATGCCTTTTCAATTCCCGAAAGTCCGTTTTGACCCGTTGAATCAAGATATCCCACAAGGTGTACGGCGAGTCCGTTTTGGTTGTACCTGATGGGTATGGAAAAGGTGCGGATAAGTTCGCTGTTGTATTCACGGTCAGTTTCCAGTGCTAACGGCTTTCCGCTTGAAATTTTTTCTTGTGCTTCCTCTTCGCCGTATTTTTCACTCAGAAGGGTAAAAGCGGCAGATGAAGGTGTCACAGCGGCAATCAATCTTTCTGTTTCATCAACAAGCAGGTTGAGGTTGCGGTCATATATTTTACCGCGCGATGAACCGATATCAATTGTTTTTGTGTGAGCGGATTTTGCGGCATCCGAATACATCGTGTTATTTATATCAATAATTTTAAGTATAAGTCCCATGAAACAAAACGTAATTGCAATGTAAAGGGCAGCAATTCTGCTTCTCATTTTCATCACCGTATTTCTAAATATTATCGTCATGTGCATATATTATTGCGTGACTGATTTTAGTGTTTGTATTGTTAAATCAACAATTCTGACACCTGAAAGAAAATTTTTGCCATTATTTTCAAAAAAGGCTTGATTTTTCTATTTTTTTGACTACAATATATTTTAGCACTCAAACAAAGAGAGTGCTAAAAATTAGCATATTAATATTAGGAGGATAAATTTATGACCATTAAACCACTTCTTGACAGAGTTGTTCTTAAGGCAACAGAAATTGAAGAAACAACAAAGAGCGGATTCATTCTCACAAGTGCATCCCAGGAGAAACCGCAGTTTTCTCAGGTAGTTGCCGTAGGACCCGGCGGAATTGTTGACGGCAAGGAAGTTGAAATGTACGTCAAAGTCGGCGATAAAGTAATCACAGGCAAATATTCGGGCACTGAAGTTAAACTCGACGGTGAGGAATATACAATCGTACGTCAAAGCGATATCCTCGCAGTTGTTGAATAATTAATTCGGAGGTAATCAGATATGGCTAAACAAATTATTTTCGGCGAAGAAGCAAGAAAGGCTTTGCAAAGAGGTATCGATCAACTCAGCGATACTGTTAAGATCACACTCGGACCCAAGGGCAGAAACGTTGTTATCGACAGAAAATACGGTGCACCGCTCATCACAAACGACGGTGTTACAATCGCAAAGGAAATTGAACTTGAAGATGCTTTTGAAAACATGGGCGCTCAGCTTATCAAAGAAGTTTCAACCAAAACAAACGATGTTGCAGGTGACGGCACAACAACCGCAACACTTCTTGCACAGGCACTTGTTCGTGAGGGTATGAAAAACGTTGCCGCAGGCGCAAACCCGATGGTAGTTAAAAACGGAATCAAAAAGGCTGTTGAAACCGCTGTTGAGGCTGTTAAGAGCAATTCAAAGCCTGTCACAACATTTGAAGATATCGCAAGAATCGCAACAGTTTCATCTGCTGATGAAGCAGTCGGAAAGCTGATTGCAGAAGCAATGGAAATCGTCACAACAGACGGTGTTATCACAATTGAAGAGTCAAAGACTGCTGAAACAGGCAAGGAAGTTGTTGAGGGTATGCAATTTGACCGCGGATACATTTCACCTTACATGGCAACAGATGCAGACAAGATGGAAGCAGTAATTGATGACGCTGTCATCCTCATCACAGATAAAAAGATTTCAAATATCCAGGAAGTTCTTCCTCTTCTCGAGCAGGTTCTTCAGGCAGGCAAAAAACTCATCATCATCGCTGAAGATGTTGAGGGCGAAGCACTTGCAACACTTCTTGTAAACAGACTTCGCGGCACATTCACTTGTGTTGCTGTTAAGGCTCCGGGATTCGGCGACAGAAGAAAAGAAATGCTCCAGGATATCGCAATTCTCACAGGCGGTCAGGTTATCACATCAGACCTCGGTCTTGAACTTAAGGATGCAACCGTTGACATGCTCGGTTCAGCAAGACAGGTTAAGGTAACAAAGGAAAACACCATCATTGTTGACGGTGCAGGTGATAAAGAGGCTATCAAGGCAAGAGTAAATCAGATCAAGGCTCAGATTGAATCAACAACATCTGAATTCGACAGAGAAAAACTCCAGGAGCGTCTTGCAAAGCTTTCAGGCGGTGTGGCTGTTATCAAGGTTGGTGCAGCAACAGAAACCGAAATGAAAGAAAAGAAACTCAGAATTGAGGACGCACTTGCAGCAACAAAAGCAGCCGTTGAAGAAGGCATGGTAGCAGGCGGCGGTGTTGCACTTCTCAATGCAGTGCCGGCAGTTGCAGCACTTCTTGAAAAGACAGAAGATGCTGATGAGAAAACAGGTATCAGAATCGTGCTCAAAGCAATTGAAGAGCCGGTTCGTCAGATTGCAAAGAACGCAGGTCTTGAAGGTTCTGTAATCGTTAACGAGATTGTTTCATCAAACAAGATTGGCTACGGCTTCGATTTTGCAAATGAGAAGTATGTTGACATGGCAGAGGCAGGAATCCTCGACCCGACAAAGGTTACACGTTCAGCACTTCAGAACGCAGCATCGGTTGCATCAATGGTTCTCACAACAGAATCACTTGTATCTGATATTCCCGATCCGGCAGCAGACGCAGCAGCACAGGCAGCAGCAATGCAGCAGGGCGGCGGAATGTATTAAGTAATAAGTAAAAGCGAATAGATAATAAGTAACCACCGTTAGGCGCAGATGCTTGGCGGTGGTATTTTTTAATGAGAAATTAGGAGTGAGAAATGAGAAGTTATGGTTGCGGATAAGATAGCAACAAACGATAGCTTTTCAACCGCAAAATATAGATAGAAGCAGATTAATAGATTGTTTATTATAGTGATAAAACCGTTTTCAATGAATATAACGTCCATTGAAAGCGGCTGATTTTTATTTCCACTGAACCTCAAGTTGTTCATAGTCCTCCATATACAGCACTGCATTGTCCAAACCGGTTGAGCCGTATTTATATGGCTCTTTGTTTGAATCCGCAGCACAAAGCCACATGCTTTTGACATAAGTGCCGACAACAAGTTTTACAAGTTCTTCATTATATTCTTCGCCATATTCCTTAATAAGGTCAATATCAACATATGCGGTAAATTCATTGGCATGACTGTTGATATTAAAGCTGTCGCTGTATACTTCAACGTTATACATTTGTGGATCTCCGCCCTCAATCGGACCGTACATATAGCTTTTGTCGTCGTACTTTCTCAAGTCGGTAAATCTCTTTTTTACTGTTCCGCTGATTTCAACATGAGCAACATCATCTTTGATTTCGCCTGAGATTGTTGTCACGTTGAAAATAAGTTTATGGTATACCGATTGGCAAAAGCTGATACTTGTTGGAACGGTAACAAGTATCAGAATAAATAAAGCAATTAAGGTTGCTGAAAATTTTTTTCTTGTCATAAAATCATCCTTTACTTTTTGGCATTATTATAAAGCAAAGGCGGTTGCAAGTTATTAAGATTTTCTTACATATGTATATTCTTTTTAAACGTTGCCAAGAATGAAACTGATAAATTACAAAACAAGTGAGGTTTCATTTATGTTCAAGCACGAAAAGCAATTGTTTCATCCGGTGGAAATTGAAAGACCAAACCCGCAGTATGCAGCACTTTTGCAGGAACAGCTAGGCGGCGCAAACGGTGAACTTAAAGCGGCAATGCAGTATATGTCGCAAAGTTTCAGAATCAAAGACCCTGAAATTAAAGACTTGTTCCTTGATATAGCGGCAGAAGAGTTGGGCCATATGGAAATGGTGGCTCAAACCATAAATCTTTTAAACGGGCATGATGTTGATGCCGAAAGCGTTCCTGCCGGTGAAATTCAGTCGCATGTGATTTTGGGATTGAATCCGGGTCTTATTAACGCTTCAGGTTATTCGTGGACGGCGGATTATGTGACCGTAACAGGTGACTTGTGTGCTGATTTGCTGTCCAATATTGCGTCGGAACAGAGAGCCAAGGTTGTGTATGAATATCTCTATAGACAAATTGATGATAAAAAAGTAAAAGAAACAATTGATTTTCTTCTTAATCGTGAAGAAGCTCACAATGCCATGTTCCGTGAGGCATTCAATAAGGTTCAGAACAGCGGTTCAAATCAGGACTTCGGAACAACGAAGGCGGCAAGAATGTATTTCAGCATGTCAGAACCGTCACCGCAGGATGACAGTTTTTCTGATACCAAAGTTACACCGCCGTCATTTAATTAAACGTTGATAAAAAAAGAATCTCAGCCGTCTTTTAACAGATGGTTGAGGTTCCCTTATTTTATTTCCCATACACGCACAGCAAAAACTCAATTGTCGTTTCAAGCGTATCAAGCATATCAAGTTTTGCCCTGTCAACCGGACTTGTGCGGTAATAATACGGTGTCATTTGAAACAGACTTTGTATATCATCATTTGAAGTGAGTTGGATTTTGTCGCTGACTTTGATTTTGTTGGTGAGTTTGAGCATTGTTGTTTCGGGCGGTTTTTCGTCGTTTTTATATGGTTTGTCATACACTGCCTGCTTTAATTCGAACAGATGATTTTCACCCGGAATTACAGAAATCAGGTTGCCGTCTGACTTGAGTATACGCGAAAATTCACTTTCATGAAACGGGGCAAACAGATGAAAGGCGATGTCAATACTGTTTGATTTAATCGGAATATGTGACAGGTTAGCCACAAAGAACAATGCATCTAACTTGCGTTTTGCGGCGAGCCTTACCATCTCTTTTGAAATATCAAATCCTAAAAGTGTACCCGATACTTTTTCAAGAACCTTTTTGCTGTAATATCCCTCACCGCAGCAAATGTCAAGCATTGCGGGATTTACTTTTTTCAGCGACAGGATATGCTCCGTCAGTGCGTCAGCAAGTGCAGAGAAATATTCTTTACCCAGAAACGCTTGACGAGAACGCGCCATATCCTTGTTGTCACCGATGAGATTGCCGCTTTTGTGCTTGCCGACAAGCATGTTTACATAACCCTCTTTAGCTTTGTCAAAGCAGTGACCGTTTGTGCATTTAAGGCTGCTGCCGATGTCATCAAGGTTTTCAGAACAGACAGGGCAGATGATTATATTTTCAGTATTCATAAATTCACCTTTTTGTTGAAATAAACTCATTTTTATGTTAACATATAGTATACTTGAAATGAAGAGAACAGTCAAATGTTTTTAGATGTGAGGAAGAGTCCGCAGCGAGGATTTATTATTTGCCATGTGTTTCCCCGCTCTTTGGATACTCTTAATTGTGCCAAGATAGCAGTGTGAAAATTTAGAAGGAGGCGGCGATACGGACACTCAGATGAAATATTTCATCTCTATTTGAAAGATAATCCGTATCGCATGGTGATTACCATGTCAAAAGAAAAAGCAGTCAAGACTAATGCAATGCGTATTCTTGATAAAAAGAAAATTCCATATAAAGTGAATTATTATGAATGTGATGAATTTATCGACGGTGTGCATATTGCAGACAAGCTGTCACAGCCTTATGAGATATCGTTCAAGACGCTTGTAACGGTCGGCAAAAGCGGCGAACACTTTGTTTTTGTAGTTCCTGTTGATAAGGAAATCGACATGAAAAAGGCTGCAAAAGCAGTCGGTGAAAAGAATATTGAAATGTTGCACGTCAAGGATATCAAGGCTGTTACGGGATATATCCGTGGCGGTTGTACTTCAATCGGCATGAAAAAGAATTTCAAAACCGTCATTGATGCGTCAGTTCTTCGTTTTGATGAGGTAATAGTCAGTGGCGGTGCTCTCGGTGTTCAGCTTATGCTTTCGCCCGAAAACCTGATTAAATCAACAAATGCAATCACTGATAACATTGTTAAATAAGGAGGTATATCCATGTTAGAAAATATTCCCGGCACTCAACTTGAATTTGAAGAGGGCTTTGAGAAAAAAGCCTTTGCTGTTCTCACACCTTTGCTTTCGGTCACAAGAGGACTGACACTCGGTCAGATAAGCGAAGTTACGGGACTCCAAGGTTCAACGATACAAAACTGGATAAAGCGCGGATGGGTGTCAAACCCGAAAAATAAACGTTATGCAGAAAGACAGGTTGCACGCATTATCATTATAAACATGCTCAAACCGTGTTTGCAGCTTGAACAGATAATCGACCTTATGGCATATGTGAACGGCAGTGTTGAAGATGATTCTGACGATATTATTTCAGACAGACAGCTGTTCAACATCCTTTGTTACATAATCTATCTTGCCGACAAGGCTCAATCTTTTGACAAGCAGGAGATAAAGGAACTTATTGCCGATGCGTTAAAAGATTATGAAGGTCCTGCCGCAGATTCAAAAGAAAGGCTTTCACAGGCACTGCTTGTTATGACGCTTGCATATCTTTCGGCAAAAATCCAAGCTGATGCAGAGAGAGAACTGACGAAGATAAATTATGATTCGCACCACGAAAACTAACGTTTTTCGATATGATATATTAAAAAATCACTACTGTGTTTGACATAGTGATGAGATGTATACATAAAATAATAATAACGTAGGTGATACCGCAATAAGCGGCTACATCCTCAGTGGTTTAAATAACCGCCCCAGTTCACAAATCCGGGCGGTTATTTCTTTTTATTGTTTGTTTGGCAAAGTGCAATTACAACTTGTGCAACTGCTTCTGAGGAAGTTTTTGTTAATACAGGGTGTGTTCTTATACTTGACAAAAATAGAAATTTTTCATTTTATATAGACATTATTTTTCTTTTATGTTAAACTAATTTAACAATATTATTAATTTTTGCACCTTTGTAAATCAGGATGAAAAAGTAATATTGGGATATCTATATATTTTTTTTAAGCACAGTTTTTTATTTATGGAGTTTTATTATAAAAAATAAAAGGAGAAAGCGGTACGGATGCTTAGATATGAGCGATAATCTGTATCGTATGACGATTACTATGAAGTCAATTACTGTTATGTTTTATCCGAAACATGATTTGGTTTTACCGCTGTCAAGGTTCGGCATTTTGCAAGGTGTTTTTTATAAATTGTTGTCGTTCGATCCTGCTTTATCAACGGCAGTGCATGATGCCGCTAATGTTAATGAGCGGCAATTTAAATATTTTTGCTTTTCCGATATACAGGGAAGATTTAAGATCATAGGGAAAGACATTGTTTACTCAGGAGATTTGACGTGGCAAATTCGTTCGGCAAATGATTATATTATCGATGTGATTTCCGCGGCATTGATGAAGCAACGAAAGTTTTCGATAAATCACACTGATTGTTATTTGCTGGATCTTTGTGAAGAGCAGAGGAAGAGCATGTATTCTGTGAAGAATAAGATTGTTATGAATACACCAATCACCGTATATGAAACAGATGCTGATGGTTACCGAATATTTTACAATCCGACACAGGAACGATTTTATACTGCGGTTGAGAATAATTTAAAAAGAAAGTACAATCAATACTGCGGCTTTGAACTGCCGGCTGATGTCTTGTTTAAAGCGGTATCGGAAAACAGTTTTAAAAAATGTGTTACGAGATATTCAGGCGGAATCATTGAGGCTTATTATGGTGAGTTTCTGCTTTCTGCACCTGAAAAGCTAATTGATTTTGCATATTATTGCGGCTTAGGTGCAAAGAATTCTCAGGGGTTCGGAACGATCCGTTGATTCTGTAGATGTGTGATGGTGTGTATTTTCTTTTCGCACGGGGATTGATACTTTATCTTGCGCGATTACGAGGTCTATCATGAAACCTTCTGCCCCCCCTGTTTTACCAATTTCAACGTGTAGTTACAATATTTACATAAAAATTATAATCTTATTTTTATATTTATTTATCAAAGAGGAGATGTGAAACTATTTTATATCTTCTATTTTCCTGCAAGTCCGCACATGAACCGAAATAATTGATATGAAAGGGTGTTTTTATGCTTCGTAGCTATCATACTTTTATCCTGCCATTTGTATGGGAAGGGAACAACAAAAACAATTCATCTATGGATTCATTTGTAAAGCTTTTTCTCGATAATCCGAATTGGGAGTGTACCGATTGGCACACAGAATATAGTATTCCGCAAAGAGAGTACGATCTTACCAATGACGAAACTCTGTTGTGTTATAAGGAGTATCAGTATTTTCATCCGTACGTCCGCAGGGCGATTTACGGGTTTGATTCAGGTATAATGACCAACTTTTCTTTCATGCCGATAAATGTAAGAAATAAGGCATGGTATTATATTACTAAAACAATACATGGCGAAACAAGAAACTATAAACTCATGCTCAACGGAATAAGGCTTAAGATTTTCAATACCGGAATTGCGCAGTTTATAATGGAATGTGAAAACCACGGTGTTGATGCTGATGGAAAGCCTCAGACAAGTTTTGATGATATCAAGAACATCAATGACTATGGCAGAAGAATCTCTCTTCCTTTTATCAGTGTTGATAATCCGATGAGTTCAATTTGTGCTGACCGCTTGTCTGTTGAAATCCCGGATGTAGGAGTTTTTTCAGATGATTATGCCGAATATATGAAAGAATTAAAGCAAGAGCCGATGCTGGCGAATAATATTTCTTTGACTCACATGTGCGACTATATTAAGTCCATTCTCGGATACGGTTCAAAAGTTTCATTTACATCAAAGCAAACAAAAGATACAAATAAGTGTAGTATATATCCTGCTCTTGATGACCGTATGTTTGTTGCATGCTATGTGTTTGATCAGGAAAGCGCTGATGCCATGACAGCGATTAAAGACGGAAAATATGCATATCAGGCAAAAGCAGAACTTTCAAAAAGTTTATATGAATTTGTGTTCACTGACCCTGGTAAAGAATGTACCTGTCAATCTGAAGCAATGCGCGCTGAACTTTTGGAAGAGCATATTTATAAGCGTTGGCTGGATTGCGGTTCTGTTTACTCAGTTGCTAATCAATCAATAAACTGCCTGACGAATTATGATAATGTAAATAATCTGGACTCTTTCTTGACTCAATATATTCAAATGGCATGTTTGACACTTTGTCAAAGAGCAACGTTGATTCATTTTCAGCGAGAGGCCTCAATTCTGTCTTCTAACATCGAAAAACCGGGCAAGAGTATAGATAAAAACACAATTGCCAGACTCATGAATTTGCAGGAACGCTTTGTTGCATATCAAAGCCAGCTTTCGTTTAACGAGGCTACTCCGCAGGAACAGGGAATAGAAATATACGGTATGCTCCGTAATTTCATGTGTATTGAACAAGAAACGGAATCACTCAGCGACAGACTTGAAAGTTTGGAAGCAGCGGCTGATACTAACCTTGATTACGGCTTTAATAAGATTGCATTGATTTTCACTTTTGTGTCATGCTTCCTTGCTGTTTTTCAGAATGTATTTTGTTTGTATGGGGAAGACGGCTTTTTCAGTTTGGATTCTACGGCTGTAAGAATAATAATCAGCCTTACCGCAATTGCGATACTTATATCGTTCTTCGGTGTACTTTTACTGTATAGGAGAAGAAAAAAATGATTAATGAAAAGAAGTTGAAAAGAATGCTTTGGCTAATGCGAATAAGAAAAATAGTTTGTCCTTTTACATTGAATAAATCAGCAAAGGTTGACTATTACTATCATCGCTTTATTTCTGAAATAGGATATGATAAATGGAAATACTATGAACCTGATATAAAATCTGCATGGAATTCTGCAAGCAGAAGTTTTGGCAAAATGTATGGTTTAATAAAGGCTTGGAGCAAAACCGGGTTGCCGCTTTTGGATGAAAAAAGAAAGGAAATATACGAAAAGGAATGTAAGTATAATTATGAACTTAAATTGCATGAACTTGATGAAAAAATATCAGCGATAGAAGATAAGAAAGCGGCTGAACTTGCTGATAAGAATAATAAACTTGAAATGGCAAAACTGGATGCACAAATAGATAAAGAAACGTTTATTTCAGAAAGTTTTAAAAATGGCAATCAGGATATTGTGAAAATACTGCTGGAAAAATAGGGAGGCAAAGAAAAATGAGTGAAGTGGGTTTTGTAAAAAGCTACAAATTAGTGCAGCATACACCGTTGATACATTTTCAACATGATCAGACGGGTGCAACACTTCGTGCAACGGAGGTGAAGCCGAAACTGGATGCGTTCATCATCGAAACATTAGGTGGCTCGAAAAAATTGCACGAGGAGCATAAAGATTGGTTCATTGATCCGCAAAAGGATGCATTGAAGTATAAGGTGGTTATTTCGGCAGAAAGTTCGTTAGAACCACTACCGGAAGATGATTATTCGATTTATTTTGCAGAGGGAATGAACAAAGGCAATGGACAAACAAGCAAAATAATGTGTTCAAATATCGAACTTAAAATAATATGCATGATAAACGAACTTCAAAAAGTGATAGACAATTGTATATCTGCATTTTTTCTGTGTCATAATTTTGGAACAAGACAGGATAAAGGATTTGGCTCGTTTGTGATTGTGAAAGAAAACTCGACTTTTAATGATGCTGCTGTTGTGTCTGCACTCAGCAAAAAATATCAGTCTGATACAATTTACTGTATAAAAAACATTTCTAAGCCGTTTGTTGTCATAAAATATTTCTACTCGCTCTTAAAAAGCGGATATAATCCAAACTATGCGAAAGTTGACTATAAGGGCAATTTGATAACAGAGAGTAAAAATGGAGGATATGAAAAATCTCTTTTGTTCAAATATTTCATGAAAAAAGATATCGGTAGTGAGAAGAAATATTTGAAGGAAATGAATGTTGCTCCTGCTATTGAAAACAAAAATTCAGATCATAGAAAGTATGATGAGTATTATTTTATAAGAGCATTATTAGGTGTGCCCGGAAGCTATTCGTTTATCAGCGATGATCCCAAATTGTTTAAAAAAAACAGTAATGGTGGCTGGACCCCTGGAAGAGAAGAAATTACAGTAAGCAGAATAATTAAGAGCGATAAAATGGTTGATGATAAAAAAGCTGATCCATACTTTCGTTTCCCGTCACCAATTTTTTTTAAGGTTGTTAAGCATGGAAAAAATTATAGTATATTTTTTACCGGCACCGAGTTGAATTTGCGAATTTGCAATCAAACTTTCAGATTTAAAAATAAAGGTCAAAAAAATAAAGAGGATAAGAAGTGGTATATGGCAGAAAATAGAAATGATAAATCTATAGAGATAGTCACTCCGGATGAGTCCAAAGTTGATAAACAATTTGTTTTTGATTTCCTTAAATATGCAGTCGATGAACTTAATGCAAATTTCAGTATACCCGGCAGATATATTGAACGAAATAGAAAAGATGATTTGGAATGCAAAATTATTGAATTCGAGGTGAAATGCAATGAGTAAATCATATATCGGCATAACTATCGGTCCAATTATCGAAACGATGAATTTGGTTAGTTCGCCTGCCGCTTTGTGGGCATCGAGTTACATATTCTCTTCGGTCACAAAGGAAATTTGTCACTTGCTTGTTACTGAATATGGATTGGACAGCAAGATGATAATTTCACCGTATTATGACGAAAACTCCGGGGAGTTTGACCGCGATGACGGTGTGGGTCTTTACCATGATAGAATTATATTTGTAAAACCGGATGATTTTGATATTAAGAGAATTAACGACATAAAGACCAAGGTTATTGTTCATCTCATGGATACGTTTTTTGCGGATGTTCAAGGCAAAGCTTTTAATGATTCACTGCCGAGAAACGAAGTAAAAGAATACCTCGAACATTACATAATGATTACAGCTGTGGCATTTTCAAATGAAGAAGAATCACAAAACGAATCTTTTAATCCTATTTTGAAAAGCGGAAAAATTCTGGATTGTATGGAACTTGCAAAACCGTTTGTTCCGACTGAAAACGAAAATTACATCTTGAAACGATTCACAGGCAGCAAGGAAACAAGTAAGAACGATTTGATCAAAGCCGTTGTTAAAGATAAGCTGGAAATTAAAAACTGGCAGTTGATTGATCCTGTTACAAAAAATATAAAAGATATCCCTTCTATTGCAGCTGTTGATAAACCAAGCGAGACAGATAATACTGATAACTCTGACGAATCCGACAAGGCAAAAAAGAAAACAGCAAGAAAAAAATATAACGACTATTGTGTGATTGTCCGTGCAGACGGTGACAATATAGGTCAGATTATTTCCAATATATCAGTTAAATCAAACAAAGATGCTGATGTTGACGAGAAAATACGCGAATTCTCAAAAAAGTGTTTTGTATATTGCTCAAAGGCTGCACAGCTTGTCAAAGATTACGGCGGAATTACGATTTATTCAGGCGGTGACGATCTGTTAGCTATTCTTCCGTGTAAAAGCAAAGATAGGAACAAAACAGTCATGGATTTTGCACTTGAGTTAAGCAATGAGTTTAGCGCAATTTTTTCAGCTGAGATAGATGAAATCAAGGAATACAATACGTCAACTACAGACCCTAAAAAGCTGAAAAAGGTGCCGTCACTTTCTGTTGCAGAATTAATTTTCTACAAGTCGTATCCGTTGTATGAAGCGATTGAACGTTCCGGTAAATTACTGTTTGAAACTGCTAAGAGCCAAAAGAACTGCCTTGCAATTTCCCTGCAAAAGCATGCGGGTCAGTCTGTTGAGTTAATTATTCCGAAGCCGGCTTTGAATAAGATTATTACTTTGCAGAAAGAGATCATAAGCGATGCAGGAGATAAAAAAGACGACGTCCTGTTGTCTGCGCTGCAGAAAATTCTGTTATTTAAGGAACTGTTTGATGAAGTAAAACCAGATCAGATGAACAATCTTTTCCTCAATTGTTTTGATGCTGTGGCACATAATGATAATGCATTTGTACATAAAGTACTGCCGCAGTACTATAATGAATTGCGTGAGGGAGAGTGTCAAATATTTGCAACAGAGAACATAAAAGGATATCCGGAATTGTTTTCAGCACTTCTGCGTTTGATGAAGTTCTTTGTTGAAAAAGGAGGAAGCGTATAATATGGCAAAGTATAAAATTACATTTACTCCTGTTGAGCCGTGGTTTTTCGGCAATGAAAAAAGCTTTTCGTTTCCGGGACAGGAAAACGGAAACGCATACAGCAACCAGTACTTTATCAAAAGTGAAACAATGCCATCCCAAAGTACAATTCTCGGTGCTTTAAGATATTTGCTGATTCCGACAAAAAAGCCGTTGCGTGAATATACTGAAAAAGACATGGCAGAAAACAGGGATTATATCGGCGAAGAAAGTTTTAATATTGACTATTCCCCGAAAGCAGATTCATCGGAACAAAAACAATCATTCGGTAAGATAAAAAGTATCTCGCCTGTGGTTATTATCAGAGATGATGAAATTTTGATTCCTGCGCCTATGGATCATGTTGATAATGGTGAATCAGGTAAGACGGAACTTTACAGACCGTTTCAAGAATATTGCGTTGTGGAAGAAACACAGTTAGGAAAAAAACTTTATGTGAAGGACTATGATGCGAAAAAAGGTGTATTTAACGGCTTTGTTTCATTGAAAGATAAAGCGGTTTACAGTGAGGGCGATATCATAAATTCTGAAATCAGAGTCGGAAACCAGCGCTTCGCAGAAAACGAAGGATTCTTCAAAAAGGAATATAAATACTTTAGTCGGTCTGCGAAAGAACATTTAAATTACAGTTTTGCAGTATATGCTGACCTTGACATTCCGTCAGATGATGATTTTATCAAGCAAGAGCACACAGTTATGCTGGGTCAGGGCAAGTCTACTTTTGTTGTGAAACTTACACCTACAGACGAAGATTTAACTGAAAGTGTCAGAACGTTTTTACGCGACAGCTTGCCGAAAATATTCACCGATAGTGAGCGTGGAATCGGTAAATACAATTATTACTATTGCCTGTCTGATACGCTTGTTTTGGGTGATCCGTATAAAGATACTCTTTTTGCGGTTACTCAAACCAGAGATTATCGCGCGTATATGACGCGTTCTTACGGCAAGATAAAAAAAGGCTCATGCCTGCACAGAATGATTAAGGCAGGAAGTGTTTTTGTTACTGACAGAGCAAAAAATGGTGATCTTTTTGCTGAAAACAAAAATGCTGAACAAATTGGATTTAACACATTAATAAAGATTGGAGAAAATGAAAATGAATAAGAAACTTTTTAAAATTACTTGTCTTACTAATTTGCACGTTGGCTCAGGTGACGTGAACTTTGATATTGTTGATAACGAAGTGGAAAAAGATCCCGTCACAAAATATCCGATGGTTCACGGTTCGGGAATCAAGGGTGCACTGCTTGCGGATGATAGCATATGTGACGAGAAATCAAGGTCATATGTATTCGGCGCGAAAGGCAACAACAGCACACCGTCTGAGGCGGGTGCATATAAATTCATGGACGCAAAGTTTCTTGCCAGACCGCTTAGAGTAGGCGGTAATTCCACACTTGCGTATATCCCTGTAACAACTGTTGCCGCAATTAACGATTTTTTGTGGACAGCAAAAGAATTCGGCTTCGACCTTGGTTTGGGAGCGGACAAAATCAAAGATGTAGAATTCGGAGATAAAATGTTCGTTTCGAATTCGGATAAGTGCGAAGACATTGAGGGCGAACCTGTTGGCGCATATAAAGGCAACGAAACAGAAAAAGCTATTCTGAGTTTTCTGTTGGGCGATAAATATGCAATTGTTAAGAGCTTCGATGATTATCGACTTCCGATCGTTGCAAGAAACAATATCGGTGAGAACCTTTGGTATGAGGAGTATGTTCCGCATAAGAGTACTTTTTGGACGGTAATTTTGCACCCTGATAACGAATTCAAATTGAATTTTGATAAAGTAGCACAGCTTGGCGGTAATGCGTCAGTCGGATGCGGATTTGTTAAGTTTGATGAAATAACCAAGGACAACAAATAATCAAAATCGGAGGCGAAACGAAATGAATAAAAAGAGGGTAAATTCTTATCTCAAGTATGCGATACTCATGATGGAAAAATGCAAAATCGCTAACGATGAACGTGAAGTAAACAGTACATACAGGGCAAATATATCAGGCTTCGGTGCTGCTGTTCTTATGGGCAGTTTTAAGGCTGCTGTTGCGTTTTATGCTGAGGATGCTGAAAACAAGGGCGATGATAATAAGAATGACGATAACAAGGTGTCGCGTTCAAAATTGATTCAAGCGATGTATTACATTGTCAACTATCAAAGCGAAGAGGCCAAAATTAAAGAAGACTCATTTGACCCCACAAGCGCTAAAGAAATCTGTGGAAAAATTATAAATATTGATGACAAAGTTATAAACTGTGTGTGTGATCAATATATCGATGCGTCTATTGCACTTAAACTTGCGATGAGTGCTTTCGATTTGCAGAAGCCGAAAACGGGGGCATAAAATAATGGAAAATTTACAGCTGCTGTTTTATAAAACTTTATATAAAGAACTTAAATGCCAAGAAGACGGAAAATTGGTTATATCTGATATTGAGTACAAGACTCGCAGATTACTTCAATCTAAATTTTATGAAGATGACTATCAAAAGCTTGATGATATTTTGAAGGCAGATGTCTTTTACATGAAAACGCAGTATCCGGGTCTTTTGACAGGTTCGGGTTATGCTCACGGAACAAGTGCTGACGGTGAAACCAAAATCGGCTTTTCGTTTGACTATGTTACGGGTCAGCCGTATATTCCGGGCAGTTCCGTTAAAGGCGTTTTGAAAAACTATTTCAAGGTTCCTCAAATTTTTAATGCATTTTCCGGTGAGGACAATCAGCTTGATGAAGGACAGTTGAAGGCTTTGACAAAAACGTTGTTTGATGAGGGCGGTATATCTTTTCTTGATGCGGTTATTCTGCATGGCAACAAGGACGGATATGTTATGGGCGAGGACTATATCACCCCTCATTCAGACCCGATGAAAAATCCGACTCCGCTCAAGTTTATCAAGGTATTGCCTGATGTTGTGTTTGAATTCCGATTCATTTTTAACACTGCAAAAATCGATAATGAAATTATCACTAAAGAAAAACTTATCAAAATTTTTGTTGAGATTCTTTCTGCTTTCGGTGTGGGTGCAAAAACCAACGTCGGATACGGTGTGCTGAATCATATCGCCGATACCGAAGCAAAAAATTATACATATCCAGACTCGAAAGCGGATAAAAATTATCAAAACCGCGGCAAGCAACAGCAATCTCGCGGCGGTGATAGATCGAAAGGCAAGAACTATTCATCAGGTTATAGAGGTATAGACCGAAATGTAAGTTTGGAGCAAGGCTCTGTTGTTGAATGTAGGATTACAGCTATCAAGTCATTTGGTGCATTTGCTGATATTATAGGTACACGCAAAAGCGGATTGATTCATATATCCGAGATCAGCTATTCAAGAGTTGAGGATATTTATGATGTGTTAGCTGTTGGCGATGTGGTTAAAGCTAAAATTACATCACCGAGCGGTTCAGATAAAATTTCACTTTCAATGAAGCGAGTGTAACGTATACTGACAAAGCATACGTTACACTGTGAGATTATATTTCCCGTTCCCAGTGGGGATTGGGACTCATGTTCTTTTAGTCTTTCTTTATAATGTAGTTGAAGGTTTCCTGTTCCCATTAGGGAATTGAGACACACCAATTATGGTGAGAAGGATGAGCGTAACAATTTGGTTTCCTGTTCCTATTAGGGAATTGAGACTACTATCTTTTAACTAACTTTTGGCAGTACATTAAAATTCTCGTTTCCTGTTCCTATTAGGGAATTGAGACGGGTTTTCTCTTTTTAGTTTTTTTCTTTTCTTCTACTAGTTTCCTGTTCCTATTAGGGAATTGAGACGTAACATCGTTCCACTCAGGATAGTTAGACTTAAGGTACTCCGTTTCCTGTTCCTATTAGGGAATTGAGACATTAGACGGAAGATATCTTTTACCAACATGGTTTTCCATTTATACTCACTGTTTCCTGTTCCTATTAGGGAATTGAGACAAATTTTTCAGCATAATTATGCCCTCCATTTTCTTTTATTGTTGTTTACTGGTTTCCTGTTCCTATTAGGGAATTGAGACATAAGTCCGTTTTTTAAAGATGCTTTCAGATCTTTTCTAAAATCTTCTTTTGTTTCCTGTTCCTATTAGGGAATTGAGACTCATTACTGTTTTCATTTTTTTAACCTCTCAATTTATTTAAATTGTTTCCTGTTCCTATTAGGGAATTGAGACAAAGATAAGCGAAGTAAATGTTTATAGTGTTTTTATATTCTTGTTTCCTGTTCCTATTAGGGAATTGAGACAATTATTCCTTATTAAGTTTTCCTTCACTTTTTGTGTTTCCTGTTCCTATTAGGGAATTGAGACTTTATACGGATTAGAATGAAAAATATTTAGATATTCATTTATTTGAGTTTCCTGTTCCTATTAGGGAATTGAGACAAATGCCGTCGGGGTAAAGTTCTTTTGCTTTTTGTCTGATTTTGTTTATAAGTTTCCTGTTCCTATTAGGGAATTGAGACGATAATAAATTTTTGCCTAGCCATTGATACATTCCTGTTTCCTGTTCCTATTAGGGAATTGAGACTTATAGCAAATTCTTGCTTATTTTTGTTAATTTCTAGTTTCCTGTTCCTATTAGGGAATTGAGACCCACACTCAGGATGAAGAATTGAATTGCGGTTGTTGACGTTTCCTGTTCCTATTAGGGAATTGAGACTCTTTAGGGTATAGATCATATTTCTTTTCAGTTGACATGTTAGCCTGTTTCCACTGGGGCAACATACGCACAAAAAAGCCTCTCCAGAAAGGAGAGGTGCTCCAAGATGTCCGCAGGACATCGATACAGTTCAGCTGTTTGTATAATGTGAATTTTGATAAAAATTGATTTACACCTTGACTATTTGCACGTTTTTAATGTAAAATTTGTTTGTAGGAATTATATGCTTGTTCCCATTAGGAAATTGAGACAAAACCTTTTGCGGCTCATTATGTGCCTCTGGAAAGCGTTTTAACTGTTTCCTGTTCCCATTAGGGAATTGAGACTTGTGCCACTTTGGCTGTAGTTACTTGCTTAGTAGTTTTACAAGAAAGATGCTCGTTTCCTGTTCCTATTAGGGAATTGAGACGCAATCAAATTGCCATTTTATCATGCATTGTACCATATAGTTAGCCTGTTCCCACTGGGAAAATATACTCGCACAAAAAAGCCTCTCCTGAAAGGAGAGGTGGCAAAAATGCTTGCATTTTTGACGGAGGGTGCTCCAAGATGTCCGCAGGACATCGATACAGTTCAGCTGTTTGTATGATGTGAATTTTGATAAAAATTGATTTACACCTTGACTATTTGTACGTTCTTAATGTAAAATTTGTTTGTAGGAATTATATGCTTATTCCCATTAGGGAATTGAGACAGACAGAACTCGAGCAATGGGCGGATATCTGTGTTTTCGTTAGCTGTTCCCATTAGGGAATTGAGACAAAACATCCTTTCTATTCGGCTAGGCCGTTATTTTACAGTTTCCTGTTCCCATTAGGGAATTAATACAAGCTTTGTCTTTCATTTGAATACTTCCTTTCTTGTATAAAGGTTGCCTGTTCCAACCGGGAAAATATCATCAATTAAAAAACTATGCAAATGGACAGAAATCAAGGGCGGCCATTGACCGCCCCTACGAAAAAAATTCTATTTAGCAATAATCATCTTAAGCCATTAAATAGGTATAAAATGAATTATTTAAATTGGAGATAGACCTGTTTTTTTATGTTGTTTACCTTTTAATTTTTTTGACATTGCGATATATTGTATTATGAATATAGGCTGTATACAATATGTTCTTGTTTCCTGTTCCTATTAGGGAATTGAGACTGCAAGATTTCTTTTGACAATGTTTTGATGACTGTGCAAGCGTTTCCTGTTCCTATTAGGGAATTGAGACAATCTTAAGCAATTGCCAGGGATGACGAGTTGATTGAGTTTCCTGTTCCTATTAGGGAATTGAGACAAATTTTCAATGTTCATCATAATTGTTCCTCCTAAAATTGGTTTCCTGTTCCTATTAGGGAATTGAGACACAAGCATTCTTGCCCATTACATTCCTTCGAATATGGACAAGTAAAGTTTCCTGTTCCTATTAGGGAATTGAGACTTAAATGTCCTTTCTGATCTAGTGATAATTTTTGCATTTTAGTTTCCTGTTCCCATTAGGGAATTGAGACGATTGTCCAGTTATTATGTGATTAATGCTTTAATATATGTTTCCTGTTCCCATTAGGGAATTAACACTTGAAGCTATTAATCTTTTTCATTAAGTTCTTTCATAAAAACAAAAGCATAGACCATTTCAAATCTTTTACTGTCTGACACAAAAGATAATGGCCTATGCTATTTATTTTTTTCTCCACTTCATCTGCCTTTCTCGACAGATTCTCCGCTTTCACCGTAATATAATAATAACGGTGATTGAAATGGTGCAGGTGGTTTATGTTGATATACTTGTTGTTGTGAATATTTACGTAAACTATGGTCTTGTTCGTCTTAGTTCAATTATCTGCCGTCAACGGGTTAAACAGTGGCGGTTGGTGCTGTCGGCACTGCTAGGCGGTGTCGGGTCGGTGGTCATATTGATACCGAATGTGCCGAATGTTGTTTTTCTCATGATAAGAATTGCGTTCGCTTTCGGGTTGGTGTTTGCGGCATTTGGCTTTTCAAATCGATTGCAGTTTTTTCGGGCATTTGGCAGTTTCTTTCTTGTGAATTTTGTTTTTGCAGGATTGATGTTTGCTCTGTGGATGTTCGTATCGCCGAAGTCGATGCTGTACAGCACAGGTATTGTCTATTTCAATATCGACACCATGAGCCTTGTTGTTCTGACAGTAGTTTGCTATGCGGTGATGAGCGCAATTCATGCATTTGTGAAATCCAAAGCGCCGAAAAATACCATATATCAGCTTGATATTTTTATCGGCGAAGAAGTTTTTACATGCAAGGCATTTCTTGATACTGGCAACAGTCTGACAGAACCGTTTTCGGCTTTGCCTGTGATAATCGTGAACAATGATGTTGCGCCGATGAGCGGAAAAAGCCTGACTGTTGAACGTTGCTTTGCTGATTTTGAATATCCGGTCCGTGTGATACCTTGCTCATCTGTGACATCATCGAGTATGCTGAGTGCGTATAAACCTGACAAGATACATATCAAAGGACTCAGCTGTGATTTTGATGTATCGCAGGTGTTTGTGGCTTTGACGCAGAACAAAATTAAAAACGGTGATTATGACGCTTTGCTTAATCTAAGCGTTTTTGAAAATAAAACCAGTGAAACGGGGAAAGATTATGCTTCAACGAATTAAACTTAAATTACTGAAACTGAAAATTGAGATAACCAAAAAACTTAAGCGGCACTTCGGCCTGACGGATGAAAATGAGCTTTACTACGTGAATGGTTCAGAGAATCTTCCTGCTCCGCTTTCAAGAGAGCAGGAAGAAAAGGTGTTTGAAAAAATTGAAGAGGGCGATAACGCTGCAAGAGAAACACTGATTGTGCATAATCTTCGCCTTGTTGTCTATATTGCAAGAAAGTTTGAGAATACGGGCATAGGCATTGAGGACCTTGTGTCGATTGGCACGGTGGGACTTATCAAGGCTGTGAATACCTTTTGTCCGTCAAAAAAAATCAAGCTTGCGACGTATGCTTCGCGTTGCATTGAAAATGAAATTTTGATGTATCTTCGAAAAACTGCAAACCGAAAAAATGAAGTGTCAATCGACGAACCGCTAAATGTTGACTGGGACGGAAACGAGCTGCTGCTTTCAGATGTGTTGGGAAGTGACAGTGACATAGTAAATCAAAGCATTGAGTATGAGGACGAAAAAAATCAGCTTTTGAAATTTGTTAATAGGTTAGAGCCACGCGAACGTCAAATAATGATTATGCGATTTGGCTTGTATGATTCAAAGGAATACACACAAAAGCAGGTTGCTGATATTCTCGGAATATCGCAAAGCTATATTTCAAGGCTTGAAAAGCGTATCATTCAGAGATTGCGCAAGGAACTTGAGAGAGTATCATAAAAAAATTAACTGCCGCATTTAGCTTTTAGACGTCTAAATGCGGCAGTATTGTTTGATTGTTATTTTTACTGATTATTACTGATGAAATCCAGAATCTGCCGCTTATCGGCAATTCCCACAAGCGAATCTTTGACTTCGCCGTTTTTGAACAAAAGCAGGGCAGGGATAGATGATATTCCCAGTTCGATTGCGCGGTCGCGAGCCTCGTCGCAGTTAAGTTTGCAGACTTTAACTTTGCCGTCAAGTTCATCGGCAACTTCTTCAACATCGGGTGCAATCATAAGGCAGAATTGACACCATGGCGCCCAAAAATCAACAAGAACGGGAATCTCGCTTTGCAAAACTTCTTCATCAAAATTATCATCATTAACATCAATATAAGACATGTTGTTATCCTTCTTTCTGTGTTCATTAATATAAATAGTATAACACACTGCAGCTAAAAATTTCAATATCGTGATATTATATATTTGAATCAGAAGGTTTTATTTCTTAAGATTTTCTTAAAACTTACATTTTTTTTGAGGGAGTGATTTTGTTTGGCTCAAAGAATTGTTATTTATTACAGGTTTGCTGGTTATATTGAAATTCCTGTTTGTGATGATGAAGTTTTTACAAGCGACACAAGGCAGGGCGTTTCGGTAAGTTATATATCTAAGGCTTTATCTGAAACCGCTTAAACAAAAATGAGCAGGGGATTCCCTGCTCGGTATGTACAAACATTATTTAATCTAAACAAAAATCGAGTGTTCATACGAATCCGTTATGAACACTCGATTTGGTGCGGATGACGGGACTTGAACCCACATGAACTTGCATTCACTAGAACCTGAATCTAGCGCGTCTGCCAATTCCGCCACATCCGCATATTAATTTGTTCCCTTAATTTTTACACGGCAGGGAAGTCCGAGGCGGACTCATACGAGTTGCTCCGCGTGGTGGAGATAAGCGGGATCGAACCGCTGACCTCTTGAATGCCATTCAAGCGCTCTCCCAGCTGAGCTATACCCCCATGTGCTCTAGTTATATTAGCATAACAATACTTTTTTGTCAAGTGATTTTGTTTAAATTGTTTGATATGCAAAATACATTTATTACATATCAAATCTTTTTCTTTTATTCTGCGGACTATCGCTTATAGCCGGTACAATCTTCCCCGCATCATAGCCGTACGCAGTACCGCAAGTATCTTACAAAAACTTAATAAATATCCTCAGTTATTTTTGAATAAACTGTTGAAATTGTTGTGAAGATAGTGTATAATATTACCAACATGATAAAAGGAGGAAAAGGTTATGAAAGATATTTTTGATAAAATTCAAGTTGTTCTTGTTGATATGTGGAACTATCTTTACAAATTCCTCGCTCAAATTTTTAAAGATGATGTCGGTGAAACTGTTGAACCTCTTGTAAAATAATCAACTTAATCAGCATAACAAAGGGCAGACCGCATTGTCTGCCTTATTTTTCTACAAAATTATATAATCGAAGTTCTGAAAATCGGACTTTATAAAGGAATGAGCAATATGTTAAAAAAGTATCTTGAAATCGGTCAAATCGTCAGCACTCACGGAATCAAAGGCGAAGTCAGGGTTCAACCGTGGTGTGACAGTCCTGAGTTTATGAAAAAGTTCAAAACGCTTTATTTTGATAAGAACGGCGAAAACAGCATATCTGTTAAGTCTTGCCGTCCTCACGGCAATATTGTTATACTTATGCTTGATGGTATTGATACAGTTGAAAAGGCGCAAAAACTCAGAAACAAGGTTCTTTTCATGAACAGAAAAGATGCCAAGTTGCCCAAAGGCGATTATTTCATTCAAGACCTCATTGACTGTACTGTTGTTGACGCTGATGATGAAACAATCAAATACGGCATACTGACCGATGTGAGCGAAACAGGCGCAAACGATGTTTGGCATATCACCGATGAAAACGGCAGGGAATATCTCATTCCTGCCATAAAGCAGGTTGTTATTGATACAGATGTTGAAATGGGCATAATTAAAATCAGACCCCTGAAAGGAATTTTTGATGATGAGGATTGATATATTGACACTGTTCTCCGAAATGTGTGAATCAGTGCTTTCCGAAAGCATAATCGGCAGAGCAAGGAATAACGGACTCGTTGAAATTCATTGCCGTCAGATACGCGATTATTCGACGGACAAACACAGACGTGTTGACGATTCACCTTACGGCGGCGGAATGGGTATGATAATGCAGGTGCAGCCTATCTATGATTGCTTCATGTCACTTTGTGATGAAATAGGCGAGCGCCCGCATTTGATATATATGTCACCGCAAGGGAAAACCCTGACGCAGGAAAAGGTGAAAGAACTTTCGCAAATGAAAAACATTGCCTTGCTCTGCGGACACTATGAGGGTATCGACGAAAGAATCATTGAAGAAATTGTTGACGAGGAAATATCTGTCGGCGATTATGTGCTCACAGGCGGTGAACTTCCTGCACTTATTGTTGCTGACAGCGTGTCAAGAATGTTGCCGGGTGTGCTTTCGGATGAAGCTTGCTTTACAGATGAAAGCCACTTCAGCGGCTTGCTCGAATATCCGCAGTATACACGACCTGTTAAATGGCATGATAGGGTAGTGCCTGAAGTATTGCTTTCGGGTCACCATGCCAACATTGAAAAATTCAGACGTGAAAAGGCAATCGAACGAACCTTTTTGAAGCGGCCTGATATGATAGAAAGGGCAGAACTGTCGAAGCAGGATGTTGAGTTTTTAAATAAATTCGTAATGCGTAATTCGTAATGCGTAATTGCGGGGGAGATTGTACTTGTCGTAAAGCAATAGTCCGCAGAGGAAGCTTGCTTCGTAGGCAATGTCATTAACTTGAAAAATTATTGCTGCATAAGAATAAACGTATAGGGGCGCGCCCTACAAAATGGTTTCTTTTTCGCATGAAAATGTTGAAAATCCGTCTTTTGACTTAAGTTAATGAATTGCTCGGCGGTAGCCAAGAAGTCTTCCTCTCAGAGGAAGGTGGCGAAAATGCGAAGCATTTTTGACGGAAGGAGTTTACAATCTAACCGTCTGCACTATCTTTTAAGTGGGGTACATTGCTATTTTATTTTTCTTAAAAAGTAAAGTTTTAAGTGGTACAATGTACTACAAATTACTGCTTTCTTCCTTTGCGGACGATATCTTACTTTGTGCATAATCATCCCCGCAATTACGCATTAAGCATTACGAATTACGCATTATTCTTGTGCATACTGCCTTGAAGTTTCATTTAAATGTGGTGAAATTGCACAAATTTTAAGTTCGTTTTCCGTCAACATTTAGGCTTGCAAACAAAATGAATCTTAACCGCTTGACGTAGTTTTGTTTTGTGGTATAATAAGCAATATCGAATAAATATATTTTTGTGTGTGGGAGATATAAGTATGTTTGTAAAAGATGTTAAAGTTCAGAATCAGGTAGGACTTCATGCTCGTCCTGCAACATTTTTCATTCAGAAAGCTAATGAATTCAAGTCATCAATCTGGGTTGAAAAAGAAGAAAGACGAGTAAATGCTAAGAGCCTTCTCGGTGTGCTGTCGCTCGGTATCATGGGCGGAACAGATATCCGTATCATTGCAGGCGGTCCTGATGAAGAAACAGCAGTAGAGGAACTTGTAAAGCTTGTTGAATCAGGCTTTGCTGATTAATCGAATCTTGTTCTCTGAGCACATCGTTAAATGCGATGTGCTTTGTTGTTTTTTATTGCTTTTTATAAATGATAGCAATTTATAAGCTTTGGGTCAGCGTAAAAGAATGAGGAATTAGGAATTAGGAGTGAGGAACGAAGGTCGCGGGTAAGCGACTGCCTGCGTCAGCTTTTCAACCGCAAAGATAAATAGTAACTATTTTATAGATTATTATAATAAATATCTAACCGAAGAATCTCGTTGTTTTTTCGCGGCTAAATGATAAAAAATTGTTGCCATTTTCCTCGCGACCATAACTCCTAATTCCTCACTCCTAATTCCTAATTAAGCAAGGCTTTGACTCAAATCAACAGGTTAATCTGAATATATTGGGAGGGAATGAGTTGAGATACGTAATCGTTGCAGCTGCAAGTCAAAAACTGTCAGGCACAATTGAAAAGATTCTCAGTCAAGGGCATATTGCCGTTGAACAGTTTTGCAAAAGCGGCAGCGAGGTCATGGCTATCCAATCAGATATTGATAACGCGGTGCTCATTTGCGGTCCGCTTAAAGATATTCCCTCAATCTATCTTGCAAAAGAAATACCCGATAGCTGGGACATGATTTTGCTTTTATCGTCAAATCAGCCGTTCCCTTATTATGTCAGCAACATCACACCAATCAATCTGCCTGTTAATCGGTTGGAATTTGTTGAAACGGTGCGCTCTGTGGCAGAGGAAACATCTCAGGTGTTTGCTGCAAAAACAACAGCAAAAAAGGTACGCTCGGCGGAGGACACCGAAATCATTGAAAGTGCCAAGCGTAAAATCATGAGCAGCAGAGGACTTTCTGAGAGCGATGCGCACAAGTTGCTTCAGCGATACAGTATGAATCTCGGCATAAGCCTTGTTGAGTCGGCAGGAAGATTTGTTAGTGAGTAAGATTTATTTAATGCTTAATTCGTAATGCGTAATGCGTAATTGCGGGGAAGGTTGTGCCTGTCGGAAGATATCGTCCGCAGAGGAAGAAATCCAAATGATTGTACATTTTGGAAATAAATATACATCTTCGTATGGCCGCCGCTTGCTGCGTCCGAAAACCTTGCCTATTGTGTACGTTTAAATTAAAATGTACAACCATGTAGGGTCGATCCCATGTGGTCGACCGAGAACAGCACTAACAAAATGCATTATATTAATATAGATATATCATTTGAAATCCGCAGGCGGACGCAGCAAGCGGCGTCCCTACAGTGTCAACCTCATGCTTTCAACTTAAATTCAGTACAAGCGGTAAGATTTCAGGTCGCCCACACGGGGAGTTTCTCGGCTGTCGCCTCGGTTGGTGCTTTTGGACTGCATCCAAAGGTGTCCACTTGACACCCGCACCCCTACGAGATTGTATATTATTCCTATGCGGACTGTATCTTACCTTATGTATAATCTTCCCCGCAATATGAGCCGTGCGCAAGCACCTGCGGACTGAATCTTACGATAATCACAATCTTCCCCGCATCATAGCCGTACGCAAGCACCTGCGGACTGAATCTTACGATAATCACAATCTTCCCCGCATCATAGCCGTACGCAAGTACCATTTATTCAAAAAAATGTTATAAGTTGCTTGACAAGTTCGAGGAACCGTTATATCATATAAAGTAAGAATTTTATTAGGTGATACCATAAAGGTATCATCCATAATTTAATAACAGAAAGAAGTGTCTTAAAATGGAAATCAAAATCACAAAGACAACAACACCGAAAGAAAAGCCGGCAAAAGGTCAGGCTCTCGGCTTCGGTCATATCTTCACTGACCACATGTTTATCATGAATTATACCGAGGGTAAGGGTTGGCATGATGCAAGAATCGTTCCTTACGGTGACATTTCAATCGCACCGAGCGCAATGGTTTTCCATTACGGTCAGGAAATGTTTGAGGGTCTTAAGGCTTACAAGGGTGACGACGGTAAGGTTTATCTTTTCCGCCCCGATATGAACGCAAAGAGAACCAATCAGACAAACGAAAGACTTTGTATTCCGCAGGTTGACGAAAACGACTATGTTGAAGCTGTTAAGGCTCTCGTTGACGTTGACAGAGATTGGGTGCCGACAGACCCGGGTACATCGCTTTACATTCGTCCGTTCATCATCGCAACAGATGAATTCCTCGGAGTTGCTCCGTCAAAGACATATTTGTTCATGATTATTCTTTCACCGTCAGGCGCTTATTATGAAAGCGGACTTGAACCTGTTGGAATTTGGATTGAAGATGAATATGTTCGCGCAGTAAAAGGCGGCATGGGTTTTGCAAAAACAGGCGGTAACTATGCAGCAAGCCTTATCGCACAGGTAAAAGCACATGACAGCGGTTATGCACAGGTTCTCTGGCTTGACGGTGTTGAAAGAAAATATATCGAAGAAGTTGGCTCAATGAACATCTTCTTCAAAATCGCAGGCAAGGTTGTCACTCCGATGCTCAACGGCAGCATTCTTCCGGGTATCACACGTAACTCAATCATCCACGTTTGCAAGGATTGGGGCTATGAGGTTGAGGAAAGAAAAGTATCTGTTGAAGAACTTGTTGCAGCTGCAAAAGACGGCTCACTTGAAGAAGTTTTCGGAACAGGTACAGCAGCAGTTGTTTCACCCGTTAACAAGCTTCGCTATGTTGATGATGTTATGAACATCGGCGACGGCGGAATCGGTGAACTTACACAGAAACTCTATGATGAACTCACAGGCATCCAGTGGGGCAAGAAAGACGATCCGTACGGCTGGAGAGTAACAGTAGGCGAATGATTCATTTATTATTTTCTTTTGAAAAAGGAAATAATAGCTATAGCTTACTTGGTGCTTGCCCACGGGTATGATGCGGGGAAGGTAAGTGCAGAATGTAAGCTATCACCCGCATTGAAAAAAGATAATCCACCTCATTTTTCGTGAGGTGGATTTTTGCTATCTCGATGTGTTATTACTGATATACTCTGACAGTTTGTAATTAATGTATTCTTTAATTGTAAAACCTGTATCCTCAAGTTCTTCATTTTTGATTGATTCATATTGTATCAGCTTGTCATCTTCAAAAATAAAACCAAAGCCAAACCAATCTTCTCCAATTAAACCGTTTACAACATAAACGTATTTCTCAACCGGTTTTACTGAAAAATACTCAACCGTTACAGATGTCAAAATAGCATCAGATTTTTCAAATTTCTTTAGGACATCACTTTTTTTGTCGCCTTTTTTTAAAGACGAAAAAACATCGTCAGCATATTGAATTTTATTGTCAGGGAGAATCCATCGACTTGATAAACTGTCAGGAAAACTTGCGTGCTTATATTTTATTGTATCATCTTTATTATTTTCTTTGGAAATTACTATGTAGTGATCTATATATTTGATGTCTTTTAATGAGTTTACATAAACCACAGCGTTGTTTTTGCTTTGTATGATTTCAAAGTCATAATCATAGTAATCTCCATTTGCTTCATTTTTTTGAGCATTATAAAGTTCGTCATACATAACAAAGCCTTCAGCACGAAGAAATTCGTCTGCCATTGAAAATGTTGTGTATTGAGTTATTCGCTCAAATGCTTTTCTTAAATGTTTTCTGTCGATTTTATCGTGTATTTCTGACTCGATTTCACAAAATGTAAGGCTGTAATCAGATGCTGTATAAAGCTTGTAATTTTCAGACATAAGATTGATACTAAGTATGCAGGTGCATACTGAAGTAACAGCAAAAGCAGCAACTGCAAGGTAATAAGCCTTTTCATTAAATTTTATCTTCAAGATACGTTTCGGTTTGTTGTGATCGATTTTTCTGAATAGGTAAACACATGTGGCAAAAATAGATATCTTAATGATAAAAGCGAGAAGAGCCGTAAAAGTAGATGTGATATATATTGTTTTTTCACTGAATAACCCAATGATATATTTTATGCTTTCAGTAAGAGTAAACCCAACAGGTTTGAATAAGCTTTCATGCGGCAAGACAATAAGCATGAGCAAGGTGGTACTGATTGCAAGCAGAGTGTATTTTCGTCTGAACTTATAAGCGACTGCGATGATACTTGTGAGTGCGACTGCATATAACGTGCCGACAAAAATCCAATCGATAGTGCCGAAAGATGTTACATAGTAAAAATACTCACTTTTCCAAATCAATATATGAATCAGCATAAAAACAACTGCGAAAATTATAACATGGCTTTTCTTTTCACCGTAAATCTTATTGAACTGTTCACGCACTTTTTCGCCGTCGCCCATTTCTGCAACAGATTTTTTGTAACTCTCTTTTTCGGAATAGCCGATTTCCATATAGTGTTCGGCTTTGTCCATAATGTGGCATTTCAACTCGTCTGACAGCTTTTTGTGTCGCTTTTCCGATATTGTTGTCGGTACTGCCTTTTCAAGATATTCAGAAACAAATTCAGGTAGCTGCATGGGAAACACCTCCGGAAAGGACTTTGTTGACAGCGTCTGAATAAGAAGTCCATTCCTCCTTACTTTGATCGAGCAGCTTAAGTCCTTTTTTTGTTATATGATAATATTTTCTCTTTCTTGCAGAATCGGTTTCTTCCCAGTATGATTTGAGATAACCGTCTTTTTCAAAGGTATGCAGAATCGGATAAAGCGTACCTTCCTTGAACGAGAAAACGAACTCTGATTTGATTTCAATTTCTTTGATGATTTGATAGCCATACTTGTCACCCTCAGCAATAACTGATAGAACGAGAAGTGAACTGCTGCCTTTTGAAAGTTCTTTTTTAATGTTCATAATAGTTTGCTCCTTTTTTTAAAACCTTACATAGAAACTTAATGCATTGATATTCTATGCATATAAAATATCATTTTAAAACGCACTTGTCAATAGGATGAAGTAATTTTTTGTTTTTTTGTGCAGAAAAAACGGTTTAATGATGTGCAATGGGTAAATATTATTTTGATTTCTCCTTTCGGATATATTTACATTAATTTAATTTGAAAAACATTTGACACAATGTCACAAAAGTGATATTATGTAATATGAATAAAGATAGATTATTTTGCTCGCATTTAACACAAGAGTTCTTTCAGCTGTTCGGCGGCTTATGAGGTGATTATATATGGCAACACAAAAAGAATACAGTTGCGTAAAAAAAACAAAGAAAGCATTTGAAATGAGCCTTGTTTCAATTGCGAAAGAAGTACCGCTCAACAAGATAAGCGTTAAGCAAATTTGTGAGCGTGCAGAACTGAGCCGAAATGCGTTTTATTTTCACTATTCGGACATAAACGCACTCATTCAGGATATCGAGGATAATATGATCAATGAAATCACAGCCATGTTCGGCGAATTTCGCGAAATCGGCTATCCAGACAACATTCTGACGATTATACAAAATCTCACTGATTACCTTATCGGGAGAAGAGAAACAACTCTTATGCTGCTTGACTCAACCTATTCAACGTCATTCACAAAGCGATTCAACGCAGCGTTCAGCAATTTCTTTTTTGAATATTTCAAGCAGTATCACAAAACCGAGTCAAGGGGAACTTACGATTGCTTTTACAACTATGTTTCAAGTGGATATTGCGGAATGCTTTCAAACTGGCTTCACGACCCCGGTGATATATCAAGGCGGCATTTTATCAGATTGGCATACACCTTTGCAGGGCGCATGCTGATAACCGACAAGTCACAGAACATTTTCAGCGGAAAACACGAATAAGAAAAAATCCTCCTTTCATCGGGAGGATTTTTTGCTTAATGCGTAATTCGTAATGCGTAATTGCGGGGTAGGTTGTGCCTGTCGGAAGATATCTTCCGCAGAGGAAGGCTGATATGATTTCGTAGGGACGCCGCTTGCTGCGTCCGCTGACAGATTAAAAAATTTGTATATCTATCTTTTATGATATATGTTGTTCATGTCGCCCACATGGAGTTGTACATTTTTAATTTAAATATGTACAATAGGCAAGGTTTTGCGGACGCAGCAAGCGGCGTCCCTACGAAGATGTATCTTTAATGTACAATCATTTGGGTTTTTCCCTCTGCGGACTGAATCTTCCAATAGGCACAATCTTCCCCGCAATATGAGCCGTGTGCAAGCACAAAGCACCAAAACGCTGTAAAATATAAACATGTTTGTCAGAATGTAATGACAAAAGCGACTGCCGTTTGACAGTCGCTTTTGCCGTAAGAAAAGATTTATAAGAAAGGGGGAAGAAGAAATCAAGCTTGTTTTAAGCCTTGTTCAGTCATGTTGATTTGTGTCTTTTTGTCAAAGTTTACCCATGAATGTATGACTGATGGCTCTTCAAAAATTTCGTCAAGTCTTTCAAGGAAAGGAATTGTGTCGCCGAAGTCCAAGGCTCTGTGGTCAAATGCAATGCAGATGGGAAGAATCTTGCGGATTGCAACCTCTTCCTTGCCGTTAACGTTCACAACGATAGGCTTGCTTTGAACAGCACCAATGCCGAATGCCGTAACCTGCGGAGGTACGATATCAAGAAGAGCAATTGCACCGTGCTGGTTGCGATAGGTTGAACCGATGTTGGAAATGGTGACTGTACCTTGTTCGAGGTCTTTTATTGTAAGCCTTTCGGTTTCAGGAATAGCTTCATATGCTTTCTTTTCCTTGCCGTGAAGATGATCAATTTTGCAGTGACCGAAGTTAGCACCAACAAGTTTCATGACTGTGCGGAGAATATGACCGCTTTTAAGACCTTTAATTGTGTTGTCAAATGAAACGGAGTACATCGCCTCGGTGAGATTGGTCTTTTTCGCTCTGCGTCTGACGTCGTCTATGTATGCCGTCATATCTTCAAGGCTTCTTGCGCCGAAATCGCGAAGATTGATTGTCATCATCTCTCCGTTGGGAAGAATGGTCGGCATTGAAATGTTGATGTTGTCGAATGTGTCAATTTTACCGGTTACGAAATCACGATTGAAATCAAGATGTGAATTCATGATTGGAGCGGCTTTAAGACCCTCACAAATAGTTTTGAGCATGAGCGTGTTGATGGTGATTTTATCTTCCTTGGTTCTGCCCTCGTTGAGTTTTTTATATTCTTCAAGGAAAGCGGTCACATCAGGCTCGTACATATATGTAACGTGGGGAATTTTGCGCCATGATTCGGTTGTGATGTGTGAAACCATTTTGCGCTGAATTCCGAAGTGTTCTCTTTTTGTGATTCTCATCAGTATAACTCCCTTTCTCCATGATACTGATTTCAGTGAAATTTATTTTCTGAAAGCTATTAAAATATGTGATAAACGAAAAATCTAACACCGTGTCTTAATTTTAATAACATGTTAATGATACAACACTTTTTTCGCAAAGTCCATACACTTTTAATATAATTATTCTTCTGTTAAGCATTGAAAAATGTACAACTTGCACATATAAGTGAGTGATGATTCACCGATACTTCACAACAAATCAACAGCGAGCGAACATTCACTCACCTAAAAAGCATAAAATGAAACTTCATAAAATCATGAAGTTAACGTTTGATATATTTATAACGCAGTTAATTAAAAGCCACTTAAAATAATAATAAATTATATGTTAACAATGTGAAGGGGAGGTTAATACTTAATGCGTAATTCGTAATTGGGGGGTAGATTGTACTTATCGTAAGTAATAGTCCGCAGAGGAAGGCTCACTTTGTTTGCGGCTGATTTGTAATCTTTATCTGATAATATCATTCCGTACTTGACAAAGTGATGATAAAAGTATATACTAATAATACAAGAGGGTACTGCGATAAGCGGTTCTCCCAAGATTGGATATTAACTAAGTAACACCGCAATTTTGGTCGATGGCGGTGTTACTTAATTTTTATGCTGATGTTCCGACTTTTTTAAGTCGTTACTTTCTGTTAAAAACTAAGTAGCAAAGTGTGATAAGATTAACAATCATCACTGTAAATGCAATGAGCATTTCAAATGTAACCATTGTTTTATCACCTCCCTTGATTGGGAGAACCGCCTACCGTTATATACAGTACCCGTCAGGACAGCCATTTAACATGACTGTAATTTAGTTATACCATCTTTGTTAGGTTTTGTCAAATAAAAAATCATCACACGATTAATCGCGACTTCCCTACGAAGATGTATATTTTATAAAAAAAGCACAATTATTTGATTATCTTCCTCTGCGGACTATTACTTACGATAAGCACAATCTACCCCGCAATTACGCATTACGCATTACGCATTACGAATTATGCATTATCTTCCCCTCTCTTAATCTTCTGCGAAGGAGTCTTATCAAATTCCTTATCGCGAATGTGGATATTCCTGATGTTTTTATATGACGGCAGTTTGCGGTTAATGCGCCTTATTACTGAAACAATGGCATCATGAATGTCGGTTTTGTTCAGCTTATCTTTTTTCAGTTCGTCTTTGATTGCCTGCTCATCCGGAACAACCTCCGCAGTTACGCTTTCATCGTTTGTGCTGTCGGCAAAAATCAATGATTCCAGAACCAACGGCTCATTGTTCAGGTAATACTCCAACTCTTCGGGATATACGTTTTTGCCGTTTTTGGCAACGATGACATTCTTGCTTCTTCCTGTTATGTGATAGTTTTTTTCGCTGTCAATATAGCCGAGGTCGCCTGTATAAAGCCAGCCTTCGCGAAAGACTTTTTCAGTTTCCTTTTCGTCTTTGTAATAGCCGAGCATGACCATAGGACCGCTCACAACAATTTCGCCGATACCGTCCTCGTCAGGCTTATCAATAAATGCTTTTACGCTGTCAAGCGGCTTGCCGATTCCGTCAGCCATAGGGGAGTCCGAGCCGTTGCATATTACAATTGGTGAACATTCAGTCAGACCGTAGCCGATGATAACAGGAAATCCGAAAGCCTGATAGTCAAGTGCAACTTCCGCACTCATTGCCGCACCGCCGACTATTATCATGCGCAGTCTGCCACCAAATGCTGCATGTACCTGCGAGTAGATTCTTCTTTTGACTTCGTTGCTGCCGATTTTTGCAAGCAGTGATGATGCCTTGCCGACAGTGAAAGCCTTTTTGATGCCTGTTTGTTCACTAAGTTTACTCACAATTTTACTGCGCATTTTTTCCAGTATCAGCGGAACAGATACGAAAACAGTCGGCTTATAGAAATTCAAATCTTCCGATATGTGGCGGATGCCCTCGCAAAAGCCGACAGAGCCTCCGATATAAATCACCATAAGCATAACGATTGCCTGGTAAGCGTGGTGCAGGGGAAGAATGCACAACGTTGAATCGTCATAGTTCAAATCAACGCGTGTGCAGACACTCATTAAATCTGAGCAAATGTTCCTGTTGGAAAGCATGACACCTTTCGCCATGCCTGTTGTTCCCGAAGTGAAAAGCAGCACAGCAAGCTTATCAGGATCAATTTCAGCGTTATCATAAGCATCACAGCCGCTGTCGGTAAGTTCTTTGCCTTTGTCACAAAGTTCGTCAAAGCTGAGAGCATTTTCATCATTTGTGTTTTCGGTGCAGATAATAATTAAACCATCGGGTAGTTGCTCACGATTTTGAAGCAGTTTGCCGTATACCTTTGAATCTGCAACAACAGCGTCAATTTCGGCAAAACGGAAAACGTTTATGATTTCTTCAATCATCATTTCGCGGTCAAGCGGAACAACAACATTACCTGAACCGCAAACCGCAAAATAAGTCACGCACCATTTATAGCTGTTCTTTGAGCAGACAGCAATTTTTTTGCCGCTTAAACCGAGTTCTTGCAAGAGGGCAGTTCCGAAATATTTTACATGTCTGCCGAATTTGCGATAGGATATGTGCCCGATGTCACCGCTTTCATCCTTATAAAGAAAGGCCTTACGCAGTGAATATCGCTGAGCGTTCAGCGTCAGCATTTGTTTTAACGTGGTGATCTGAGTAACCTTGATTTCTTCTGACATAAAGCACCTTCTTTCTTATGGTTAGTTTTTGTCTGTATTAGATTATTATACACTTGGTGAAATAAAAAAACAAGCAGATAGAAGCGGAAATAATTAGGAATTAGGAGTGAGGAGTGAGGAATTAAGGTCGCGAATTAAATCAGTAATTAACTTTAAATCATTAGTCCGCGAAATTAAATTGTATCTGACAGTTAGATATTTATTATAATAACAATCTATAAAATAGTTACTATCTATCTTTGCGGGAGAAAAGC